>CACZVX010000014.1:0-39912 GCA_902784755.1 uncultured Prevotellaceae bacterium
TGACGTTTTTTTATGGAAGATGTATGATGGATGATGAAAGATGGAACGATGACGTTAAACGAAAACGTAAACGAAAGCCAAGACGAAAACGAAAAAGAACGACTATGACGATAGGGAGGCGTAGGTGAGGTGTTGGTGAGATGTTGGTGGAGTGTTGAGACAACACCTCACCTCCGGCATTCCCTTTATACAAAGGGATTCCAGGCGTTTTGGTGAAGTGTTGAGGTTTTTTTTAAGTGATAAGTGATTTAAAAGTGATGAGTGATGAGTAGAGCTCTGTATCTATGGCATTATTACTTTGCTTCTACGCCATTCTTACTTTGCTTCTGCGCCATTCTTACATTGCTTCTATGGCATTCTTACATTGCTTCTATGGCGTTCTTACATTGCTTCTATGGCATTTAAACAATAGGCATTTTAAAATATGCCCGAATTGAAGTGTAATTACTCTCCCAATCGGCATATATGCAACAAAAATCCCCTCCTTTTTACGGGAGGGGATGCTGTGAATCTGCAAATTCAAGTATTACTTGACGATTTTTTTGCCATTCTGGATAACAATGCCCTTGAAGCCGTTCTTCACGCGCTGACCGGCCAGGTTGAAGGCGGGAGCGTTGGCGTCAATGGCAACAGAAATCATATTAACATTGGAAGTTTCACCGTTGATGCTGACAAGATGGCAACTTGAAATTTCTGGAGTTCCAACTCCGTTTTTTACATACACTTGGAGAACACCCTCAACAACTACGAGGTCGCCTTCCTTAAAGTTATTGATGGTTTCTTCGGTATATTTTGCGTTATTGAGGTTGTTGCAATGATAAACGGTGAGTGTGTTTGATCCGCCTTTCTCATCAGCAATCTTGAATTCAACGTTGCCATAAAGTGCGTTGTCTTGTTTGGGGTTGCGCTGCCAATCGGGAGTACCTACAACGTAACCTTTCACCTGGAATACAGCCTTGTTGTCAACGTACGCAGTTGCTTCTGTTCCAAGGGCGTTTATCTTCTCAAGTGCCTGGGCCACGGTAACTTCAGTAATAACGGTCTTCTCCTTTACGGTTAGTTCATAAGAAGCGTCGCCTGCATCAAATTCGCTGTTTCCGGCAAATGTTGCAGTAATGGTGGTCTTACCAGCGGCAACCAGCGTGATTTCGCCGTTGGCATTGATGGTAGCTACGCTTTGGTCGGAACTGCTATAAGTGACGGGAAGGTTGTTGTCGTTCGTTAGAGTGGGGAAGGTGTTTTCCTCACCGATGGTAACGGTTCTGCTTGAAGTGCCCCATGACAGGCCTGCAGGCAACGTAGCTGGTTTACCGGCTATCAATTTGAAGTTATCTACGCGGCAGTTTGTACTCTTCGTGTTGGTAAATGTCAATTTGATGGCGGATGCAGATGGGGTAATGGTGCAACTATAGTCGTTACCTGATTGAGTCAGTTCGCCCACTGTAGCACCTTCTGCAGTTACTTCAATAAAGTTTTTGTTGCATTTGAACGAAAGGGTAAGTTCGCCTGAAACGCTACCAAGCGAAATCTCGGATGTGAAACTACCATTGTTTTTAGCAACTAACAACTCAGGGGCATCTCCGCCTGCACTAGACTCTGCATACAAACCTGTGCCACCATTGTATGAGCCATCTTTATAAATTGTACCTGTAAAAGAATAGCCTGGGATTTTGTTGGTCAGGTCTTTCTTGACCAATTCGGCATAATTAGACCAGTCTTCTTCCCAAACTGCCGTTTGGGCAAAAGTGTTTCCGCAAAGTATTGCGAATAAGCATACTAATGAATAGCGTAAAAATTTGTTCATAATAATTCTGTTTAATAAGTTATACTTTATGTTTTTAATCTTGTTGCAAAGATATACATTTTATTTGAACCGTGCAATTTATCGGGGAATATTTTTGCGGAAAGTTTTAGGGGAATGGGCGAGGGCGCTTATAGGATAAATTTTTTCCTGTATTTGCTATCACTGCTATCACTGGATTTGTAATATACTGAATATGTGTGAGTTGCGTCATAGGCTTTAGTGATAGCCGTGATAGCAAAAAAACTAATTTCTCATGCGAGCGCGTGTGGCGTATAAAACATAATTAAAGTAATGCGCACCCATGACCAAAATGATCATTGGGTTCGCATAAGGTGAAGTAAGCCGCTGGCGGGCTTGTTATTTTTTGATCACTTTGTCGGTGATGGTCTTCCCGTTGCTGAGTGTGGTCTTGCGGATGCTGATACCACTTTGTGGCGTGTCGAGTTGACGGCCGTCAACGGAGAAATACTCGATTTTGCTAACGAGACTGTTTCGGGTGTTCTCGATGCTTGATGCGATGGCAGGGTAGTATTCGTTAACGCTGCTTTCAGCATCGGCATTTCCTGCCTTCATGATGTCCTCCACAAGTGAGTTGGCATAAACCTCAATGTTCGTGTACCAGCCTTTTGAGTCAAGGGTATAGGTCTTTGCATCGCTGGCATCGTTAGGGTTCAGTCCGTTGGCGGTCTCCCAAGCGTCGGGCATACCGTCGTTGTCGGTGTCGAATCCATCAGGGCGGCTGCCGGTACCGAAAGTTTCCTCGGTGTAGCCGTTCACGTCGCTGACGAGGTCGATACGGCCTGCTTTGCCCGTCACGGAACCTTTATAGGTAGCGATGCCGTTCTTGGCTTCATCGAAATAACGGGTATCCACGTCGTCAGGATAGAGTGAGGCTCCTGCATATTGCAGAACCTTGTCGTATGCCATGGCTGCCGTGTGGGTTGTAATCTCGCCAATGGGGGCAGGTTCTGTGAGCACCATGCTTACGCAGTCGGTGCCTGCTGTATTCTTGACATAGGTGACGTCGTCTCCATAATAGTGATTGGGGTCGGGAGTGTAATGTTCGCCGTTGAAGGTATAGGAGCCACTGTCGTAGTTTACGTAGTTCCAACCTGCATTTGCGGTGTTGTTCAACTGGTTACCGCTGATGTAATAACGGCTGAACATGGTCCAGCACCATTCGTAATCTTTTGCACTCGTGCTGTTAGCCACGGAGGCTGTTGTGATACGGTTGGTAGTGGCAGCGGGGCCTGTCTTGTAATAGTTGTTCACAATGTTGATCTGTCCACCGCCAGGGCCGCCATAGCATCCATTGCCGCAGTTATAGACCACACAGTTGCGGAAATCTACGTTTTCAGCCTGCACGGTGTTTTTCCACTGATACTGGCTGTAGAGTTTGTTGGATGTGTAGCCCGTCCAGTTGTAGCGTGCTCCGTTGAAACGTGGGGAACGGTTGTTGACATGGCAGATGAGGTTGTGATGAAAGGAAGCGAGTTTTCCACCCCAAATGCCTCCGTAGCCGTGGGCACCCTTACCATGTCCGGCATTGTTGAGGCTTTCACCGAGTGTGCACCACTGCATAGTGAAGTTGTTGTTATCGTAGAACGATGCCACTTCATCAATGCTCCATGAGAAGGAGCAGTGGTCGAGGATGATGCCTGTGAAATTGCGGCACCATGTGGCATCGGCTCCGTCGTTTACGTTCTTTTCCTCTCCGCGCCGGATTCTGATAAAGCGCATGATGATATTGTTACCATTGGGGCGTACCGTATAGTAGCGGAGTGTGATTCCGGGTGAAGGTGCGGTTTGTCCTAATATTGTGACATTGCCTTTGATGGTGAGGTCAGATTTCAGGGCGATAACGCCAGCCACGTCGAACACCACGATGCGGTTGCTACCGCTTACAGCCTGACGGAAAGAACCTGTTCCAGAATCATTCAGGTTGGTAACATGTACAACGGTACCGCCGCGTCCACCCGTCACATAACGTCCGTGACCTTCGGCTCCGGGGAATGCTGGCGCGTCATCGGCAAAGGCCGTTGTGTATGAACATACGGCTGCAAATAGCATTAAAACAATCTTTTTCATAATTCTTATCTTTGAATGTATTTGCGCTCATTCTTGATGACGATGCCGCGATAATTGCTGTTCACTTTCTGACCTGAAAGATTGTAGATGGTGCTGTTTTCACCATTGGGTGAAGCGAAGGGAGCATTGATGCCCGTCGTTCCGATAGCCAGAGGATCTGTCAGCGTGGCTCCAGCACCTGTGGCAGAAGTAAGCAGAGCTGGCACATCCGTTGAAGGTAGAGCGGTATAGCTGTAGGGCATGGTTACTGTGCCAGAACCGCTAGGCTGCGAGGCACTTTTATAGGTGTTGTCCTTGAACTGCCAGGCAATGGCTCCGCTTTGTGAGAAGACCTTGGTTACACCCGTCTCGAAATAGTTACCCTCGATGAGGAATTCGCTGTTCTTGCGGGGATTCACCGTAGCTGAGGCACCGGCACAGTTATAATAGTTGTTGAGCAGGTGAATGTTTCCTGCACGTGCCATCGGCATACGCTGGTTGCAGCCAGGTCCCCAGATGTTGTAGGCAAAAGTGACGTTCAGCGTGTTTTTATCCTCGCTGTCGCTTGAACCTACCAGATTGGTGTTCATGTGGTCATAGGCACGCTCGGTATAGCCGAAAGTGCACCAGGAGACCGTTACGTAATTAGCACTTTGCGTAATGTCGAAGTTGCCGTCCTGACCATCAGTAAACTCACAGTGGTCCACCCACAGATGAGTGGTTTCCGTGCATGTAATCAGGTCTTGTCCGCCAACATCGCAAGGGCCAGGCCCAACGAATTTCAAATTACGGATGATGATATTGCTACCTCCACTGATTTTGAAGATGCCTGCATTTCTGAGGCTTTCATTGCTGTCGCCAGTGAGGTCAATAAGTGTCTGGCGGGTTACTTGTTCGCGTTTTTCACTAACATACTGACCATTGGAGAGGTTTCCGCCAGTACCACTTGATGAAGACAGGCTCTTCACATTAGCTTTATCGAGTGCGGCCTTCATTTCGTCTGTTAGATAAAACTGGGTACAGAGGCGGGCTCCGTTGATACCAACCACTGTTCGATTGGAATAACCACCGAAACTTACAGGTGATGCCACAATGAAGTCTCCATTGGAACCATCGAGGATAACGATATCATTCTGCTTGATAGCGTTCTGGATAGCAGCTTTCTGGTCTGATCCTGTACTTTTCAGCGTGATAGTTCTGGTGCCATTGTTGCCACCAGTAGTTGTGTAATCATCGCCAGTGGTGAGCGACTTACAGTTAGTCCAACCGAAAGGTGCATTGAGCTGATCGGTTGGCGTGGTACTGTCATCGGCAAAAGCTACTATATTGGAGAAGAGGACAGCCGTGAGCAATAATAAAACAATCTTTTTCATAATTTGCTTTTATAGGTGATTGTTAACATCCTTAGGGTCTTTAAGGTCTTTAAGGACCCTAAGGACATTAGAGCATTTAATCGGTAGTATAGCCGAGCATTTCCATTTCGAGGGCAGCCCAGATGAAGGGACCTACGCCCTTACCGTCGTTATCGCGGATAGGTTCGCTCATGTAGTAGTCGAAAGAACCATCGCGGCGGAAGTTAGGCTTCTCCACAAATGGACCGGGGGCAGGACCGAGGCCACTGACCTCGCAACAGCGGGTGAGGGAGATGGTCTTGTCTGGATTCACACGGATGAACTCGTTGATGATGCCATTGAAGGCCTTGATACCAGCCTGACGGAAACTGTCGTCGAGATAACCCTTGCGGGCTCCCTTCAGCAAAGTGTAGGCAAACATGGAAGAAGCGGTGGACTCCAGATAGTTACGAGGGTCTTTCACGTCGAGCACGTCATACCAAACACCCGTCTTTTGGTCCTGATGCTTCACCAGAGCAGTCATGGCGCGCTTGAACACGTCGATGACTTCACCACGGCGGGCATGATCCTCGGGTAGATTGTCGAGAACCTCCACCATAGCCATCACGTACCAACCCATGGCGCGTGCCCAAGTGTGCTTAGACTTACCCGTCTCCTTGTCAGCCCAGAAGGCAGTGTGGGTCTCATCCCATGCGTGTTTCCACAGTCCGGTCTTCTCGTCGTAGGTGCGCTTATCGGTCTTTACAATCTGGTCGATGATGTCCTCGTACGTCTTCTTAACCTTCTTAGGCTTGAGCATCATAGGAGCAGCTTCGGTGTAGAAGGGGAGTCCCATGAAGATACCGTCGAGCCAAACCTGATTGGCATAGATAGCCTTGTGCCAGAACACGCCTTCCTTAGTGCGTGGCTGGTTCTGCAGCTGTTTGAAGAGGGTCTGCAATAGTTTGAGATCCTTTTCCACAGGATTGAGCTTATACATGGCAAGCAGCACTTTACCGGGACGTACATTGTCAAGGTTAAAGTCTTCATACTTATAGCCAGCGCCCTGTCCGTTCTCGTCAATCATCTTAGCGGGATATTCTTTCAGCCAGTTGTAGATGCTTTGGTCGTTGTATGCTTTATAAGTATCGAGCATGGCGCCCATTTCCGTACCCACGGTGTAACTCCAGCGGGGCTTCTTAGCGAAGTCGAGATAGGTCACATCGGGCACACGCGTCATCTCGGAATGAGTCATCCACTCTGAGTAGCGCTTGTAGGGCTTGTCGGTGAGGATGAGGTTTCCGTTAATCATCAGGTTGTCGAAGTGAACATCCTGCGCCTTACCTGTGAGGTAATAGGGCTTGCCATAGACACCCTCGAACTTACAGTTGTTTACATAGATGTTATTAACGGTATAAGCCAGAGAATCAGCCTCATAGCCAACAATCATCACACCATACTTTGACTTCTGGCATGTTACGTTCTCCATGGTCACGTTGCGAACGGTGGGGTAGAAACCACGGCAGCAAATCTCTTTGGGCTCATAATCGGTATTGATCTTGAGTACAGCTTCCTTACACTGGCCCACGGTGATATTGCGCATGTTGATGTTCTCAATGATACCACCACGGCAGGAATTGGTCTTGATGCGGAGCACACGGTCCAGATTAGGCGAATCCATCTGGCAGTTCTCTGCAAACACATTCTGGCAACCGCCGGAAATCTCACTTCCGATAACCACGCCACCGTGTCCGTCTTCCATCACGCAGTTGCGGATGATGATGTTTTTGGATGGAATACCGGCAAAGCGGCCTGTGGCACCTGCGCGTCCGTCGGCATTACGTCCGCTCTTGATAGCGATACAGTCGTCGCCTGTGTGGAAAGTACAGCCTTCGATGAGCACATTCTCGCAACTCTCGGGGTCGCATCCGTCACCGTTAGGTCCTTCGTTCCAGACCTTCACGTTGCGTACGATAATGTTCTTAGAGAGCAGAGGATGCATCACCCAAAAAGGCGAATTCACCATCGTGACACCCTCGATGAGGATGCCGTCGCACTGGTTGAAGTTCACCAGCTGTGGGCGAAGACCCTTACCGGCACCAAACACGCGCTGGTCCATGTCAACGCCGTCCTCAGCATATTTCAGCAGGTCGGCACGACCGCCAGGATTCTGCTGTTTCTCGGGAACCTGAATGTCACGGCTTTTAGGTGTCTTTCCACTCATCAGCCACCATGTCTCATCAGATCCGTTACCATCAATGGTACCTTCACCGGTCAGTCCGATGTCAGTCTGCTGATAGGCATAGATAAGCGGCTGGTAGTTCCAGCAGTCGAGTCCTTCCCAGCGGGTAGGCACATTAGGATAGAGAGAACGGTCGAAGGCAAATACCAAGCGGGCATCTTTTTCAATGACGAGATTCACGTGGCTCTTCAGGGTGATGGCTCCCGTGTTCCAAACACCGGCAGGAATAATCACCTTACCGCCGCCAGCCTTCGAACAAGCCGTAATGGCCTTGTTGATAGCCATCTGGTTCTTCTTGGCCGTGGCTCTAGTGGAAGCACCATAGCGGGTGATGTTGAACGTGCGGTCAGCGAACTGCGGACAGCGGATACTTTGTTCGATTTGCTTGTACTGAGTGTCCCAGGGTGAGGCATTCATCACGGTGGGGAGTAACAAAGCGACAAGAAGTGTCTTGAAATAATTCATATTGTTTTTAAATTGTTTGTATATACAGGTTTTTAAGCGGATTGTTTATCGGCTGCAAAGATACGAAGAAAAATGGAATTATTATGATATGAACTACACCTATTTTATTAAGTGAAATGTTAAAAAACGAACTTTTTTGTTTAAAAACTTGCATTTCTCGATTATTCACTCTATATTTGCGGCATCTTATTTATGATTTCGTTATTCACGAAATCGCCTCGAGGTTGATGCGTCCTGCACCAACCTCTTTTTTGTTGACTTGAAATTTTTCGGCAAAAAATTTGCAGAAATCATAAAGAATCTTTATCTTTGCAGCCGAAACTGTAAAAAACTTAAATAAATTCTGCTTATCGAAACATTGTTACTTCAATAACCAAAGTAAAGAAAAAATGGATCAACTGACTGTCATGACCGACGAAGAGTTGGCTATGGCTTACATTGAAGGTAACAATAGGGCGTTCGATTTGCTTTTACAGCGTACCCAGTCGAAATTGTTCTCGTATATCCTGTTCGTAGTTCGTGATCACGATAAGGCTGAGGATGTGTTCCAGGAGACTTTCGTAAAAGTTATTACAAAGCTTAACCAGCGTAAATACACGGTTTCAGGCAAGTTTTCTGCCTGGCTGATGCGTATTGCCCATAACGTAATCATGGATAATTTCCGTGAACAGCGTTCACAGAATATCGTTGAACCAACCCAAGGAAATGACCTCTCAAATCTCTCATCGAAAGACTTGCTTGATACGAATGTGGAGAACCGCTACGTGAACGAACAGATTCTTTCAGACGTTAAGAAAATGATGAACCTGCTACCCCCAACGCAGCGCGAAGTGGTTTTCATGCGTTTCTATCAGGACATGTCGTTTAAGGAGATAGCCGAGACTACGGGCGTTAGCATCAACACTTCACTGGGTCGCATGCGCTATGCCGTGCTTAACATGCGTCGTATGGCCAAGCAGCATAACGTACATCTGCAGCTGGATTGATTTCTTTAGTACACAAAGACGCAGAGACACTGAGTTTTTATATATTCTCGGTGTCTCTGCGTCTCTATGTTATCTATTGTTACAGACTCTTCAGTTCCCGTATCGTTTTGTAGGGATCAGGACTCTTGAAGACATAGCTTCCACTGACTAACACGTCAACACCTGCCTTGACCAGACGTGGAGCCGTTTCGCCTTGTACGCCTCCATCCACTTCGATGAGGGCACGGGAATGGGTTTCTTCAATTAACCTGCGCAGGCGCTGCACCTTTTGGATGGTGTTCTCGATGAATTTCTGACCGCCGAAACCTGGATTCACGCTCATCAGCAATACCATGTCAAGATCTCCGATAATGTCTTCAAGAACGCATACGGGGGTACTCGGATTCAGGGTTACACCCGCTTTCATACCAGCCAAACGGATTTCTTCGATAGTGCGGTGAAGGTGCGTGCAGGCTTCATAGTGCACATTCATCATCATGGCGCCCACCTTGGCCGTCTGTGCAATATAGCGCTCAGGCTTTTCAATCATATAATGAACGTCGAGAGGTTTCTGGCAAACCTTTGCAACAGCTTCCAGAACGGGGAAACCGAAGGAAATGTTAGGGACGAACATACCGTCCATAATATCCATGTGGAGCCAATCGGCCTCGCTTCTGTTAATCATTTCAACATCACTCCTGAGATCCAAGAAATTGGCTGCCAGGAGTGACGGAGATACTAATGTACTCATTTTCTTAATTGATAATGAATTTTCTGCTAAATCAGTTCAGGCAATAAGAGCGTGCACCGTTTTCGGTCATAAAAGTGCGATACGTGTAGGCGATTTGCCTGATAATGTTCAAGGTCTTTTCAGACGGCTTGAGTTCTTCGGGAGTAAAATGCTGCATAGGCGGATGATAATGTATGATTGTTTGTTTTATTGGAGTCACATTATAGTAACGTTATGTCCTATTCATTTATTACACAAAAGTGAAAGTTTTTTTTAAAAGATTCATAGCTAACTTCGTGTTATGATGATAGATTGAAAGTTTTTTATAAAAAAAGTTGCAAAAAGTTTGTCGGTTAGAATAAAATGTGTAAATTTGCAACCGAATTCAATTAAAAAGAAGAAAAATGAAGAAAGTATACAATGCATGGTGGTGGCGCAACTCAAGATTGAACAAGTCGTGAGCAACCCAGCCGTGTGGATACTTCAGAGAGATATCAAAAGGCCTGCCGTTCTTACGACAGGCCTTTTTGAATTAAGAAAGAACAGTTATCATTAAAGATATTCAATAACAACAAAAACATAAAATAATTATTATGGAAATGAAAGAGATTTTGAACAGAATGCTGAATCATGAAGAACTGACCCGTCAGGAGACTCATGACATTCTGGTGGGCATCACGAAGAGTGAATTTCCCATGGAACAGGTTACCGCGTTGCTGACAGCCTTGCAGATGAGGGGAATCACCGTTGACGAACTGCTCGGACTCCGTGACGGTATTCTGGAGACTGGTGTTCCTGCAAAGTTGGAATGTGACCGCTACATCGACGTTGTGGGAACGGGTGGTGACCAGAAGAACACCTTCAATATCTCTACCACTTCCTGTTTCGTCATTGCGGGTGCAGGTTACAAGGTGGCCAAGCATGGAAACTATGCAGCCACCTCTGTTTCCGGTGCCTCGAATGTGATTGCCAATCACGGTGTGAAATTTACTGACGATATTGACAAGCTGAACCGCTGTATCAATGAGGTAGGTATCGTCTATCTTCATGCACAGCTTTTTGCCCGTGCCATGAAGTTTGTGGGTCCTATTCGTAAGGCACTTCAGTTTCCCACCTGTTTCAATCTGTTGGGTCCCATCGTGAATCCATCACAACCTCAGTGCCAGTTGCTGGGTGTGGCTAATCTCGATCAGATGCGACTCTATAATAATGTATATCAGAAAATCGGAATTGATTACGGTATAGTCAACTCTATGGACGGTTACGATGAGATTTCGTTGACGGGTGATTTCAAGGTGACAACCAATCACTATGAACGTATCTTCTCGCCAAAGGATCTCGGTTTCGGTATTGCTACGGCTGAGGAACTGAAGGGCGGTGCTACCGAACTGGAAGCAAAGGAGATTTTTGATGCTGTGCTCGAGAACCGTGCTTTGAACGCTCAGAAAGAAATCGTACTGGCCAATGCCGCCTTTGCCATTCAGGTTTTAGAAAAAGGACAAAAGACCATTGAGGAGTGTATCGAGATTGCCCGCGAGTCGATTGATAGTGGAAAAGCACTCGCAACATTCAAGAAGTTTGTGGAGTTCAACAGTTAAAGGAAATCATAATTACTAATTATTCATTACTAATTACTGATTGATGAAGGACGTACTTGAAGAGATTGTAGCGCACAAGCGCTTGGAAGTGGAACGCTTCAAACAAGCTGTTTCGCCTTCGACTCTCTATACAGCCGTAGATGAGATGATGACCAGTCCTGTGACTTCTATGCGCAAAGCGCTAATGGAGTCAGAGACGGGGATCATTGCAGAGTTCAAGCGCAAATCTCCCTCTAAAGGCTGGATTAAGGAACAGGGTAGGGCGGAGGAAATACCGCTTAGCTATCAGCAGAACGGAGCTTCGGCTCTTAGTATTCTTACCGATGAGAAGTATTTTGGAGGCTATGACTATTTCATCCGGACAGCCCGTAAGAGTGGGGTTACGCTTCCTATCCTATATAAGAATTTCATCATTGATGAATATCAGCTGTTTCAGGCACGTCTTTGCGGTGCTTCGGCTGTGCTGCTCATTGCTGCAGACTTGCGTTTGGATGAATGCCGTTCTTTGATGAAGACTGCCCATGAACTGAGTCTTGAAGTTCTGCTGGAGATGCATTCTGAAAACGAACTCGACTATGCGGCATTGGAACCTGATATGTGTGGCATCAACAACCGTAATTTAGGTACATTCATTACGGATGTGCAAAATTCCTATCGGTTAGCAGAACTGTTGCCTAAAGATGCTTGTAAGGTAAGCGAAAGTGGTATCTCGAATCCCAAGACAGTCGGAGAACTCCGTGATGCTGGCTTCCATGGCTTCTTGATCGGCGAGACATTTATGAAAACAGAACAGCCAGGACTCGCTTTGAAAGAATTTATAAATAACTTGAAATCTTAAGATATGATCATTAAAGTTTGTGGTATGCGCGATGCGGAGAATATCCGCGAAGTTGCTAAATTAGGAATAGACATGATAGGCTTTATCTTCTGGCCTGAAAGTCCCCGGTTTGTAAAGATGATATCGGCTCAGGCTGGCATAATCCCCGACTACTCGGAGGAGCGTCTTAAGAAAGCCAAAGAGAGCTTGTCTGAATGTCAAAATGAGCAGCTAAGAATGCCAAAACGAGCAGGTGTCTTTGTCAATGATATGCCGCAGAATATCGTGACCCGTGTCTATAACTATTCTCTCGACTATGTGCAGCTTCACGGAAACGAGTCGGTGGTGATGATTGAAAACCTGAAGCGGACGCTGATTCCAGATATTGCCCCAGACATCAAGATTATCAAAGCTTTGAGTATCCATGAGAAAGATGATGTGAAACGATGGCGTGAGTACGAGGGAGTTGTCGATATGCTTCTTTTCGACACGAAGTGCAAGACGGTTGGTGGTAGTGGTGAGCAATTCGACTGGTCGGTGCTTGAAGCCTATGACGGGGATATTCCTTTCCTGCTCAGTGGCGGTATCGGACCTGAAGATGCCGAAAGAGTCCTTCAATTCAAGCATCCGCAATTTGCTGGCATCGATTTGAATAGCCGTTTCGAAACTGCTCCTGCCGTGAAAGACATTGAAAAACTCAGAGCATTCATTGAAAAGGTAAAATAGTAAAAAGGAAAAATAACAACATGAACAAGATAAATAAACTATTTGCAGAACAACGGGAGACGGAGCGCAAACTCCTTTCCCTCTATTTCTGCGCAGGATGCCCCACATTGGAGAGCACAGCCGATGTGATCAAGACACTTGAACGCCGTGGCATCGATATGATTGAAGTAGGAATTCCATTTAGTGACCCTTTGGCTGATGGTCCTGTGATTCAGAGTGCGGGAACTGTAGCCTTAAAGAACGGTCAGACGCTTTCACATCTCTTTGAACAATTGAAAAGCATTAAGGATGAGGTGAAGATTCCCCTTGTGATGATGGGATATCTGAATGTAATTATGCATTATGGCATTGAGCGCTTCTGCCAGTCGTGTGTGGAGTGCGGTGCTTCGGGTGCTATCATTCCAGACCTTCCTTTCAAGGATTATATGGATGAGGTGAAACCTATTGCCGATAAGTATGACCTGCGCATCATCATGATGATTACACCTGAGACCAGTGAGGAACGTATCCGCTTTATTGATGACCATACTGATGGCTTTATCTATATGGTCAGTTCTGCCAGCATCACGGGTGCACAGAAGAGTTTCGACGAGGCTAAGCAGGAATATTTCCGCCATATCAATAGGATGAATCTCCGTAATCCGCGGATGATAGGTTTCGGTATCTCAAACAAACAGACATTGGAGAGTGCCCAGCAGAATGCTGCGGGTGCCATCATCGGTTCTAAGTTTGTGACTTTGTTGAATGAAGCCAACGGCGATGCCGAAAAGGCAATTGATAACCTCTATGAAGCATTAAAGTCATGAAACTCATAGAATTTTTGAATAACAATGACCGTTTTGCCAAACTGAATGGCATGCAACTTACGGAAGTCCGTGAGGGATATGCCCGTGCAGAGATGACCGTCACGAAAGACCATCTGAACGGTGGGGGAGTATGTCAGGGTGGTGCTTTGTTTACATTGGCAGATCTGGCCTTTGCCGCTGTTTCTAACAGTCACGGGCTCCTGACTTTCGGTCTTGAGAATAGCATCGCCTTTCTGAAGAGTGCTAAAGAAGGGGATCATCTGGTCGCTGAGGCCGTAGAGACCCTCAATCACCACAAAATCCCTTTCTGCGAGATGAAGGTGCGTAATCAAAACGGAGATTTGATTTGTACAATGACAGGTTTGGCATTCCGCAAGGAGAACCAACCTATGCCCTCTCTATAGGAAGGGAGTTATTACATTTTAATAAATAAGAAACAATTCAAATACAAAATAGAAATGAATACTAATAATCAATCCCAAGGAGTATCTACTCCCCTCCCTTATAGGGAGAGGCAGGAGAGTGGGTCTTTCTATGTAGACGAGCGTGGCTACTATGGAGAATTTGGCGGCGCATACGTCCCGGAGATATTATATAAGGTGGTGGAAGACCTCAAGGAGGCTTACCTGCCGATTATTGAGAGTGAGGATTTTCAGCAGGAGTATATGCATCTGCTTCGCGATTATGTAGGACGTCCGTCACCGCTATATTATGCTCGTCGCATGAGTGAGAAATACGGTTGTCAGCTATATCTGAAACGTGAGGACCTGAATCATACGGGTGCCCATAAGATTAATAACACCGTGGGACAGATTCTTATGGCCAAGAAAATGGGTAAGACGCGCATTATCGCTGAAACAGGTGCCGGTCAGCACGGGGTAGCCACGGCTACTGTTTGTGCGTTAATGAATATGAAGTGCGAGGTGTTTATGGGTGCCACAGATGTGGAACGCCAGCACACTAATGTAGAACGTATGAAGATGCTGGGTGCAGAAGTTCATCCAGTCCGTACAGGTAATATGACGCTCTCTGATGCCTGTTCAGAGGCTATCCGCGACTGGTGCTGTCATCCTAAAGACACATTCTATATCGTAGGTTCAACTATGGGACCGCATCCTTATCCTGACATTGTGGCTCGCATGCAGAGCATTATTTCCAGGGAATTAAAGGAACAGCTTCTGGAGAAGATTGGCCGCGACTATCCCGACTATCTTGTGGCCTGTGTGGGTGGCGGTTCTAATGCTGCAGGTACAGTTTATCACTATCTGGATGATGAGCGGGTGAAGATAGTCCTTGCCGAGGCAGGTGGACATGGTGTGGATACCGACTACACCGCTGCCACAATGCATCGTGGCACAGTGGGCATCCTGCATGGTTCGAAGATGCTTGTGATGCAGACACCCGACGGCCAGATTGAGGAGGCTTTCACCATTTCGGCAGGTCTCGACTATCCCGGCGTAGGCCCCATGCATTGCAATATGTTCCAGAAAGGTCGTTCCAAGGTGTTGGCTATCAATGACGATGAGGCTATTCGTGGCGGTTATGAACTCACTCGGATGGAAGGAATCATTCCCGCTATCGAGAGTGCTCATGCCGTAGCAGCACTAAGCAAGATTCAGTTCAAGCCTGATGATGTGGTGGTACTCACGGTCAGCGGTCGAGGCGACAAGGATGTGGAAACCTATCTGAAAAACAAAGAAATGGCTGGAGAATACGGGATGTTTTAATTGAGAACTGATAATTTAGAATTATGATTACCTTTACATATAAGACTTCAAGTCGCACCATTTTGGCCGATCTTTATACGCCAGTGGGTGTCTATATGCATCTGCGTGACATCTATCCACAGTCAGCCTTGATGGAGAGTTCTGACTATCACGACGCCAATAACTCGCGCTCATTTATTGGTATTCATCCTATCGCTTCAGTGGCTATTGCCCATGGCGAGAGTATCCTGACTTTTCCTGACGGAAGTATAGAAAGGCATATCGTAAACAAAGAATATCGCTCGGATAATGCCATTAATGATTTCTTGAATCGTTTTAAGATAACTGGTGAGAAATCAGATATTTGTGGACTCTATGGATATGCTTCGTTTAATGCTGTCCGCTACTTTGAAGACATTGCTGTGAAGGATGAGACGATGGAGAAGAATGACGCTCCAGATATGTATTATATACTATATCGTGACATTATTGTCTTTGACCACTTCAACAATAAGATGACCATTGTAACTATATCGGATGAGTTGGAGGATACTGTTAAATCTGAGCAGCACATCGACCGTATTCTTATCCAGATGAACAAAGGCAATGTAAAACCTTATGGTTTCCATCCTGTTGGAGAAGTCACCTCACCGCTGACAGATGAAGAGCACAAGGCGAATATCCGCCGCGGTATCCAGCATTGTCTTCGTGGTGATGTGTTCCAGATTGTGCTTTCCCGTCGTTTCATTCAGAAGTATGAGGGCGACGACTTTAAGCTTTATCGTGCTTTGCGTTCCATCAATCCCAGTCCCTATCTGTTCTATTTTGATTTTGGTGGCTTCCGTATCTTCGGTTCAAGCCCTGAGACACACTGCCGAATTGAAGGAAGAAAGGCTTATATAGATCCAATTGCCGGGACCACCAAGCGTACGGGTGATGCTGAAGCAGATAGAAAAGGAGCAGAGTATCTCCGTAATGATCCTAAGGAAAATGCCGAACATGTGATGTTGGTGGATTTGGCTCGTAATGATTTGTCGCGCAATTGCCATGATGTGAAGGTTGATTTCTACAAAGACCTGCAGTATTACTCTCATGTGATTCATCTCGTGAGTCGTGTGAGCGGTACATTGGATGTAGGAGCAGATCCAATTAAGGCTTTTATTGATACTTTCCCCGCAGGTACGCTCTCTGGAGCACCTAAAGTGCGTGCCATGCAACTCATTTCAGAGTATGAGCCTCATAATCGCGGAGCTTACGGTGGTTGTATTGGCTACATCGGTATGAATGGTTCACTCAATCAGGCTATTACAATCCGTACTTTTGTCAGCCGCAACAATGAACTCTGGTTCCAGGCTGGTGGCGGCATTGTGGCCAAAAGTGATGAAGAATATGAATTGCAGGAGGTAAACAATAAATTAGGTGCACTCCGTCGTGCCATACTCATGGCTGAGGATATGTGAAAGGTAAATGGAAAAAAGTAAAGAAGCAAAAGATGAAAATCGTTATTATAGATAATTATGACTCGTTCACCTATAATCTGAGTCACCTGATCAAGGAACTTGGAGCAGAGGTTACCGTTCTACGCAACGACCAGTTTGAACTGTCGCAACTCGAAGCCTTCGATAAAATTGTACTCTCACCTGGTCCTGGCATTCCCTCAGAAGCAGGACTGCTTCTCGATGTCATCCGTACCTATGCCGGACGGAAGCCCATATTCGGTGTTTGTTTGGGCCATCAGGCCATTGGTGAAGTGTTTGGCGGAAAGCTAACCAACCTTTCAGATGTTTTTCATGGCGTAGCCACAGAAGGAACTCAATTGGGTAACGATCCCGTTTTTGAAGGACTTCCCCGTCGCATAACAATGGGTCGCTACCATTCTTGGGTAGTTTCAAAGGAGGATTTCCCCGATGTTCTGGAAATAACGGCGGAAAGCGATGAAGGACAAATCATGGCCCTTCGCCATCGGGAATACAATATACATGGAATCCAGTTCCATCCTGAGAGCGTTCTGACACCCGAAGGCAGGCAAATCATTAAGAACTGGCTCTTTATGTAAGGATAGTTAACATTTTATAAGTTTGCACCTAATTTGATGATACGCTCAATGCGACTGATGTCCTCACTGAAAGGACCTGGCTTCTCAATTTTGAGCGTACACATGGCTGCTGCAAACTTGCCAGCCTCTTCGCAATCCATTCCTTTGGCACGACAGTAGAGATAGCCTGTGGAGAAAGTGTCTCCACAGCCTGTCACGTCGATACAATGCTGTGGTTCGTAGGCTGGGATGTCGTAGTATTTCCCGTCGTAGTAGATTTGTGAACCGTAACTGCCGAAGGTAAGCACTACTTCTTTTACGCCCCAGGATGCAATTATCTTGGCTACACGGCGCGGTTCCTTCTCGCCAGTGATGACCTCCATCTCATATTCATTGAGTTTCAGAATGTCTGTCATGGCTAAGACTTCCATTTTGTCCTTCCAGTCACAGGCAAAGACGTGCTCGTCTCTTACCTTGCGCAAATAGCCTTGCACGTCGATGCTGACCTTCCCCTTACTTGAAAGACACTCTACGACCTTAGGTGAGAAATCGTCGCTGAGCAGCGTGCCGAGATGGAAAACTCGTGCTTCCAGTCCCTGCATCTGCTCCACGGTGAAGGGGTCGCTCTTTGCGAGCACTCTTTGGGAGCGGGCATTGCGGTTGTTGCCATATTTATTTTCAAAGAAGACTGTTTCCTTACTGTCAAATGCCAGCACGTCGATTCCTGCATCCTGCATACGCTGAATGGCCTCGCGGTCCTTAGGGGCAATGGAAGTAACCATCTGAAACGAAACATCGTGAGGCAGATGGTTGATACCGTATGCGAAATAATAAGACGTTCCACCGTTCTGGTAAAATGTGTTCTCTGGTGTGATGATCTTGTCTAATGTGACGTGTCCTATGCAGCAAATATCTTTCATTACTTTCTCTGTTTAAAATTCGGAAGTGAAGTGGAATCGGATGTGTTCAAAATCTTGCTGAGCCATCTGAAGTACATATCCTGAATCTGCCAGGAAAACATCGCGTCCTTCCTTGTCTTTGGCCATATATTGGTATTTGCGCTTCTTGAAAGCTTCAAGCTCTTTTTCATCGTCGGCCTCAATCCAGCAGGCTTTATAAAGATGGACAGGTTCCCAGCGGCATTTTGCATTGTATTCGTTCTCTAAACGATATTGGATAACCTCAAACTGGAGTTGTCCGACAGTACCAATAATCTTACGGCCATTGAACTGGTTGACAAACAACTGAGCCACACCTTCGTCCATCAGCTGATCAATGCCTTTCTGGAGTTGCTTAGACTTCATGGGATCATCATTCTCAATGTATTTAAACATTTCAGGTGAGAAAGAGGGAAGTCCACGGAAATGAAGCTGTTCTCCTTCGGTAAGTGTGTCTCCAATCTTGAAGATGCCATTGTCAGGAAGACCTACGATATCGCCAGGCCATGCTTCCTCGATAGTGGATTTGCGCTGAGCCATGAATTGGGTGGGAGAGGAGAAACGGACGGTTTTCCCCTGTCGCACATGGAGATAGGGCTGATTGCGAACAAACTTTCCTGAACAGACCTTGCAGAAGGCAATACAGGAGCGGTGATTGGGGTCGATATTGGCAGTTATCTTGAAGATGAATCCGGTGAATTTAGACTCTTCGGGTTCAACTATGCGCTCTTCTGCCTTCGTGGGTTTGGGGCTTGGGGCTATCTCTACGAAACAATTGAGCAGTTCTTGAACGCCAAAATTATTAAGTGCTGAGCCAAAGAACACAGGTGCCACTTCAGCAGAACGGTAGGTTTCAACTTCGAACTCGGGATAAACTCCGTCTACAAGTTCAAGATCTTCGAGAAGTTTTTCTGCATTTTGTTCGCCTACGAAATCAGAAAGGACTGCTGCATCGTTGATATCAACCTCCACTTTCTCGGTCACTCGCTGTTTGTCAGGTGTGAATAGGTCAAGCTTCTGCTCATATATATTGTAAACACCCTTGAATTTTGCACCTTGGTTGATAGGCCAGGAAAGGGGACGAACCTTGATTTCAAGTTCTTGTTCCAGTTCGTCAAGTAAATCAAATGGGTCACGGCCTTCTCGGTCCATCTTATTGATGAATATAATAACCGGGGTATTGCGCATCCGGCAGACGTTCATCAGTTTGCGCGTCTGTGTTTCCACACCTTTGGCTCCGTCAACCACAATGATGGCGGAATCAACAGCTGTTAATGTGCGATAGGTGTCTTCTGCAAAGTCCTGGTGACCAGGAGTGTCGAGGATATTTACTTTATAGACGACAGCTTCTTCCTCGTCGGGATTGGGAGAATAGTCGAACTCCATCACCGATGTGGATACGGATATTCCGCGCTGTTTTTCAATGTCCATCCAATCGGAAGTCGCAGTCTTTTTAATCTTATTATTCTTGACGGCACCCGCCACCTGAATCTGTCCACCAAAAAGAAGGAACTTCTCGGTCAGTGTGGTCTTACCAGCATCGGGGTGCGATATAATCGCAAATGTTCTTCTACGTTCTATTTCCTGATTCACCTTGTTAAAAAATACGATTTTCGAATTAACTATTTATTATTTAATGCCTTCATACAATCTGCTAAAGACTCTTCCCAATAAGGGATTTCAATGTTAAAAGCCTGCTTGATTTTTGTCTTGTCAAGAACGGAATAAGCTGGGCGCTTAGCGGGTGTGGGATATTCCGAGGTATGTAACGGACGAACATGGCATGTCTTGATTCCAGCAATACGAAGGATGGCCTTGGTGAAATCGTACCAAGAAATAACACCCTCATTGGAAAAATGATACACACCAGGCTTAACACCTTGTTCGATTGCGGTCATGATGACTCGTGCTAAATCACGAGCATAAGTCGGTGTTCCAATCTGATCGAAAATAACCCCCAATTCAGTTTTTTCACTGCCAAGCCGAATCATTGTCTTCACAAAATTGTTGCCGAATGTTGAATAGAGCCACGCTGTACGAATAATCATTGACCGTTTACAGAATTTTTGAACACCAAGCTCTCCAGCCAGTTTAGTACTTCCATAAACGCTGTCGGGACAAGGCGTGTCGGTCTCAACATAGGGTGTATGACTGGTACCGTTGAAGACATAATCGGTACTGATCTGTATTATCCATCCACTTCGTTTTTCGATAGCAGCCGCCAAATAGGCAGGTGCCACAGTGTTCAGGGTAGTACATATTTCTTTATTATTCTCAGCCTTGTCCACTGCCGTGTAGGCAGCACAATTCACAATTCCATCAATCTTGTTTTCTGCCACGAACTGTTCTACGGCCAATTGGTCTGTAATGTCGAGTTCGTCAACATCAGTGTTGTACCATTGGTGCTCGTTATACCCCTTCTCCAGCAACTGCATTTCGTTGCCTAATTGACCATTGCAGCCAGTAATCAATATATTCATATCTTAAATCTTCAGTTATTTATCTTCAATCGTCCTCAAACTTCAGGCCTTCTTCCTTGTCCTTTTTATAATAGTCGGAAAGCATACCAATAAAGGTCGTGATCTCCTTGATGGCATGCTCGGTATCTGGGCTGATTTCCTTTTTCTGAAGCCGTAGCAACATGGTTCCATACAGTGCATTAAAGCAGGTTACAATCTCGGGTTCATCCGCATTTCCGCGTTTCCGCAATTCAACTATATAAGGAAGGACTTTGTAGTATTCGCTGGTATAAAAAGGAAATTTAGTACTGTTGAGCAACTGCACATTAAGTTCAATGAGCTGTTGCATCACCACTTTGTTAATCTGCAGATGCCCGCGTTCACGACATCCTTCTTGGTTCATCATGCGAATAAGATTGCCATACCAATCGGCCATGTCTTCCTTCTGCTCGTCTGAATATTCGAAACGATCAATATATTCACGCCTGATATTGCTCAAAGAGCATCCGTAGGCTCGAAGCAAATCTTCCACCTGCCACATATAGAGCAGATACTCGGCAATATTCTTTTTACGAAGTTGTTGTGCAATGTACATCGGGGAAATCAAGTTTCAAGTTCCGTAGTTAGAACTCGGGTAATGTAAATAAATTGAAGATGTTTCCGAAAAGAATGACAAGTGAGAATATAATCACAGCACTGCCAATAACCTTATTTATAATATTGATACCCATTGCGTCAAATTTTGTCCGAACCTTGTCGACGAGCCATGTGAGGCCATACCACCAAAGTAGGGCACCGAAAATGATACTCAAAAAGCCAAGAAACATCTCCACGGGATGGTGTGGTATCACAAAGGCGAACTGCGCAAAACATGCCATGAAGAGAAAGACGATGAGTGGATTGGAGAAGGTTACAAGAAACGCCGTAAGTCCATTGTGAAATAGTGTACCTTTATTATGACTGCTTTGGCGCATGTTCTTCGTCGGGTTGGACCGGAAAGAGATGATTCCAAAGATGAGTAGGATTACACTACCCATAATCTGAAGCAGAAATTTTGTCTGGGCATTATTTACAAAATCCATGACAAACGACATACCGAATCCCGTAATTCCTGCATAAATGATGTCGCTGGCAGCAGCACCAACTCCCGTCACGAAACCATACCATCTGCCTTTGTTCAGTGTTCGCTGTACACAAAGTACACCCACCGGTCCCATGGGTGCCGATGCGATAATACCAATCATGATTCCTTTAAAAATCAGATTGACGATATCTATGTGAAACTCAAAAGGCATCATATTTTGTGTGCAAAGTTACTAATTTTTCCCGATTTATGTAATTTTATCATGCAAAAGTTTGCGTTATAAGAGTTTTTTCCTACCTTTGCCGTGTATAAGACGTATTTTTCTAACAACTAATAAACATATCATTATGAATGCACAACCAGTAATCAAGCCTTATGTGATAGGCTTGGACTTAGGCGGCACAAATTCTGTTTTCGGAATCGTTGATGCCCGTGGTGAAATCAAGGCTACAACAGCAATTAAAACTCAAGGTTATGACAAAGTTGAGGACTACGTGGATGCGTGCGTGGATGCCCTGCAGGTCATTATTGATCAGGTAGGTGGCATTGAAACCATCAAGGCAATGGGTATCGGAGCCCCCAATGGGAATTATTATAATGGAACAATTGAATTTGCACCGAATCTGTCGTGGGCACATGATGGTGTCGTTCCTCTTGCAAAGCTGTTCAGTGAGCGTCTTGGAGGTATTCCCGTGGGACTTACCAATGATGCTAATGCTGCTGCAGTAGGTGAGATGACGTATGGAGTAGCACGTGGAATGAAGAATTTCATTGTTATTACTCTCGGTACTGGTGTCGGTTCTGGTATTGTGATTAATGGCCAGTTGGTATATGGTTGTGATGGCTTTGCAGGTGAACTCGGCCATGTTACAATGGTCCGTGAAGGTGGGCGTATGTGTGGCTGCGGACGTCTGGGCTGTTTGGAGTGTTACTGCTCTGCTACAGGTGTTGCTCGTTCAGCTCGCGAATTCCTGGAAAAGAGTCAGGAGCCTTCTTTACTCCGTGAAATGGATCCTGCTAAGATTACGTCGCTGGATGTCTCAATTGCAGCTAGTAAGGGGGATGCTTTGGCAAAGCGTATTTATGAATTTACTGGTGATATGCTCGGAAAGGCTTGTGCCGATTTTGCGGCTTTTTCCTCTCCTGAGGCCTTCATTTTCTTTGGTGGTATGACCAAGGCAGGCGATCTTATTATGAAACCTATTGAGAAGAGTTACAATGATAATGTGCTGAAGATATTCAAGGGTAAGGCAAAATTCCTTGTTAGTGGGCTGGATGGTTCTTCAGCTGCTGTGCTTGGTGCTTCAGCAATTGGTTGGGAACTCTGATAAGAATTTATCATAAGCTAAGGCGGAGGTTTGATTTTCAAAAAACTCCGCCTTTTATTTTGCATTCTCATTGATTTTTTGTACCTTTGCCATTCATATAAATAATTCATGAATAGAAAAGAAGATATACAGAATGCGGTGAATGTGATGCGTGAGGGTGGTGTGATTCTCTATCCTACTGATACAGTTTGGGGTATCGGTTGTGATGCTACCAATGCAGACGCCGTAGCTAAGGTGTATAAGATTAAACAACGTGATGACTCTAAAGCATTGATTTGTTTGGTAGACAGCGATGCCCGTTTACAGCGGTATGTACGTCAAGTGCCCAACGTAGCATGGGACATCTTTGATCTGGCTACTAAACCTACGACCGTGATATTGGAAGGAGCCGTGAACTTGGCTCCCAACCTTATTGCTGAAGATGGTAGTATCGCGATGCGCATTACCCATGAAGATTTCTCAAAAGAGCTTTGTTACCGTTTTCAGAAGGCTATTGTCTCAACAAGCGCCAACATTAGTGGACAGCCACCGGCTCAAAACTATCAGGACATAGCTCCGGAATTGCTAGAAGCTGTGGACTATGTATGTTTCTCTCGTCGTAATGAGAGAAAACCGCATACTCCATCGAGTATTATCAAGTTAGCCCAAAATGGAGAAGTGACAATCATTAGGAAGTAGGTTTAAGAGTAAGTTTTAAGGTAAGAAAGAATGATACAGAAGTTACTGACATGGCGGAAAGAACATGTTTCGGATAGGCAATTTACGCTTGTCCTCAGTTTCTTCGTAGGTTTTTTTGCCTCTGTAGCAGCTTTCTCACTACATTGGATTATCCGTCAGATTCAGCTTCTTCTTACAGAAGGCTTTACGGCTCATTCTATTAACTGGCTTTATTTGGTATATCCTGTTATTGGTATTTATCTGACTTCTCTTTTTGTGCGGTATATTGTTAAGGATGATATTTCGCATGGAATAACTCGAATTCTATATGCAATTTCAACTAAGAAAAGCAGACTGAAGGCTCACAATACTTGGAGTTCTGTGATTGCTTCTGCAATTACCATTGGTTTTGGTGGTTCCGTAGGAGCAGAGGCTCCTATAGTACTTACGGGATCGGCTATTGGTAGTAATTTGGGACGCCTATTCAAACTGGATTCCAAAACCCTGATGCTGCTTATCGGGTGTGGTGCTGCCGCTGCCATAGCTGGTATTTTTAAAGCCCCAATAGCTGGTTTGGTATTTACGCTGGAAGTGCTGATGATTGATTTGACGATGGCTTCACTAATGCCTATTCTAATCTCATCTGTTACGGCAGTTTGTTTCAGTTATATCTTCAACGGTTCAAACTCGCTATTTCAGTTTACAATGGACGGAGCCTGGCAGATGGATCGTGTTCCGGCCTATATTCTTTTAGGCGTGTTTGGCGGTCTGATAAGTCTCTATTTTATTCGTATGATGACGGCGTGTGAAGGCGTTTTCGCTAAGCTCAATAAATATCGTTATGCCAAATTATTGTTGGGTGGTGTGATATTGAGTTCGCTTATCTTTCTTTTTCCAGCTCTATATGGAGAAGGTTATAACAGTATCAATATTTTATTGAACGGAAAGACGGAAGCAGATTGGAATCAGATACTTAACAATTCTCTGTTCTATGGTCATGGCAACCTCTTAATTGTCTATATTGGCCTAGTACTGCTTACAAAAGTATTCGCTACATCGGCAACAAATGGTGGCGGTGGTTGTGGTGGTACATTTGCTCCCTCTCTCTTTATCGGTGCTTTTGGTGGATTCTTCTTTGCCCGTATTTGGAACATGGAACAAATAGGAGTCTATATCCCAGAAAAGAATTTTGCTATGTTGGGTATGGCTGCTGTGATGGCAGGTGTTATGCATGCCCCGTTGACGGGCATTTTTCTGATTGCTGAGTTGACAGGTGGCTATCAGATGTTTATCCCTCTGATGATTACCAGTATTTGTGCTTTCCTCACCATTAATATTTTTGAGAAACACAGCATTTATGGAATGCGACTGGCACGAGAGGGAAAATTGATTACGCATCATACAGATCGAGCCATTCTTACCCTCATGAGTCTTGATTCGGTTATCGATAAACATTTCACAGCTGTGAAACCTGATATGGAGTTGAATTCTCTAGTTCATGCTCTTAGTCGTTCCAAGCAAAGCTTGCTTCCCGTGCTTGATGACGCTGGCAATCTTTTGGGAGAAGTGGATTTACAGAAAATCCGCAATATAGTTTTCCGTACGGAACTTTATCACCATTTTACAGTCAGTCAACTTATGAGTCAACCTTCTGCTACATTAGGCGTGAATGATCCTATGGAAGATGTAATGGAAACCTTTGACAAAACAGATGCTCAGATGCTGCCTGTGGTTGACTTGGATGGGAGGTTAATAGGATACATATCCCGTTCTCACCTCTATACTGAATACAGGCAAATGGTGGCTGATATGAGTGCAGATTAATTTGAGAAATTATTCGAAAAATGAAGAAGGAAGATTTACGTATTGTTTTTATGGGAACACCAGAGTTTGCTGTGGGTACCTTGCAGCGATTGGTGGAAGGTGGGTATCATGTGGTTGCTGTGGTTACTCAACCAGATAAGCCTGTTGGTCGTCATCAGGAGACGCTCCAACCTTCACAGGTAAAACAATATGCGCTTTCTAAAGGTATTCCTGTTTTACAACCAGTAAAGATGAAGGACCCTGAATTTGTGGAGGAATTGCGATCTTATAAGGCTGATATTCAGGTGGTTGTTGCTTTCCGCATGTTACCAGAAGTTGTATGGGCAATGCCTCGTTTTGGAACCTTTAATGTGCATGCTGCTTTATTACCACAATATAGAGGTGCTGCTCCTATTAATTGGGCTGTTATAAATGGTGAGACACAGACAGGTGTAACTACCTTCTTTCTTGACCAAGATATTGATACGGGGCGGATCATTATACAGAAGCCCTTCGCCATTAAGGATGATTACAATGTGGAGGATGTTTATGACGGTCTGATGAATCTGGGTGCGGAGATCGCTATTGAGACGATAGATAAAATCATTGAGGGCGAGGGGAGTGTTGAAAGTTTGCCTCAGGCTGATATGATTCCAGTAGGGGCAGAACTTCATGCAGCACCAAAGATTTTCAAAGAAACCTGCGAAATTAATTGGAACCAAAGCGTGAAGAAAGTATATGATTTCGTTCGTGGTTTGAGTCCTTATCCAGGAGCATGGACTACGCTGGTGGATCCTAATGGAAAAACTATAGTGTTGAAAGTCTATGCTACGGCAAAAACCGGAAAAACTACTTCTGAACCCATTGGCACATTAGTTGTAGAGAAGAATAAACTATTTGTGGCTACAGCGGATAATTTATTGGAATTGAAGGAAATTCAACTTGCAGGGAAGAAAAGAATGGAAGCCTCTGTTTTCCTCAATGGTTTCAGAGATCTGGACAAATATCAGTTGAAATAATTATTCAGTACAAGTCACTTTTTGTCAATCAGAACTAAGGGGAGTGTCTTTTACATTTCTCCAAAGTAAGAATGGTATAGACGGACTGCAAAATAGGGTTATTTTACCTTTCAATTATGGCATTCTTACCTTCTGATTATGGCATTCTTACCTTTCAATTATGCCATTCTTACCTACTGATTATGGCATTCTTACCTTCTAATTATGGCATTCTTACCTTCTGATTATGGCATAATCAGAGAGTAATATAGGGGTATATTGCACTTAGGGAATTTCTCGGACAATTTTCAAAACCGTAATTCTCAGTCTGCAATCCTCCGAATGAGATGAAAGTTACTTGAAATGTCGGATGAATGATAATTATTTTTTCCCGAATTTATCGAACACAAAACGGACAATCAGGAAATTACTGGGTACCGCTATACAGTACATGGGTAGTGGAGCCCATTCCTTTGGTACGCCCAACCATGTGAAGAAGTTTAATAATCCGATTTGTAGGACAAAATTAAAAAGATGGGCACCAGCAAAGCCGATGCCATTCTTTTTGTTGGTTTCTTTCTTAAATGTGAAATGTGCAGAGAGCCAATAATTGAAACAGAAACTGATGATATAGCCGATAGCATAAGCAATGCTTTTGTCCATGAAAGGTAGCAATACCAAATAGATGGCATAGTTGATAGCCACAGCGATGACTCCTACGATACCAAATCTAAAAAGTTCCCAGAAGGTTTCTTTGCTGAATAACATTAATATTCAAGATTTTCCTTACCTGTTTTTTCTACCTCGTCAATGACTTTTATAAGATATTGGCCATATTGATTTTTGAGCATCGGTTGCGCAACTTCACGTAATTTTGCAGCAGTAATCCATCCCTTACGATAAGCTATACCTTCCAGGCAAGCGATTTTCAATCCCTGGCGTTTCTCAATCACCTCTACAAACGTAGAGGCCTCAGAGAGTGAATCATGCGTACCTGTATCTAACCATGCAAATCCGCGGCCGAAAGTTTGCACTTTCAGTTGTTTATCTTGAAGGAAGACTTGGTTTACAGTCGTGATTTCTAATTCTCCACGTGCAGAAGGCTTGATGTTCTTAGCCACTTCGATAACTTTATTTGGATAGAAATAAAGTCCTACAACAGCGTAGTTGCTCTTTGGTTCTTTCGGTTTTTCTTCAATGGAAAGGCAGTTGCCGTTTTTGTCAAATTCAGCAACACCATAACGCTCAGGGTCACTTACCCAATAACCGAAGACTGTCGCCTTGTCATTCTTTTCTGCATCGTTCACAGCTTGTTTCAAAAGGGCGGAAAGACCAGCCCCGTGGAAGATATTATCACCCAGAACCAGACAGGCTGCATCGTTGCCAACAAATTTCTCTCCTATAATAAAAGCTTGGGCAAGACCATCGGGGGATGGTTGTTCTGCGTATTCAAACCTTACGCCGAAGTTGCTTCCATCGCCTAATAGACGGCGGAATCCTGGAAGATCGGTTGGTGTGGAAATGATGAGAATTTCACGAATGCCAGCCAGCATAAGGACAGAAATCGGATAATAAATCATGGGCTTGTCGAAGATGGGAATCAGTTGTTTACTGATACCTTTTGTGATAGGATAGAGACGTGTGCCGCTACCGCCAGCTAATACAATACCTTTCATGTTTGATTCTTCTTTTTGTTTTGGAAGCAAAGATATTAATTTTTTTCATTTGATGCAAACTTTTAAGCAGTTAACTGTTTAAATTCCATTAAATTATGAATTTTCATTCCATAAATTTTGTATAATCGCGAAAAATTCTTATCTTTGCCCTCAAATTCCATTTATATGGCAAGTTCAACTGAAATTCTTAATACTTTTACTACTCGCATGAGACAGATGATTCTTCGCTTTTCGGAGGTGAAGAAAGAAAACGAAGAACTCTATGCGATGGTAGACAAGCGCGAAAAAGAGATTGCGCAGTTGAAGGAACAGTTAGGACAGGCCGAGCGCGACTACAACAGTTTAAAGATGGCTCGTATGCTTGAGGTGACCGACGGAGATGTGGAGGGAGCTAAGAAGCGTCTTGCAGGTCTTATCCGTGAGGTGAATCGTTGTATAACCATGTTGAGCGAAAAGTAAAATGGCGGAAGAAAAAGAAAGACTCAATATAAGATTGCACGTATATGATACGGACATCCCCGTGAAAGTAGATCGCGAGGATGAGTATTTCTATCGTGAGGCTGCAAAGCTTATATCCAGTACAGTAAATAAATATGCTGAGGTTTTTAAGACCAAGAAAAGCGAAAAGGAGATACTGTATATGGCGATGATTGATATAGCCCTTCGCTATGAGAAGGAGAAGGGACATAATGACACATCGGAGTACGATAATATTCTTTCGTCATTGACCAAGGAGATAGAAAGAATATTATAAACAACAAATATATATTTTTATGACATTAACTTTGATTGTAGCCGCGATAGCCCTTATTTTAGGAGGACTTGGCGGATATCTGATTTTCCGTTATGGATTGACGGGAAAATACAAGCAGATGATGGCTAATGCTGAAAGAGAAGCCGAAGATTTAAAGAAAGAGAAACTTTTTGAGGTAAAAGAGAAGTTCCTTAACAAAAAGGCAGAACTCGAAAAAGAAGTTCAACAGCGTAACCAGAAGATTCAGCAGAATGAGAATCGCCTGAAGCAGCGTGAAATAGGGCTTAATCAGCGTCAGGAAGAACTTGGTCGCAGAAAACTGGATGTAGATCAGCAGCAGCAACGCGTGGATAATGAGAAGAAACTGCTTTTGGTAAAACAGGAAGAATTGGAGAAAATGCAGCAGCAGGAACGCGTGAAGCTTGAAGAACTTTCAGGTCTTAGTGCAGAAGAAGCTAAAAACCGTTTGGTTGAAAGTCTGAAGGATGAGGCTCGAACCGATGCTGCCAGCTATATCAATGAAATCATGGATGAGGCAAAGTTGAATGCAAATCAGCAGGCCAAAAAGATTGTTATCCAGACTATTCAGCGTGTAGCTACTGAAACAGCTATCGAGAATTCGGTAAGTGTTTTCCATATTGATAATGATGAAGTAAAGGGTCGTATTATTGGACGTGAAGGCCGTAATATCCGTGCTTTAGAGGCTGCTTGTGGTGTTGAGATTGTTGTAGATGATACACCTGAAGCAATTGTTATTTCAGCTTTTGATCCTATCCGTCGTGAAGTTTGCCGTCTGGCTCTTCACCAATTAGTTTCTGACGGCCGCATCCATCCGGCACGTATTGAGGAAGTTGTTGCCAAGGTTAAGAAACAACTGGAAAATGAAGTGATTGAAACTGGAAAACGCACGGCCATCGACTTAGGCATTCATGGTTTGCATCCTGAACTGATTCGTATTGTCGGAAAAATGAAATACCGTTCTTCTTATGGTCAGAACTTGCTCCAGCATGCCCGTGAAACAGCTAATCTTTGCGCTGTAATGGCCAGTGAACTTGGCTTGAATCCTAAAAAAGCTAAGCGCGCAGGATTGCTGCATGATATTGGTAAGGTGCCTGATGAGGAGAGTGAGTTACCCCATGCTCTCTATGGTGCTAAGATAGCTGAGAAGTATAAAGAAAAACCAGACATCTGTAATGCTATTGGTGCCCACCACGATGAAATGGAAATGCAGACGTTGCTTGCCCCGATTGTACAGGTTTGTGATGCCATTTCCGGCGCTCGTCCAGGTGCTCGTCGTGAAATTGTTGAGGCTTATATTAAACGTCTTAATGATTTGGAAGCTATTGCAATGAGTTATCCTGGAGTTACTAAGACCTATGCAATACAAGCTGGTCGAGAACTCCGTGTGATTGTAGGCGCCGACAAGATGGACGACAATGAGAGCGAGAAACTATCAGGTGAAATTGCAACTAAGATTCAGAACGAAATGACTTATCCGGGTCAGGTGAAGATAACAGTGATTCGTGAAACTCGTTCTGTTGCTTACGCTAAATAACTTGTTAAAGGGCAGACCATGAGTCTGCCCTTGATATTTTAAGGTGAAAGGAAATTATGTTATGAAGAATCAAAAGATGTACGAGGCCGAAGATAAGATGATAAGTCTTATTGCCGACAATTACAACCTTTTGGAAAGTCTTGGACGTTTCGGAATTAATCTGGGTTTTGGTGACAAGACGGTCCGTGAAGTTTGTGAAGACCAAGGGGTGGATACATACACTTTCCTTGCCATGGTTAATTTCACCATTAACGGTTACAGAGCAATTGATGATAATGACCGAATATCAATTCCCACCGTCCTTCATTATCTGAAAGCGTCCCACGAGTATTATCTTGATTTTCAATTGCCGAATATTCGAAAGGAATTGGAAGAAGCTCTTGATGAGAATGACAATCTTGCCCGTCTGATTTTGAAAATGTATGATGTTTATGCCCATGAGATTCGCTCGCATATGAAGTATGAGGAGCAAAATGTATTCCCTTATGTGGAGAAACTTTTGAACCAGGAGAATGTGGGTGACCATGATATTGATACCTTTTCAAAGCATCATGGACAAATTACCACTCGTCTGCGTGAACTGAAGAATATCATTATCAAGTATTTGCCCAGCGATACACAGCGGAATAATCAATTGACAGCTGTGCTATACGATCTATACAAGAATGAAGAATGGATAGGGCAACATTCAGAGATGGAGGATGAAATCTTTGTTCCTGCAATCCGTCGAATGGAACGTATGTCGAAACAGAATGATGTAAGTGTTAAGATTTCGAAGATGATTAATCAGACACCTGATAATAGCGAAGCTCTTTCCGACCGTGAGCGAGATGTTATTATCTCTCTTGTCCAGGGAATGACCAACAAAGAAATTGCCAATCATCTATGCATTAGCATCAATACAGTTATTACTCATCGCCGTAACATAGCAAGGAAATTGCAGATTCATAGTCCTGCAGGACTTACCATTTATGCAATAGTCAATAATCTGGTAGACATTTCAGCAGTTAAGTTATAAAGAAGAAGCCCGGAAACGTCCGGGCTTCTTCTTTGGTTTTTTAATAGTTGCGTGCTTCAATTTGGAAATAACTTTGAGGATGATTGCATACAGGACAGATCTTTGGTGCTTTCTTGCCAATCACGATATGACCACAATTTGCGCACTGCCAGATGACGTCACCTTCACGTGAGAATACAATCTCATCATTGATGTTCTTGAGCAACTGGCGATAACGCTCTTCGTGATGTCTCTCAATAGCTCCCACCATACGCATCTTGGCAGCAATTTCTTTGAAACCTTCTTCTTCTGCCTCTTTGGCCATACGGTCATACATATCTGTCCACTCGTAGTTCTCACCGTTTGCAGCATCCTCTAGATTCTGCGTTGTGGTTGGAACTTCACCGTCATGAAGATACTTGAACCACAGTTTTGCATGTTCTTTTTCATTGAGAGCGGTCTCAATGAAAAGATTGGAGATTTGTACATAGCCTTCCTTCTTGGCTTTTGATGCATAATAAAGATACTTGGTATGAGCCTGACTTTCGCCTGCAAAGGCATCCTTCAAGTTTTTTTCAGTTTTTGTTCCTTTTAATTCTTTCATGGTCTTAATGTTTTTGAATAATATGTTTAATAGTTTTCCGGTACAAAGATAATAATAATTTGGGAGAAATCCGAACAATTTTGTACTTTTTACAATTTTTGTGTAAATTCTCCACGCATAGGATGGTTCATGTAGTTTCTGATAATCCGATAGTCCGTATAATGTCCTTGAAGGTGCATGAGTTTTGCTACCGTACTCTCTACTGTGGAATCGTATCCAGAGATGACCCCCGCATTTTTCAATTGGTAACCATTGTCATACCTTGCCATTTCCACAGTACCTTCTGCACATTGAGAAATATTAACGATGTTGATACCACGCTCAGTAGCTTGTTTAAGCAGATGCATCAGCCATGGCTGTTGTGGCGCATTGCCACTTCCGTATGTTCGCATGACGATGGAGCGCAGCTCTGGAACTTCAAGTACATGGCGGACAACATTTTCCTTGATTCCTGGAAAAAGTGTGAACACTATAACGTTGGGATCCATTACATAATGTGGCGTCATAGGTTTGGAATAATCGGGCTTTAATATATATTCCTCATGATATATGATGTTCACACCGGCATCGGCGAGATGCGGGTAGTTGAAAGAATCAAAAGCATTGAATCCATCGGCATTCATTTTGGTAGATCGGTTTCCTCGGAGTAGTTTGCCACTGAAATAGATGCATACCTCTGGAACTATGGGTGTACCGTTCTGATGATATGCGGCCGCAATTTCGATGGAGGTGATAAGGTTCTCTTTACCATCTGTTCTCAATTGTCCGATAGGCAATTGTGAACCAGTAAGAATTACAGGTTTAGTCAAGTTTTCCAACATATAGGAAAGAGCTGACGCTGTGAATGCCATGGTGTCAGTTCCATGTAGGATGACAAAACCGTCGTATTTGTTATAGCGATCGGCTATAATTCGTACGATTTGTGCCCAAAGGCGTGGATTCATGTCGCTAGAATCAATGGGGGGTGTGAATTGGTAGACATCTACCTGAGTGGTTATCGACTTGAATTCCGGTAAGTTTTCTATTAAATGATTAAAGTCAAGTGGTTCAAGCGCATCCGTTTTTGGATTGCGTCCCATTCCAATGGTGCCACCCGTATAGATAAGCAGCACACGATTTGTATTTGTGTACGTCATCGTTTACGTAATTTATTTGTGCAAATATAATTTAAATATTTCTGTTATCCAAAAATTTAATGTATATTTGCAGAAAGAATTATCTAAGTACTTAAAAACAAATACAGACTATGAAGCAATTTATGGATGAAAATTTCCTGCTAGAGACCGCAACAGCGCAGGATCTTTTCCACAATCATGCGGCTAAAATGCCTATTATCGACTACCACTGTCATCTCATTCCTGAGATGGTTGCGAAGGATCACAAGTTTAAGAGCATCACGGAACTATGGCTTGGTGGTGACCACTATAAGTGGCGTGCTATGCGTACAAATGGTGTTGATGAACGTTTCTGTACAGGTAAGGACACCAGTGACTGGGAGAAATTTGAGAAGTGGGCAGAGACTGTTCCTTACACATTCCGTAATCCCTTGTACCATTGGACACATTTGGAACTAAAGACGGGTTTCGGTATCACGAAGCTCCTCTCTCCCAAAACAGCTCGTGAAATCTTTGATGAATGTAACGATAAACTGCTGAATGACCCAGAATATACGGCCCGTGGCTTTATGCGCCGTTATAATGTAGAGACTGTATGTACAACTGACGATCCTGTTGATGACCTTCACAATCATATTGAATATGCCAAGACCAAAGGTGAGAAGGATGCACGCATGATTCCTGCCTGGCGTCCTGACAAGGCCATGAATATTGAAAAGCCCGACTTTGCCGACTATGTGAATAAACTTGAAGAAGTTTCTGGTGTTACGATTACTACTTTCAAGGACATGGTGGATGCACTCCAGAAGCGCCATGATTTCTTCCATGAAATGGGAAGCCGCTTGAGTGACCATGGTATCGAGGAGTTCTATGATGAGCCTTACACCGATGCTGAGATTGAGAAGATCTTTGCGAAGGCTATGAAGAAAGAGGCACTCTCAGAACTGGAAACTCGTCAGTATAAGCATTGCTTCCTGAAGATTTGCGCTGAAATGGATCATGCCAGCAATTGGACACAACAGTATCACTATGGTGCCATCCGTGATAACAATACACTGATGTACAACCAACTTGGTCCTGATACAGGTTTCGATTCTATCGGTGAGTTTAATACTGCCAAGGCAATGAGCCATTTCCTCAATGAACTAAACACAGAAAAGAAATTGACGCGTACCATATTGTACACATTGAACCCATGTGCCAATGAAGTGATTGCCACAATGCTGGGTAACTTCCAGGATGGTTCATGTCCTGGTAAGATTCAGTTTGGTTCAGGCTGGTGGTTTAACGATCAGCTTGATGGTATGGAGCGCCAGATGAATGCTTTGTCTGTTCTTGGTTTGCTGAGCCGTTTTGTTGGTATGCTTACCGATAGCCGTTCATTCCTCTCGTATCCTCGTCATGAGTATTTCCGCCGTTTGCTTTGCAATTTGTTGGGTAATGATGTAGAGAAAGGACTGCTACCGGCAGATATGGAAAGTCTTTACCGAATGGTTGAAGACATCTCTTATAATAACGCAAAGAATTATTTTAAGTTCTAAACGATTAAATCCCGATGTTTTTCATCGGGATTTTTTATATTATTTTTCAAAAACTTGCATTTTTCAAAAATTAACTGTAATTTTGCAGCCAAAATTGACAATTAATTGCTTGATTATGAAAAAAATTCTAATTCCATTTGTGGCTGTTGCTGCATTGATTCTCACGGGTTGCGCTTCTCCCAAGAAAATTGCTTACTTACAACATGCTGAAGACTACAATTATAACGACACACGTTATCAGCATAATATTAAGGTGATGCCCAAAGATAACCTTTCTATTTATATCACGGCAACTGATCAAGAGGCTGTTGCTGTGTTTAATAAGCATTTTGGAAGTGGTGCAAATAGTAATTACATCTCTCAGCAAGGCGGTATGGGAGGAAGTATGTATTCATATGCCGTGGACGATGATGGTACTATTAATTTCCCCATTATAGGAAGAATCAAGGTTGAAGGCCTCTCGCGTCTGGAAGTAGAGCGATTGATTGGAGATAAAATTAGGCCGTATATGGCTGAAGGCGAGAATCCGATTGTCACCGTGCGTTTTAACAGTTTCCACTTTACTGTTATTGGTGAGGTTGGCTCACCTGGTGTAAAGACATCTGCTCGTGAGAAATGTAGTCTCATTGATGCTCTTGCCATGTCAGGTGATATTGGTATTCAGGGTAAGCGTGAGAATATTATGCTTATTCGCGAGGCTGCTGATGGAGGTAAGTCAGTTCATCGTTTGAACATACTTGATCCAAACGTCATGAAGTCACCTTATTTTTATTTACAGCAAAATGATGTGATTTATGTTGAGCCTAACAGCATTAAAAAGACCAACGCATCCATCGGCACATCAACACATCTTTGGTTCTCGCTGGCAAGTGTGTTAGTATCGTCAGCAACATTGGTTGTCAATGTAATAGACAAGTAAGGAACAACACAAGCCACAAACAAAATAATTATACACAAGTACACAAACACAACATCGCATTATGTGCGGAATCGTAGGATACATTGGAAAGCGTGAGGCTTATCCTATTTTAATTAAAGGACTTAAACGACTAGAATATCGCGGCTACGACAGTGCCGGTGTGGCATTACTCAACGCCAAAGGTGATTTGAACGTTTACAAGACCAAAGGCAAAGTAAGCGATTTGGAGGCTTACTGTGCTGATAAAGACATTACTGGCAGCCTGGGAATTGCCCATACACGATGGGCAACCCATGGCGAGCCTTCTTCTCGTAATGCACATCCGCATTATTCTGAATCCAAGAACCTTGCTCTTATTCATAATGGTATCATAGAGAATTACGCTGATTTAAAGTCGAAACTGGCTGAAAAGGGCGTACATTTCCTCTCCGATACAGATACAGAAGTGCTGGTACAGTTCGTTGAGTATGTGATGGTTCGCAAGAATCTTGATTTACTTACGGCTATTCAACTGGTTCTTCATGAAGTAATCGGTGCCTATGCCATTGCTGTTGTTGACAAGCGGCAGCCTGACACCATTATTGCAGCTCGAAAGCAGAGTCCATTAGTCGTCGGTATCGGTGAAGACGAGTTCTTTCTGGGTTCCGATGCTAGTCCTATTATTGAATACACCGACCAGGTGGTTTATTTGGAGGATGGAAATATTGCGGTTTTAACTCGTGGCGAAGAATTGAAGGTGGTGAACATCTATAATAATGAACTTTCACCCGAGATTAAGACCGTTGACATCTCATTAGGACAGATTGAGAAGGGTGGCTATCCCCATTTCATGCTGAAGGAGATATTTGAACAGCCAGAGTGCATTACCAATTGCATGCGTGGTCGTGTCAATGTGGAAGCCAATCATGTGACTCTTTCTGCTGTTATAGATTACAAACAGCAACTGCTCAATGCCAAGCGCATCATTATTGTAGCCTGTGGAACCTCATGGCATGCGGGATTGATAGGCAAGCAGATTATCGAGAATCTTTGTCGTATTCCTGTAGAGGTTGAATACGCATCTGAATTCCGTTACCGTAATCCCGTGGTTGGCAAGGATGATGTGGTTATAGCTATTTCTCAGAGTGGTGAGACGGCAGATACCTTGGCTGCCGTGGAACTTGCCAAGAAAAATGGCGCCTTCATATATGGTATATGTAATGCCATTGGTTCCAGTATCCCCCGTGCTACTAATACAGGCTCATATATTCACGTCGGTCCCGAAATTGGAGTCGCTTCCACGAAGGCATTTACAGGACAGGTAACCGTGCTGACGATGCTGGCACTTGCATTAGGTAAGGAGAAAGGCATGGTGGATGAGACCGATTATCAGGAGATTGTTAAGGAACTTAGTGAGATCCCGTCGAAGATGGAAGAGGTGCTTAAACTAAATGAGCGCATAGCGGATCTGAGTCGAACATTCACTTATGCACGTAATTTCCTTTATCTGGGACGTGGCTTCAGTTATCCGGTTGCTTTGGAAGGAGCTTTGAAGTTGAAGGAAATCTCCTATATCCATGCTGAAGGTTATCCTGCTGCTGAAATGAAACATGGACCAATTGCTCTGATTGATTCGGATATGCCTGTGGTGGTTATTGCCACACATAATAATATGTATGAGAAAGTGCTCTCCAATATTCAGGAAATAAAGGCTCGTAAGGGTAGGGTGATAGCATTGGTGAGCAAAGGCGACAATACGATAGCCAATATTGCTGATGAAGTCATCGAACTTCCAGATACATTGGAATGTCTCGAGCCACTAATCGCTACGATTCCATTACAGTTGATGGCTTATCACGTGGCTGTATGCAAGGGTAAGAACGTTGACCAACCGAGGAATCTGGCCAAGAGTGTTACCGTTGAATAAACGTCTATAGGCGGCTCGTTTTTCGAGTCGCCTTTTTTATGGAATTAAGGACAAGTTTGTAAATAGGAATATGAAGAAAGTTACATTGGTTTTGAGTGACGGAACGAAGTTTCATGGCAGTTCCTTTGGTTATGATTCACCTGTAGCAGGTGAGGTTGTCTTCAATACGGCAATGATGGGATATCCGGAGAGTCTCACCGATCCTTCGTATGCAGGGCAGATGATGACGCTTACCTATCCGTTGGTGGGCAATTATGGTGTACCACCTTTTTCTGTGGGTAAAAACGGCATTGCTGATTTTATGGAGAGCGACCGGATTTATGCTTCGGCCATTATCGTGAGTGATTACAGTCAGCAATATTCCCATTGGAATGCAAAGGAGAGTCTGGGAGATTGGCTTAAACGTGAACATGTACCAGGTATTACTGGAATCGACACCAGAGAACTTACAAAAGTGTTACGTGAGCATGGTGTCATGATGGGAAAGATTCTTTTTGATGATGAACCGGATAATATTCCTGAGGCTGATTACGAAGGTGTGAATTGGGTGGACAAGGTTTCATGCAAGGAAATCATCCGTTACAATGAAGGAGCTGGTAAAAAGGTCGTGTTGGTAGATTGTGGTGTTAAAAACAATATCATTCGCTGCCTGATGAATCGTGGGGTGGAAGTGATCCGGGTACCATGGAACTATGATTATACGGAGATGGAATTTGATGGCCTTTTTCTGGCGAATGGTCCCGGTGATCCTGACATGTGTGAGGATGCCGTTAATGTTCTTCGCCGTCAGATGAGTCTTAGCCGGAAACCTATTTGCGGCATTTGTATGGGTAACCAGTTATTGGCTAAAGCTGGTGGTGCTGAAATCTATAAACTTAAATATGGTCACCGTTCACATAACCAGCCTGTTAGGGAGGTTGGTACGAATCGCTGCTATGTTACTTCCCAGAATCACGGATATGCGGTAAATGCAAAGACATTGGGAAATGATTGGGAGGAACTTTTCGTGAATATGAATGACGGTTCCAATGAAGGAATCCGCCATACGACTAATCCTTGGTTCTCCAGTCAGTTCCATCCGGAAGCATGCAGCGGACCTGTGGATACGGAGTTTATGTTTGATAAATTTGTAGAAATCCTTAAGTAAAAGACGATTATGAAAGACGAGCAGATAAAGAAAGTATTGCTCCTCGGTTCCGGAGCATTGAAGATCGGCGAAGCTGGAGAATTTGACTATAGCGGATCACAGGCATTGAAGGCTCTCCGCGAAGAAGGTGTGCAAACAGTTCTCATCAATCCGAATATCGCAACCGTTCAGACGTCCGAGGGAGTGGCTGATCAGATCTATTTCCTTCCCGTTCAACCTTATTTCGTTGAGCGCATTATTGAGAAGGAACGACCGGATGGCATTCTGTTGTCATTTGGAGGGCAGACAGCCTTGAATTGCGGTGTAGAACTGTACAAGAGCGGCGTACTGGAAAAGTATAATGTGAAAGTGCTGGGAACACCCGTGAAAGCCATTATGGACACCGAGGACCGTGAACTCTTTGTGGAGCGTCTGAATGAAATCGATGTCAAAACGATCAAGAGCGAGGCCTGTGAAACTATAGAACAAGCCCGAAAAGCCGCAGCAGACCTTGGATATCCAGTCATTATCCGCGCCGCCTATGCCCTTGGAGGACTGGGAAGTGGCTTTTGTGATAACGAAGAAGAGTTGGACCGCTTAGCTGAGAAAGCCTTTTCATTCTCCCCTCAGGTTTTAGTGGAGAAGTCGCTAAAGGGTTGGAAAGAGATAGAGTATGAAGTGGTTCGTGACCGTTACGACAACTGTATTACCGTTTGTAATATGGAGAACTTCGATCCCTTAGGCATTCATACGGGTGAGAGTATCGTGATTGCTCCTTCTCAAACGCTGACAAATTCAGAGTATCATAAGCTGCGTGCGCTGGCCATCAAGATCATACGCCATATAGGCATTGTGGGCGAGTGTAATGTGCAATACGCCTTTGATCCTCAATCTGAAGATTATAGGGTAATTGAGGTGAATGCTCGTCTGAGCCGCTCGTCGGCATTGGCAAGCAAGGCCACAGGCTATCCGCTGGCTTTCGTGGCCGCCAAGTTGGGCATGGGCTATGGGCTGTTTGAACTGAAAAACTCTGTAACAAAGACAACTTCAGCATTCTTTGAACCTGCCCTTGACTATGTGGTTTGCAAGATACCGCGTTGGGATTTGTCCAAGTTCCATGGTGTGGATAAGGAACTCGGCTCTTCCATGAAGTCTGTGGG
>CACZVX010000014.1:39927-43309 GCA_902784755.1 uncultured Prevotellaceae bacterium
ATGATCGGACAGGGAATGCATGGGTTCGTAGAGAATAAGGAATTAGCGATTCCTGATGTCGATAAAGCGCTGCGTGAACCTACTGACAAACGCATCTTCGTGATTTCCAAGGCTATGCATCTTCCACATTATGATGTTGAGAAGATTCATGAACTTACTAAAATTGACAAATGGTTCCTTTATAAGCTCAAGCATATCATCGATATTGATGAGTCGTTGAAGAAAAACAACGTAAATACGCTCGACAAGGCATTGCTTTCTGAGGCGAAAACCTATGGCTTTTCTGATTTTCAGATTGCCCGTGCTATCGGGTTGGAGAAAGAAATGAAAAGTATGTCAGAAGCTGCTCTTGTTATCCGCGGAATGCGAAAGGACTATGGTATCGTACCTGCGGTGAAACAGATTGATACGCTTGCCGCCGAATATCCCGCGCATACTAATTATCTCTATCTCACCTATTCAGGGGTAGCAGGTAATGCAGGAGGAACTCCTTGTCATGATATTCACTATGAGAACGATAAGCAAAGTGTTATTGTGCTTGGAAGCGGAGCCTACCGTATAGGTTCCAGTGTGGAATTCGACTGGTGTGGAGTACAGGCCCTCAACACAATCAGGGAACAAGGTTACCGTTCGGTGATGATTAACTATAACCCTGAAACTGTCTCTACAGATTACGATATGTGCGACCGTCTTTATTTCGACGAGTTGACTTTTGAGCGTGTCATGGACATTATAGAATTGGAGACTCCTCATGGAGTTGTTGTATCCACGGGTGGCCAGATTCCCAATAATCTTGCCATAAGGCTCGATGAACAGCATGTTCCTATTCTTGGAACGCAAGCTAAGGATATCGACGGGGCTGAAGACCGTGCCAAGTTCTCTGCCATGTTGCAACGCAATGGAATCAATCAGCCGGAATGGAGCGCATTGACGACAATGGATGATATCAACCGTTTTATTGAACGCGTTGGATTCCCGGTGCTTGTCCGTCCTAGCTATGTGCTTTCGGGTGCGGCTATGAATGTATGTTCCAATCGTGAAGAATTGGAACGTTTCCTTCAGTTGGCGGCTAATGTGAGTGAGGACCATCCCGTGGTGGTAAGCCGTTTCATTGAGCATGCCAAGGAGGTTGAGATGGATGCAGTGGCACGTGATGGTGAGATTTTGGCTTATGCCATTTCAGAGCATATCGAGTTTGCCGGTGTTCATTCGGGAGATGCAACGATACAATTCCCGCCTCAGAAACTTTATGTGGAAACCGTCAGAAGAATCAAACGTATCAGCCGCCAGATTGCGAAGGAACTCCATATTTCAGGTCCTTTCAACATCCAGTACATGGCACGAGAGAATGATATCCTGGTTATCGAGTGTAATCTTCGTGCCAGCCGTTCATTCCCCTTCGTCAGTAAGGTGTTGAAACTCAATCTCATTGATCTTGCCACAAAGGTCATGTTAGGTGTTCCTGTGGAAAAGCCTTCCAAGAACCTTTTCGATTTGGATTATGTGGGTATCAAGGCTTCGCAGTTCTCTTTTAACCGCTTGCAGAAAGCCGACCCTGTATTGGGCGTGGATATGGCAAGTACAGGAGAAGTGGGGTGCATTGGTGAAGATACAGCCTGTGCGTTATTGAAAGCAATGCTTTCTGTGGGCCATCGTATCCCCAAGAAGAACATTCTCCTCAGTACGGGTTCTGCCAAGCAGAAAGCAGAGATGCTGGATGCTGCCAGAATGCTCGCCACCCACGGCTATCAGCTTTATGCTACGGGTGGTACCTCAAAGTATCTCACGGAAAATGGCATTGAGAACACCCGCGTCCTCTGGCCCAGCGAAGCCCAGGAGGGAGTAGGGGAGACACTGCCAGCCGCCCTCGATATGCTTCATAACCACGAGATCGACATGGTGGTGAACATTCCCAAGAACCTTACAAGCCATGAGCTCACCAACGGTTACAAGATTCGCCGTGCCGCCATCGACCTCAATGTGCCCCTCATCACCAACAGTCGTTTAGCAAGTGCTTTTATCAACGCATTCTGCACCATGACACTCGATGACATCAATATCCGTTCATGGCAGGAGTATTAAAAGGTGGAACACCGTAATTTTTCCAATGGTTTATTGTATATTTGCAAAATATATGCAACCTGAAAAATCTCATGAAGTTATGAAATAATACTATTTGTACTTAATGGTAATATCTTTCTAGGGGGGACTAGAGAGCCTAGTTTAGCGCTGCTAATAATCAGCCACTTATAAAATAACCCTTGCTTTATATTTGCAATTGAAAACAAAGTAATATCATATGAAATACTACTTCCCATTTGGTGAAACGGTTAAACCGTTAGTTCAGGAGGATAGGACTCCTAAGAAAGTGTTTGTTCTGGGTGTTTATGCAAGTGCTGTGCATGCACGATGGATGAACGGGTCTAGCATAAAATGCCACGCTTTGGCTGTTGCAAGTGAACCTCGTATCTTCTGGGACGGGAATCCCAAGGAGGCAGCAGAGATTATTAGCAGAATCAAGATTCCTCAAGAAATGGGGACGTTAGAGCCTGCTGATGAGAAATTTAATGGTCCTTCAGCAAAGGTGCTCGATGAGCATATTCTGGCTCCCATAGGCTTTACTCGTAAAGATGCATGGCTTTGTGATTTGCTGCCTGAAACAAGGCTGAATGATGGTCAGGTTGAGGCCATTAAAAACAAATACAATGAGTATAGAAAAGAATATGGCTTGAATGAAGTGACAATTCCTAAGCGTCCTAGTAAATTCTGCGATAGCAAACGCTGTGAAGAAATAGTTGCTGAATTGGAAGAATCGAAAGCAGAGCTGTTGGTGTTGCTGGGTGATATTCCTATCAAACAATTCCTCAATGTCGTTGCTAATGTGAATTACAAATCATTGCAGGAATACAAAGAACGTTATGGCTATGGTGTTCCTACGGATGTGACAATAAATGGCAGACAAATCAAGGTTCTGCCTTTGGCTCATCCTCGTCAGATTGGCGGTCTTGGCTCTCATAGTGGCAATTGGTTTAAGGCCCATCAGGAATGGGAACACATATAGGAGACAGGTTTTTGAGGTTTACCCTTTAGATAAAGAGGTTCCCAAGCGTGAGGACTTGGGAACCCTTTTTGATTTTTACGCAAGAGCCAGTGCAACAGCGGGCGCTAGCCCAGGTGAACAGGCTGAAGCTGTGAGGGCAGTAAGCAGCGCCGTGATGGCGGCGACAACAGCTTGCCCGATAGCCTGAATCCATTTCCATTTATTACTATTCATAACAATAAAGAGACCCACCCCGTCCCTCCCTGCATAGGGAGGGAGATTTGCAGCGGGCATTTTTTAGATTAAACAATTCAATTATCTAACACTCAATTATGGGAGACC
>CACZVX010000015.1 GCA_902784755.1 uncultured Prevotellaceae bacterium
TTATCCTTGGCAAAGCGCCCATCAGAACCGGTGATTACCCTTGTGTTGTTCATGGAGATGAGCGTGTATTTGCAACGTTCGCCATTGATGCGGACATGAGGGAAGCGCATATCAGTTTCTGCCAGGAGATTCATCCACAGCAGGAACTTCTCATGCTGTGGTGGTTCGATGCCACCATGTACACGCTGCTCCACCTTCCAGCCCATCTTCATCAGACGGTCGATGAACATTTCGTTATAGCTTTTCTTGCTATTGGCATGACGGACATCGCCATAGCGGTCACGAAAGAAGACCACCTGCTTGCAGAGATGGTGGTTGTAGTATCTGACAAACTTGTCGCATAGTGCATTCACCAAGGTGTCGTCCTCATCATTGCGCATGGCATAGAACTCATTGATGACGCATTGTGTGGGGAAGATGGATGTCTCACGGGTGACGAAGTCGTAATTGCGTTCCTGCTGCACGGAGAGGAAGGATGCACTGCTGCCCCAGTCAGCCGACACCTCCAGCGGGCGGCGAGGGTCACAGTCCAGATCCCGCCGGCAATCTTCCTCCGTTGCCAGGGCTTTCATATCCCAGTTAGTATTCTCGGCGAAGTCACGGATGAAGCTGTCGTTGGTGGCATTGTAGTAAACATGACGTTCATCTATCTTGTAATAACAGTCTTCCACTCGGTCGACCATGTAGTTGAGAATCTCAATCATGAACGACAACCTGTCCATCACCTTGTATTGGTTCATGATATACGACATCCCCACGTTGGCGATATTGTCGAAGATAGAGCCAAGCATGAAGAGCACCTTATCCTTGGACACGAAAGGTGTGATGGTATGCCGTAGACGGACTGTCTCATTCCAGATGTCACGGAACCGCTCACGGTCGTTGGCTTGCTTGGCCTCTATCAACTGCATCTGCAATCCAACAATCTTATTCCAGACTTCAAACAGGCGCACGCCACGTTCCTCCTCGTAATACCTGGCTGGTTCGAGGAGCCATTTCTGCTGTGGTGCATAAGGCATGGAAGACAGAAAAAGATTGCCGTGGTGTTTCAGCACAGGCTTGGGAGACTTTCTACCGAAGATGAATTCATTTCCCCTATTGGTTGGTGCACTTTCCTGGTCGAATCTCTCCTTGTTGATGGTGAGTGCCTCGTCGGTGATGTTGAAGTCGACGGATGGTCCTCGGCTGTTACCCTGCTGTGTGAGGATGTAGAGCACATGGCCATTGCTGAAAGAGATGCAGTGCTCATAACTCATCAGATGTTCGTAGGGATGAAGAAAGCCTTCAGGAGGTTTCTGGCATATCACATAGTCGCCAGTATGAGTCTGGTAGTCATACCGGCGGTAGTTGAGAGACTCCAACATCTTGAAGGTGGAAGGCAGCGTCTTGGTCAGAGCCTGGCCAATGGTAGCCTGAGTCAGGGAAGTGATGCCGCGAGGCATCGTGCGTATATTCTCATCAATCTCCGTGGCAGCAATGTAAGACTTACCTGTACCACGCGAGAAGATGGCATACTTCTGCTTAGCCTGCAACAGCATAAAAGCCATCTGTGCGGGGTTTACCCACACATCATCCTCCCAATAGCCACCCTCGTTGATCATGCTTTAGGTGCTGATGGATAACGCTCAAAAACGATGTAGTTGTTGCCATTCAGGCGGCGTGGCATGGGCCATTGCCCGACGGCATCGCAGAGAGGCTGCACGTCATCAGGCGTGAATTTCTGCGAGAGGGTACATATCACATGGGTGGCATTGACAGTCACCATGGATATTTTCCGATGGTCCACCAGATAGTTGATAAGTTTGTGATTCTTGAGTTGTTTCATGAGTCAAAAATTTCTTCTAATACATCAGCATCCTCAATGGGTTGTGACAGGGAATCGAGCAGCGTCTTAAGGCTGTCGCCATCCATATCGCGCACCTTATCAAGCGGGAGACGGAACTGATGTCCACCGGCTGTGACATTGACAACAAAGAGATTGGCCTGGACTCGTGACGGGTCTTCCTCATGGGTGGGATGAAGTTTCTCCACCATATCCTGAAGAACCTTCTTGGCTTTGTTCCACTCCTTCAGGTCACCCGCCATCTTGCACTTCTTCACCAATTCAATCTGGTCTTTAATCATCCACATTGCCGTGGCGTCGTAGTCGAAGGTGTGCTGCGTCTTGAAAACCTGACGGGCAAGGTCGACGTCTCGCAGTGCAGTCTTCATCGAGATATTATATTTTGACTGGAGAATGGCTGCCACACGCCGCTCGTTGGGATAGCTGTCCCACAGACGTGATGCCTGTATCACACGACGTTTTTCCTGCTCATATTTGGCAGGCAAGGGGGAACCTTCCGGGTCGAGGATAGATGCCAGGATCTGGTCGGCACTCAGGTCACTCAGAGATTTACGGTTGGCCATAATTATCAGGGTTAACCGAATTGGGCAAGAGCTTTATCAACCTCATAGAGTTTGTCTTTCAGAATCCGCACCTGTACCTCCAACTTCGTGCGAGCCGGACTGAAAGGCATTGGATTCTCCTTGTCTTTGCTGCTGTTGCTCTGATACAACAGTTGGTTTTCCTTTCTCTTAATCATCGACCGGATGGAGTGTTTGCGGACAAGCAGCTCTTCCCTTTTCATACTGCCGAAGTCTTCTTTTTTGGAGACAGTCTTGGGTTCTGGCTTCGGGGCTTCCTCCTTGGGTGCGGCATTCATGCGTTGCCAGACGGTATCGAAGGAGCCTATCTCAGACAACTGACTGTCAGTCGGCACTATCTGGTGCTCCTCCCACGCAGCACGGAGGGGATAGAGGGCATCCATGTAGTCACTTAGCGAGGTTATCATCGATGACAAATTACTTCGACGCGCCATTGAAACAGCATCATTTTTTTCTCCTATGCTCCGAAGTTCACGGTGCAGAACGGCTCTGCGCTTGTATGCCTGTGCGAACCACCGCAACAGCAAGCGCACATACAAAGGGAGGTAATTGTCAGGGTTGTCATCGACCGGTTCTTCTGCCGTTGTCTCAATATGCGTGACACCTGACGTATCCACGTCCAATTCAGCGGGTATGCCATCTGCATACTTCGGATTGCCGGGATTGCGGTAAACATTGGCACCGTCGCGAACGGCAGCCACCAACACTTTCTTAGAAATGGGGCTTTCGCCACGCATCTGAAGCCGACGGAACAACAAGGGTTTAAACCTCATGCGCTCCAAGATGGATAATCCCACAGACCACTGGCGGCGGTCATAATCTCTGCGAAGCCAGCGGATGCCCTCTTCACGGGCTGCAAAATATTGGTTGTCAAATTCCATAACCTTATGTTTTGGCCACAAAGATAAAGTCGCTTTTTCAATCGCACGGGGACAAAAAAAATATTCACTCAAAGCTACCAAGGAATAAAAAAGCCCCCTGTCGCTGTATGGCTTCAGGGGGGCTGTCTTTGTGTATTAAAACTGAAAAAGAAAAGACGTCAACCTTGAGGAACGGCAGCGTTTGTTGCAGAGAGGATGTCGTCCACATCACCCTCATAAGCGAGGGCTCTGGGGCTGACATAGTTGAACACACAGGTCGTCTGGTTCTGGTCTGTGGTGGCTGTGCCGGTCACGGCACCATCACCAGCCTGAAGCAAAGCGCCACGACGCTTGTCACCCATCAGGTAATACACACCGTTGTTGTCCTGCACGATGAAGAACATCTTGCGATTCTTCGAGGCATTCAGGAAGCCAAGAATCAACTTGCGCACACGCTTCGAGATGAAAGTCAGCGAGTAGAGGAAGGATATACCACCCTGCTCACCTTGAGGTGAGATGGAGAAACTACCTACGTTGTCGCTGAACTCGAGCGTATAAGCCCTTTTGCCCGTTGCCATCACAAGGTCACCTGTGATTGCTCCGGCAGCATCCAGTGCGAGAGAAGACTGGCTCGTTGGTGCAGGCCAGTCCGGCCATGTGGCCACCTCATCCCAATAACCATAAATGAGTTTGGGGACGATGCCACCCATATTGTCCTGGTCTACGCAAGACAGGGCTTCGTCGATGTTGTTGAGATTGATGCAACTCATAATCGTGTTGGTTTAGATGGTCCATTCATAATAGGTGGGAGCATTCTGAGCAGGCACCGAGGTGTCGGTGGTCAGCACATAGTCGTCACCACTCTTCACATACCACCCCTTCTCCTTAGGATTGCCGGTTGGAGAGGTCACGGCGATGAAGGCCGGGGTCAAACGGCGGTCGCTAACGCAGAACTCACTCTTGTGGATGGAAGCAAACTGACAGCCGAACACATACTTGCCGGCCATGGTGAACCAGTAAGGATTGCCGCTGTTGAACGGCTTGACAGTTCGGAGGTCAGACTCCTTGTCGAAGCCATAACACATGTTCTGCTGAGTGGTGAGGATGACAAACTGCGAGTCTTTGCCAAGACCATAGACGGGCACAATCTCACACTTCTTGCCTGTACCACGGAGGTAGAGAGGATGGCCTTCCTCGTCACCCACTCCGGCGACGAAGGTGTACTTAGCCTCATACCAGTCGTTATACATGTCGACGAGGTCAGCGCTCATGAAGATTTTGCTGCTTTTGCGGCGGAAAGTCTCAGGACGGCTGCGCCACATGGCCAGAAGCTGGTCTCCAATGTTCTGGACAGTCATCACGCCAGTAGCATACATGTTGCCAAGGGCTGTGCTGATTTTCGGAGTTGCAGCGTTGATTTCATCCCAAGCAATGGATCCCCAACCGTCAAAAGCGTGCTTGATGTCAGTGTTAGCAGAACCTGAAATCTGGGTGCTGTCATACTTAGCTGTGAACAGCACGTTGAGCAAGTCTTGAGATGCAATCTGCAAGACATGGGCGATAAGCCACACCTCGAACGGGTGGCCACCATCATAGAGACCACCACGGACCTCTGTGATGTAAGTGCGGCGATAGCGCTCAGGCTCGTCGGCTTCCTCAATCTTTACTGGATAAACTTTCAAAGTTCTCGGAACCACCTTGCCTGCGGCATTGCGTCCGATGAAAACGCCGTTGTACATGGAGGAAACACTGCCACCTTCCACACGACCAAGAGTGATGGAGTCTGTGACTCCAGGAATACCATAAGCATGTTGGAGAACCTCTCTGGCATCCAGCATGTCAATGGCGGTCAACAGGTCTTGATGGAGCTTGACGGCACCAATCACGGCCTGAATGTCAATAGGAGCGGTCAGGTCAAAGGCAGTCTGATTAGCCAATGGAGCCTGGACACTGTTTTTTACTTTATTCATATGGCAAAAAAATAAGGGTTACTTGCGGTATTGGGCGACCATGCTGTTTACAGGGTCGAGACAAACCTCATCGGCGCGGCCATCGCCTTCAAGAGTGGCGTGGGTCTCAGTCGCACCGGTTACTTTCGAGAGAGTATCCTTGATGGCATTGACTTTGGCTTCAATACCCTCAAGACTGGCAATTTCATCGCTGATGCTGTTGATGACAGTCTCAGCTGCTGAGAGTTCGCTGCGTGCACTGTCACGCTCAGCTGTCAAAGTGGCGTTGGCCTCATTCATGGTGGCCAGTTCAGCCAAACGGTTGTTCAGCGCATCGACCTGTTCGGCGGTCATAACAATCCTGCCGTCGTTCTCCTCCAGTCCTTCAGTCTGAAGAAGAGAGTTGATCTGTGTGAATGTCTTGTTCATCTTAATATCTATAATGGGTTCTTCGTCAACGGGGCGCACGGGCTCTGGCGGGGCGGCCTGAGCCACGCTACCGCCGAAAATATCGGTGAGGGTGCTCTTGATGGACTGCATGACGGTGGGATTTTCCCTTTGTGCCAAAAATCGTTCCGGCAGTTTGGGAAGGTCGGACATGGAGTTCATGACATGTAAGCGCGAAGCCATATTAGTCTTGGTAAGAACCTTCTCCTCGGATATTTCATCAACGAGTCCAAGTTCCAGAACTTCCTCCGGCGTCATCCAGCGTGCCTCCTTCATCAAATCGAGTACCTGGGAAAGGCTGAGTTTACCGCCAGAATGATTGATATATTTCTGGGCGATGATAAGGTCGATAGCCTCGTTGCTCTTCTTCTCACTCTGCAAGGAGGCTATAAGTGTATCCAGTTCATCGGCATTCATCCGGCCCCAGGCATCCACATAGCTGCTGCACTTGTGGATAAGAAAAGCACAGTCGGAATTGAGGATGACCTTATCACAAGCATAACACAGCCAAGTGGCAGCACTGGCACAGAAGCCAACGATGTGGGCTGTCACGTTGCCACGCTCACGCAGCATGTTGGAAATGCTGATGGCTTCCATCACATCACCGCCAAGACTGTCTACTTCCAGCATGACAGGTTCTTCTGACGGGAATTGGGAAAGATCATACTCCAGACAGTAGCGAGTATATCCCCAAGAGTCAATCTCTCCAATTAGTTTTACTTTATTCATTATTATTGTGTTTTTGGCAAAATTAACCATCAAAGAGGGGAGTACGATGGACACGCACCCACCTCAATCGCTATGAAAATAAAAAAAACAGAGAGTAGTCAGGACAGGTCATCCATGTCAAAGTCCACCACATAGCTTGGATGACCCAACTTGCCGGAGAAGGAGAAAGATATTCCATTGAGTGCAGAGGTAGCAGAGCCGGTTGTTGTATTGGTCGAAAAGGTCAATGGGGTATCTGCGTCGCCACATACTCTGACACTGCCATTGGAATCGACCGCCAGGACCACCCATTCGCCACGTTCAAGTTCTTCAAGTAGACTGGCATTCTCAAGTGAGCCCTTAGGTATAATGCCATCAACTGTTGGTTGCCAATAGTCACCTGCCGCATCGCGGCCATGGTTTTCTGTGAAAGAATAGGTGCCATCGGCATACATGGGAATGCTAACAACCACTGTTGGGTCGACGCTGTTCAACACCACCCGCTTGGTGAGATAGTTGAGCGAATAGCCGGCAAACGAGGTGGCTGGGATGCAGTAGCAATGATGAAGGCCACCTATATTCTCGAAGTCAAACTGGATTTCTTTCATTGTTTATGGAGATAGGTTTCAAGTCCTTGTTCGGTCAATGTCCCGTTTTCGGACAAAGTGCGCCAAACTTTTTCCTCAATTTTTTGCAAAAATTCATTGAATGCAGTCGGGTCATAATGCAGATGACGCTGCAAGTCTTTCCTGATGCTGTCAGTATCCCACATCCACTCCGTGATTCCTGTCCGCAGCCGGAATTGCATGATGCACGACATGAGAGGGATGCCAGTCATACGCAAAGCACCGACAAAACTGTACAGCATCTGCTTCACCCGATGCTCCAGGAACGTGTTCATCTTCTGTATGTCTGTCATGGAGAGCATCCATCCATATCGGGTAAACTGGTCATAGGTAATCTCTATCCACACCATCGATTTATAGCGAGTCCCCTTCAGACGGCTGTCGTTGTGCTCCTCTCCTTTCCGAAGCAAGGAGAGAAAGTAATCGTGCAAAGCTTTGTCTGGTGCAAAGTTCACTATTTCCGGCCAGTCCTCATCGGGACGGTTGAAATTGGCCAGGAGATAAGAGCGTACATATCCCTTACATGGCATAAGTACACGAAAGCGGTCTTTTTTCTTTGTTGTCATAGCTCTACAAAATTATATTTTTTATATCAAAAATGATATGAAAATAAAAAAAATAATTTTCTCGCACGTATATACATTTTACCCCGTTACAAGTGTTACAAGGTTAACAAATTGGTAAAACACTGATTTTCAGAACGTTTTCAAGTTCCTGTTTTGTAACACTTCTGGGAAAACGTAACAAAACGGCATGTTTTGTTAACAGCATTTTTATTTGTAACAAAATGTAACAAATAAATAACACCTATAAAATACGCTAAATATCTGAATATCAACAATGTAACATTTGTAACGCTTGTAACGGTAAAAATACGTCCATTTTAAAAAAAAATTTTTTTTAATGTCATAACCCACAGAAAAACCCCTGCGTGCATCTCTGCAAACAGGGGTGAGCCAATGATTATAACAGAAAATGAGCCTAAAATGGCATGTCTTCCTCCTCCCTTTTCCTTATCTCGTCGTCGTAACGTTCATCATCGTCTCTGATTTCATCATTTGCACGCTCCAGATTGATGTCGAACGTATCCACCAATTTCTGGTAGTCGAAACAATAGCTGCGCTGCACGCTCTCCGCCTCATGGAAACCATTCTCACCTATCGGACGGTTCTTGTCATATTGGATAATACCTTTTGCGTACACCTTATATCTTATAAATTTCTCACCCAAGAAAGCTGGCGATTTCTCCAGGTAATACTTCAGACTCTCTTCGGGTATGACGGTATAGCCAGCACGCTTTCCACTCTCCAAATAAAGTTTGAAAATACGTGTTTTCTGAAGGTATAGTATTTGGTGTTGCTGTTGATATTGGATACCGGAAACTGTCGTCGACTTGAAGAAGGTGACATACTTGATACGATAGTCACCACCCTCGATGACATCACCCTGCGCCACCAGATACTGGATGGTGCTCCAGAAACCTCCAAGTTCGGAAGTCGTCTTACACTCGGCGTTCTGTGTAACAATGCCGTTGATGGTGATATCGAAGAGCTTCGCATAAGGCATGTCTATGTCGAGAGATGTCTCCAGACACCTGTATACAGCAAGTGGTACAGCCCAGTTGTTCATGATACGATCCTCTACGGGCTGGCCTTTCAGGGCTTCAGCGAGGTCTATACATGTTTGCTGGAATTGTGTTGCAAAAGCCGATTCCATCTTGCCACGCAGTTTCAGTATCTCAACGGTAAGGTGTGTCAGTCCGATGTCTCGCATTCTCTCCAACCGCCGGAACTCCTCCTTTTGCTCATCCGTAAAGATATTCTGAGGAAACCGGAGGAAAATCAGACGGGAGAAGAGAGCAATGTCCATGGTTGGCATCTCCTGACCAGCGAGGATGACTCCTGCATCGACTGCAGTTGTCTCTTTTCTTTTGTCCAGGTCCATGTTCATGCGGGTGCGTCCAGTGCCGTCCCACAGTCCTTTCAGGAATTCGATAGTCTTGATGTCGATGGAGTTCTTGTACTCGTCGAGCATCACAACGGCATTGGCAGCACTCGCCACGGTATCGTTCAGAGCCGGCACCGTAGCATTGCGGATGTTTGGCGCCTTATATTTCTGCACAAAAAAGCGCATGAGGGTATTGCCCATGTCGGACTTTCCGGTACCCTTCGGACCGAAAAGGTTGAGTATTGGGAACCATCCCGTGGAAGTGGTGGAAGTTACGATATCACGGAAGAGAGTGGCCAGCAGGAATGCGAACCCCACCCTACCGTTGTCGCCAAACACCTTGAAGAACTGGGAGGAGAAGTCATGAAGAGAGACTGCAGACAGATTGAGATGGGCAAACCTCCTCTCAAAATCATACATCTTCTGCTCTCCCCGGTAGATTTTCGAGAAGGCGGGAAGGTAATAATTCCCCTTGTCACCAAGACGTACTATACCATAGTCGTCAACGGGAATCCACTGGCCATCGTTGAGCACACCATTGCCAAAAGCATAGAAGCGCTGCCGCTGCCATCCCAGCTGCGTGATGAGCGTGGCCGTCTCCGTCTGAGAGTAGAGATATCCCTTGAGTTTTGTGAGTTCCTTTTCCGTTGCTTTCCATATAAAATTGCCAAGCCCCTCGACCTTCAGCCGGAATTTCTGGAGTGACACCAGGTCTTCCTGCTTCAGTTCAATGATTTCCTCGTTTTTATCCTCATTCTTTATCAGATAGAGACGCTTGGACATAATGACGTCCTTGATGTGGAACAATGGCCGCATGGTGAAGTTGCTCCATTCATATACACTTCCTTTCTCCGTCAGGGAATAATATTTGCCATATTCAACGTAGAAACCAAACTGTTTGTGGATGTCGGTCTCTTTCTGCTCCCGTTCCTTGGCTGCATCTTCCTCTGCCTTCTTACGCTCAGTCTCGATGGCTTTCTTCCAGAATAGCTTCCCTGGATGAAACTTCGTCAGACTGTCTATATACAGGTTCACCTTGGTCGTGTCGTCGATGAGCGACAACAGCTTTGCCACTTCTTTCACGATGCCGCTCTTGTCCTCCGTGGTGGTAGCGGTGGGAAAATGTTTCTCCGCATACCAGAGGATAAAGTCGGACTCTTCTGTTGCATTGAATATATTGATGTCGGTGAAATAAGTATCAGGATCTTGTTTGTGGGTGTGGTCAGCATCTGGAATCTCCTTCACGCTCACCGAAAAGCCCATCTCTATGGCCATACGGCCTGCCTTGAACACATTCTCTATCCCATGTCCGAAACGCTCTCCTTTTTTAGGAGGGTCATCATCCGGGATGAAGCAAAGACGGCGGGCAGCTCTTCGGATAAGGCTGAAATGGTCTTTCGTCCACTCTGACCCAAGGCACGCAACAGTGTTGAAGACCTCTATGGAGTGCATCCGCATGCAATCAGGTCCGCCTTCTACGAGATACATGGTATCGGTCTTGCAGGCTGTGCGCCAGGCTGTGTCAATGCCGAAGACAGATTGGCTCTTGTGGTAGATGTCGCTGTCGATGCTGTTCAGGTACTTTGGCTTACTGTCATCCATACAACGGGCAGTGAAACCGATGATTTCTCCAAAGCGGTCACAGATGTTGATGGTGATACGGTTCTGAAAAAAATCATAGCCATACTTGTTGAGCAAACCTAATTCCTGCAACCATTCCTCTTTCAAAGGCAATGACCCCAAGGCCTGCCCTCCTGCCGGGGCGTATCCAATAGAGATACGGTCGCAATACTCCTTTCCCCAACGCCCATAGGCATAGTCCTGCGCCTCTTTGCTCATCAGGAACTGTTGCCGATAGAATTCAGCTACTTGCCTATTGTAGATACGCAGTGTTTCCTGCTTCATGCGTTGCGCCTGTTCCTCGGCAGTCTCCTCCCGTTCGTCCACTTCTACCCCACAGCGCTTGCCCAATGCCTTCACTGCTTCTGGGAATGTCAACCGGTCGCGCTCCATCACATAACCGATGATGTTGCCTTGCTTCCCACATCCATAACATTTGAAGGTATTGGTCTGAGGATAGACAACGAAGGATGGAGTGCGCTCTCCATGGAACGGACAGCAACCTTTCTGATAAGAACCTGCTTTCTGCAGTCTCACCGTTTCGCCAACTACCGAAACGATGTCCGCATTTTCGATAATGCGCTCAATAGTTTTCTTCTCTATCATTGGCCCAAATTTTATCGTCATCAAAGATACTGATGCCGATTTGTTACTGCAAGGACTATTTTGGCGTCCTTTTATCCAATATATTTTTTCAACTCCATCAGTACATGATGGAAGGCCTGCCGCTCAATCAGGCCTGCTCCCTCTTTACCATGTAATGGTTCGGTTATATTCTCGTTTTTGTTCTTCTTGACTTTTCTGCAAATAGATGCGTGTGGTGTCAACGCTACCATGTCCGAGTAGGTCTGCCAATCCGACAACATCTTTTGTCTTCTTCAGATACATCTTGGCGAAGAAATGACGGAAAGCGTGAGGGTGGCATTTCGATCTATCGACTCCAGCCTTTTCGCCCAAATCTCTCAGCATACTTGCCACGCCTCTTGTGCTCATTTGTGCGCCATAACGATTGAGGCAGATATAGCCGCTTTTGCCTTTGGCTTGTTCCTGCATCTGCTTGGTGAAGAAAAATTGCCGATACTTTGAGCCTTTGCCCTTTAGTACAACATTTCCTTGTTGCACCATCTCGTATGTGAGTTGTATCAATTCAGAGACACGGCACCCAGTCGTGCCAAGCAGCCGAATGATATAGGCAAATTTTGTATTGTGTTTGTCGGCATAATCCAAAAGTTTTTGATATTCCTTTTCAGTTGGTATGTTTTCAACTGATAGTGTCTTTCGGATTTTAGGGCGTTTCAACTTGATTGGCTTTTTCAGATATTCGGCCAATTTTTCCAAACAAGTGATGCGAATGCGGATGGTTTTCGGGCTTTTCCCATCTTGCTCCAATTTGGCCACATATCGCCGTGCATTTTCTTGAGAGAAATCATCGAAATAACTGTAATAATCTTGTATCGAAAATGTATAAGTGCGCAGCGTGTTCTGGCTGTATTCTCTTTCATTCTCCAGCCATAACAAAAAGTTATTGATAATCTCTTTCTGCCTTATCTCACGTTTTTCAACATTATCGACAAAACGTTTGTTACTGCCTTTATATAATTTGCCTTCCACTTTCCTGTATCCTTTGCCGATGGATGCAAGGAAATCGGGAACAGCATCAGTAAGCCAAGGCATATATACAATTTCCTGCTGGTGCTCTTTTTTGAATTGGCTATAACCTTTTCGGCTGACCATTTTTGTATTGATAAGGAAGAATCGCACAGCCTCTATATACTTCCCTCTCATTGTGTAACTGAGATTTGAGTTGTTGAAAGATGCTAGGTAATTACAAAGCATCTGCTGTCGTTCAGGTTCTAAGGTATTCTTTTTCATGTCTAAAATACTTTCGTAAAAATTGTATGCTGTGGGTAACTGAACTTCCCACGTTTCCTATTTTAGTGCCTTCCATTTCGGCAATGTCAGTAGGGGTGCAACCTTGTGCCCATAGTTGGAGATAGCGTGACCGCTTCTCTCCTTTCTGAATGTGAAAAAGGTCTATCTCCGGCGTGTTGTCGGTTGTGCCTCTTGTCTCCAATTCCACATCATAATTATCACCCATCATCATTTTATTTGCCCGGTAGATAAAATCAAATCCACGCTTTCGGCTCCAATATGTCCATAGTGCAGGATTGACAACATCTTTAAAACCTTCGGTGCAAAGCCAAATGAATGTATTTGACACAATATCTTTTGCATCTTCGACTGATATTCTGCACCACCATTTGACGGATTGCACGACACGGTTGAAGTTTTGCTGATACATTTCCTTGTATTCTGCCATCCGTTCAGACCATTCGGGCGGTAGTTCATTTGGCGGTAATTCCAAGTTGTCGGGTCTGATGTCCGATGCTTTTCCATTCTTGAAAACAATGCGGAGGTCTGGCTCCCATCTTCCAAGAATGAAAGTGCAATAAACAAGCAGTTCTGCGGCTATCCATTTTTCTTTGCCATGTCCTGATTGTCCCATGCTTAGGCGGTGGGTGATGCCTCCGTCTTTCCGTTTTCCGTGTCCTTGGCTTGAACCGGTCTTTTTAGGGCCTCGTGTCAGACATTTGCCTTGTATCTTCTGCATGGAGAACAGGTCGCCGTGTTCGCTGATGTAGTATGTCAGATTTTTGGATGAAGGAAAGGCACAGCGTTTCACGTCACATTTTACCATCTTTTTCATTTCGTCGATGGCTTGATTTTCATAGTCTGTGAAAAATCCGTTGCCTATTACCATAACATTAAGTTATTACTTCAAAATTCACTTGTCTTGCACATTCCAAAGCATACGGCCATAGTTCCATAGTTCGTTGATAGTGATGTTTTGTGGCACTATCTGAAGGCTCCTCATTACTCTATCTACATACATATCTATAATTATAAAATACTAAAAAGGAGGGGCGGCTGCGCTTTTGCCATAGACCCAATTTGAGAACACACATATAACTTACTAAAGGTACATGACGCACGAACACCGCCCCCCAGATGCCGCCTTTCGGCTTCCCCCTCACATATCGGAACATTTAATTCCATCTCTCCACATGCCTTCTTCTCATGCGTTTTCCGTTGGCATATAAGGTCTCGTCACCTGGAACATTTGCTTCCCAATGAAGAGAAATGGAAGATGTATCTTCAGGACATTCCTCATCCAATTCCCAACAGTGACCGCTCCCGTCGAAAACAGTCAACTGGCCTTCCTCTCCTTGGCATAGGAAGAATTTCACCCGGTTGTGTTGCAGCCTCACTTCTTTAGGCGTATGCCCGAATTTGATAATGAGTTCCTCTAATTCCTTTACTTTTGACATATTATCTCATTTGAATATTCAACATACCTTTTTACAAGCTTACAGTAAAGACCATTGATGCACAGTTGTGCATAGTCACACCTCTTGCAAGTCTCCGGTGCACTACTCACCGTACTACTTGACATAGTTGGTGGTCAGTCCCCGACGAAGGAACAACAACTTGCCCTGGACATTGTCACCCTGTTTGATATGGGGGAATCGGTCCTTCAGCTTACGCATCCTATCAGGAGAAATGCTCAACAATTTGGCGGCTTCCTTTGTTGAGATGTACTCTTCTTCCATCTTGCCGTTGCCTACCAATTCCGCTACTCGTCTGGCAATGCGCTCAACATCGCACTCATTCAATTCTATTTTCATGACTCTCTTGTTATTATGATTTTCATATTTTCTCTGTCCGTTGTGCACTTGTATTTCCGGCCAAGCATGAAACCTATTTCTGACGCATAAGTTCTCACTGACCGCAGTTTATCTGAGGGAAAGGCTATTGTCTCCCCTACTTCCATTGTTCTGATTTGCTCTGCTGTGTTTTTTTTTGTCATAAATGATAAATAATTAAATATAAATAATTAACTTTACACTGCAAAATTAATAAATTTGATATATTGTATATCATTTATGATATATAATTAATTTATTTTAACATATTATTGATATAATTGGACTGCTATGAAGGAAATACACATTGGACAAGCCATCGAACAAAGGTTACACGACCTTCGGATGACACAAACAGAGTTCGGGAAACTTATCGGCTGCCCACAGCCAAATATCAAACGTATTTTATCTTCGCCGTACATCCGCACGGACAAGTTGCAGCAGATATGCCAGGTTCTCAATTACAACTTCTTCAGCCTCTTTGTTGAGCCTGCGACACCTGTTGACAAACCAGAAGATACAGTGACAACAACTTTGCTTAATGAGCGAATCAAGCATCTGGAGGATTTGGTAAATGAAAAAGAACGTACAATCAGACTACTGATGAAGGAGCAAAAAAAGGAGTAAAAAATCGTCTGATATATCCCGATGTTTTCCCTTTTCACAACATAAGAAGGGTACAACAAACGCATAAGTGATTGTCTTTCACCGCCATAAGTCCAAATATAGAGGTAGGTACGAAATCCCCCTCTCTCCGCTGGCAGTTAAGAAATCGCTTATTGGCGGTTTCTTTTTTTTTACTTATTTTCAACGATTTACGCCTCCAACCCATTGACATTCTGCATATTAAGGGGAGGGTATGCGAAAATCCGCATCGGTTATCATCGGTTAACATCGGTTATCATCAACCCCGAATGTTTTCCCAAATGTTTTCCCGCCCGAAAATGTGTGTTTTTCACTGTAAAAAGATTTTACTAAATTCAAAAAAATGAAGCCCATTTATGTGAAAACAGTCTTTGACCGGAAGAAACGTTCCGGCAGGACGACGGAAGGGACGGTGGATGTCAGGCTCACCCAGGAGCGCCGAACGCTCTACTACTCGACAGGAATCAGGCTGCTGCCCAAGCACTGGCATGCCGGCCAGGTGGTCAACCGTATCGACGCCATGGAACTGCAGCGGACGCTCGACACCCTGGTGGTGCGCATCCGTCGGACCATCAACGACCTGATGGAGGAGGACCGCTGCACCCTGGATGAAGTGATGAAGACTCTCCGCGAGTCGGACAACAACCAGATGTCGCTGCTTGACTTCTGCCGCCAGCGCGCCAAAATCCGCTGCTACGGCAAAACCGACGACAGCCGGGAACGCTACCACCGGTTCCTGCGGTTCTTCACGCTCTACGGCAAGATGCAGCGCTTTGCCGACGTGACCGACAAGAAGGTGATGGAGATGGATGAGTATTTGTCATCGACAGGCATGAAGCCCTACAGCAAGTGGAACAACTACCACCGTTTCTTGAACAGTTTTATCCTCGATGCCATCGATGCCGGTTATCTGAAACGCAACCCTTACCGCTGGCTACGGATAGAGAAGGACAAGACTTCGGAAGGTCTGAGCAAATACCTCACCAGGGAGGAATTCGACCGTTTATGCCAGGCTGACCTGCCCACCGACAGCCTGAGGCGCGTGCGCGACCTGTTCATCTTCCAGACCTACACCTGCCTGTCCTACGTCGACCTCGCCACCTTTGACGCCACACGCATCATGCTGCTCCATGGACGGCCTGCCTACACAGCCACCCGGGGAAAGACCAAACAGGCATTCACGTTTCTCATCCTGCCCCCGGCGATGAATATCCTGAGAAAATACCACAACCGTCTGCCCGTCATCTCCAACGTGAAATACAACCAATATCTGAAGGATGTGGCGCAGGCGGCCGGCATCAGCAAGCCCATCAGCAGCCATTGGGCGCGTCACACGGGTGCCACCATGCTGCTTAACTCCGGCATGGAGATGGAGGTCGTGTCGAAAGTCCTCGGTCACAGCAGCACCAAAATCACCCGTCAGGTGTATGCCAAGCTGCTGGATGAGACAGTGGTCGATGCCATGGCCGAATTGTCGATATAATTTTATTAAAAAATAGAGTAAAAAATTTGGTTATTAAACAAATGTTTATTAACTTTGTAGTGTCAAAAGAGATCATTAACATGTTGAACTAAAACAAAGTAGAATGGAACTTCAAGAAGGACTTGCATTTTTCAGAAAATGCCTGGTAGACTGCGACAGAGTCCTGGACGACTTGCTTGCCAGGGATGACCTCACAGAAGAACGCAGGCAGGCACTGATAGACAAGTTACTCGACGTAAGAAACGAGCTGGAAAGGAAAATCGAGATTATTGAGGAACTTTTAAGGTAACCAAAGCCCCCGACCAAAGCAAGCGGGGGCTTTTAAAAAAATATGATTATGGAAAGACCAACAAACAACATCAAGAACCCAAAAATCAGAGCCTACATGGAGGCTGTGACGGAAGGAATATCGCCAGATGAAAAACTGACGGCTGAAGAATACGAGGAAGGCATCAACCAGTTCGTTGACGGGATGGACGCTGCTCTCGCACAGGCTGATGAGATGATAGCACGTACCAAATTAGGTGAAGTGCCCGAGGCTGTTTCCTTCAGCTACATCGCAAAAAAATACTTTGGAAAGTCAAGGGGGTGGCTGATGCAAAAAATCAACGGTAACCTGGTAAACGGGAAACCTGCGTCGTTCACCGCCACGGAACGTATACAATTCCGTCAAGCACTGCTTGACATCAGCAACAAACTCTCTGCGGCAGCTCGTAACTTTTAGTTCGATCTCTTTTGACAAAAAGCATGAGAGTAGCCGGAGTCTTTGGATTCCGGCTTTTTTCTTTCAATCTGGCGGGAAAAAAGATGGTGTGCCTCCCGACACACCATCCTTTGGTTTATTCCTCTTCATCCTCCATGCGGAGTGACAGCAGGAAGAGATAGTCGTCCTTGATGTCCATCAGCAGCGAAATCATCTCCATGGCGTCCTTCGCGTCGATGTCTGGCCCGCTGCAGCTCTCCTGGTAATAGGTCACTATCTGTCGGATCACCTTGTCGATGCTTTCGGGCATATAGTCGCAGCAGCTCAGTATCTGCAGCCTCTTGACGGCATCCTCTGTCAGCATGATGCTGTTGTCGCCTACGCTTACTCTCATGACTCACCTCCTTTCCCTTCTATATCCAAATCAGTGATTGAGAGAAATTTGAAATCGCCTTCGCTGTCGAAATAACATAAGGACTTGACTTCGCTCAGCGTCATCCCGATAATGGCATCCGGCTCTCCGCATTTGCGCTCGAAGACGACAAGGCTTCCGTTGGTACCAACGGCATTGGTTGAAAGGTCTACACAGACCTCCCTTTCCACCCCTTCCTCACGGGAGATTTCCTCCACTATGGCACTTATATTCTCTCTCAGAATCATGACGTCTTCAGACTTGCACATACAGCCTACGAGAGATTTCATCCTGTTGACCACCTCCTCCATCCTGCCTTTACCTTGGCAGAAACTGTAGAATCCTGAGAACAAGAATATCATAAGGCCACCCCCGCCAGCCAGCTGGCTACTACCACGGCCAAAGCCGATACATACAGAACTGCCACTGTGCCGACGGCCGTCATGATGACCTCGGCATGGGTGAACTTCTCACCGCAAATCGCCGTGAAGCTTGCACTCTCTGCATCCAGCCATGCCCTGACGGCTGCCGATGCGCTCATTGTCAATTGTTTTTTCATATTGATAATTTAGCAAAAAATGAAGCCATGTGTAGTGCTGCTGGGCTTATCAATGCGAAGGCCCCGGGGCGTCACCGCTACCCGACACTACGACATGGCATGTCTTGTTTCCGATAAGATGGAGGCACAAAAAAACCGCTGCATGGGGCGGCGGCATCTCTGTACCGCATTGATAATTTAGCGCTGCAAAGAAAAGAAATTCTCTCCATACCTGCAAGAAATGGAGAGAAATTCTACGCAAAATTTACGTAAAGTTTGAGTAAAGTTTGCGTTGGGGGGGATCGGTTGATGGTTGACTATTTATAGTTACGGTTTGTAATATAAGTCGTCTTTTTGACCATCATCAGGCTTTTTTCTCGCATCATGCTTTCGCTTTCTTTCATCCTTTTTTACCTTAGTCATTTATCAGTCTCTAAAGATGGCCTCGATTAACCCTCTCTCTAATTCTCGAAAAATGAACAGACAATTTAAATAGAAGGAGATAGAATCCATAATCACTTAACGAAAAAAGTCTGTGTTCATTAATTGTTTTCCTATCAATATAATCATTCTTGATGTTGGATATTCTATCAAGAAAAACAATGGATTCTGGAACTTTATAAATAGCCGGCAAATAGAAAATAGACGTAAATCTTTGTTCTCGTATATCAGATATGTTTTTCTTGATACTTTCTTCAGGTATGTTCTTCCTTCTTAAGAACATTATGTATTTCTCAAAAGATAATATTGGGGCGTACATAATTGATGAAGGAAAAAGACGTTTATTAGATAAATCCATATCACATGTATTGGATATGATTAATCCGTACCTCATCTTACATCCATTTTCTATATTAGTAAAATCAACAAATGGAAGGGAATCATAAGCATCACCTTGGAAAAGAATATCTTTATCCAAAGAGGTCGTGTAAAATCTCTTATCCATATTGTATGGAAAAGATTTCAATTCATTTAATAAATCTCTATAATTTTCCTCTGAAAGATATTTTGGTAGGAATGTGCCAATTTCATCTGTTTGCATCATAACATATTCCAGAAATCCTCTTCAATGACTTTTTGAATATCTTCATCCATAGTCACTTCATTTTCAAAATAATTCTCAGCAAATGCCATTACTATTTCTACATCACTCATATCTTCTTCGACAGGTGAAGAAATGTAAGTGGTTGAGTTTTGTGAAGATAGCAAATAAAAATCATAATTGACAGGCATGTCTATCATCTGACCTGGACAAACCAATAAAGCATCATTAGTCTGTACAGTGCTACTTATCGTTGCCGTTGAACAAGACATCGTCAAAAACAATGTTGATAAGATATAGTTTTTATCCATAACTCATTCGTATTGTGGATTCAGAGTCTCAATAAAACCAGGGTCCAAAAGAGAGAAGAAAAGAGTTTTCTCACTTTTATGGGCATCTTCGATTTCTTCTTCAATATTGCTTAGAAATAAATTTCCGGAATAGTTTTTGAAAGTGTCAATGTCAATGATAGAACCTCTTTTTTCATCTGACCGGTTGATATTGAGTATGGAACTGTTAGAGAATTGAATGGTGTTTTCAAAAGTGGAGTCCTTGACTGATGTGGCTATCTGCAGATTTTGAATTTTGTATCCTTCTGTCATATCGAAAGTCATGGTAACATGGGACAACATGTCTATGTCGAAAAAATTTATATATCGAAGTCCAAGTCTGACAACATGATCAATAATACCTGCCCGGTTAATTAGATTTATGATTTTGACAACATGCGATTTCAAAAGTCCCCATCCAATATATGGCAAAGGTGAACTGACAGATAATACATCGGGGCCTATTTGAATTATTACGTCTTTATTCACCAACCTGTATAAAGGTTTATATCTTAGTGTAGGGTCACTGTTTCTTACAGCTTCAGGAAGTTGCATGATGGGAAGATTTTGTATGTTCCCTGGGTAATCATTAATAAGAGCTCCATAAACCAAACCAAACACAGCATTTGGATTTACTTTAGCAACAAAGCGAATTTCAACCAGAGCATCCACAATGGGGCACGGTTGAATACTTAATGGTAATTGTTTGATCATAATAGCATCCTTCACATTTTCACCGCAAAATTATAACGAATTATGCTATTTTCCAAATAATACATTATTTATTATTATTTATTAATCAATCACGGCCTGAATGTGCACGTCGCCCGTCACCGATGCGATGCTGACTGTGCCGCTCCTGCCGTCACTGGCGGGTGTGAACGCATTCGGCACCATCGCGTCACCCATCCAGACAATCACCTGGATAGAGGCTGATGCGCTGCCACCGCCCGCACGCTTCAACCCGACAGTCAGACTGCTGCCGGCTGCCACCGTCCTAATACGCTCAGATGCGATGACACCGCTGAGATTGTAGGTGACATAGAAGACCGCCTCTCCACCCTCGTTCGTGCCGGCATTCACAAATGGATAGAAGATGCCTTCCACCACCTCGCTGCGCCTTCCCGCCGTCAAGCTGTATTTCAGTTCCTTGCAATAGAACAATCTGTTGGCTATCATCCACACCTTCCCGACATCACGCCGCTTGTGGGTGACGAATCTGATCTTGTAGGCCACAGAAGTGTCCACGGCATTGTTTTTCGAGTAAGTATAGGTATCCATCCCATGCTCACCGTTGATGGCCATCGTCAGCGGATTGTCGGATAAGATGATTTGCCGTGCCAGACACTTGTCGCCGTGCGGAGCCGGGTCTTCAGGCAATGACACCACCTGTACCTGGTAGTCGGGAGAGGCCACAGGCGTCGAACTTGTAATCGTACCTTCACTGTCAATATTAAATGGCACATCGCCGAAATAAAAGGCTGCGAAAATGACGTCGGCGCGTTTAGTCTCCTCCTCCTTTTTCATACCAGAGACGATAGCCTCGTTCAGTTCTGTGTATGGGTCACTGGGAGTCACCGCTGCCCCTCCGAAAGTGCCGCCCATCACGCCGGATGCAGCCTCGCCGTCGACAGCCGGCAGAGGATATTGCCAAAAATATTGGTTACGCCCCTGCCATGGACTTGACACCATTCTGACGGGTACGATTTTCAGCGCCACGTCGTTGCTGTCGGCCGACTTCGACGTTTTTGAGGAAAAATTGTTGACCATCTTGACGGAGTGATAGTCCTCCCCTACTGGCCAGATGACGAAAGCCCTGTGCTCGCCGGCGAAAACTTGGTCGTAGATTCTCCATTGAGCGCTGGGATGACTCTCTTCATGCTCCCAAATCTTTTGATAGAAGATGCCGGTGTCGCCTGTGATGCTGACGGTATCGCAATTGTCGATGACCAAGGGGTCGATATCACGATACTTGTTGAGCAGCGCATCAGTAAAAGCATAGTGCACGGCATTATAGCTCACCATGGTCATTTCGTCGCCATTGTCGAATTCCTTTTCCACCTCTCCGACGATGTCCTGCTTGTCGAGCACTTCCATCCCGCCCGTAGAGAAAAAATCATAGGCATTGACGATGCTGACGCCTCTTGTCCGGTGGTCCACCTTGAAGATGACATTGAAGAATTTCTGTATCTCCAGGAACAAGTCAGCCACCTTCCACCGTGGAAGGATATCGGCTATGTATGGCGAACTGATGGCATGCACCATGACCATCTTGCTGTAGCGTTCGTCAGTGCGCAGAATATTGTCATCCACCTCAAAGCCAAGGGCTGCGATGACTTGTTCGACGATTGCCCAGAAATAAGGCTGTGGAATATCATGTGATAATGATGGAATGGTGGAACCGTTGGGCCATGTGACAGCATTGGCGATACGCCATCTCCTCTTCGCTGTTCCGTCAGACCTGTCCCAGGCATCACCCGTCACCAGACCGTGGTCGGCATAATCTGAGATGTTGTGGGCAACCACGGGGAAATACTCCACTTCGTCGCTGTTGAAAGCATGCCACAATTCCAGGTCCTGAAGGTATTTGTCCTGCATCTGGAAATTCAGCTCGGACACGCCGCCGACTATCTGAATATTGGCCTTGTGCTCACTGATATCCAGTACCACCTCCTCACCCCTGAGCAGCACACCGGTCTCGTCCTGCAGGATTGCCTCGCGTCTCAGCTGACGTTTGGTCCTGTCGATGCGGTGCAGATAGGCATATGCCCTCGCATTCTCGGGATCATGCAGATTGACCTCGATGTCGAGCGTGTAGTCTCCCTGGTTGGTGAAGTATGGCGACTTGATATAATATTCAGTCTGGAAGTCATCGGGCAAGTTCACCCTGTTCCCTTGGATATACAGTGACAGCATGGCTATGACAGTTTTTGTGCGGTGCCGGCTCCGGTGTCAAGCGTGGTCAGGATGGTCGACCTGTACCGCAGCTGGCATTCCGGCAGTCCGTTCATTTGGATATAGAGTTCCAGCGGGTCGAGCAGCACCTGCCGGTCTTTCCAGGCATTGGCGATGTTGACGAGAAACGCCTCGCGGATATTGCTTCCACCCTGATTCATGGCGTAGGCACCACCCGGCATGCCGGCTCCCATGACGTTGGGATTGACCATCAGAGCGAACAGAATCTCAGAGTTGGCGGCAGACGAAGTGACCAGGTTCTCGTTGCCGTTGTACTTGTTGTTGAGCGCGTTGATTTTCCACTCTTCCTCTATACGGCCGTTCATCTCATTGACGGCATAGTTGGTGAACAGCGGCTTTTCCGCGTTCTCCGGGCCGAGAAGGTTGCGCTCCACGGAGTCCATGTATTTGTTGATGGCTGCTTTCCGTTCTTCCACCGTCTCGAAGTCGTTCACCGGGAATTTCTTATCCCAATAAGAATAAGGTATCTGAACGTGCCATTTCCATGTGGTCTGGTTCTTGTATGCCTTCTTGAGGTATTGTGGCACCAGGTGTGCGATATCCACCCATCCGGCCACCCATGCGGGATACCACCTGGGCTCGCCATATATCTCCTCGTTGCTCCAGCTGTCACGGATGGGATAGATGAAACCTTTGGAGAGTTTGCCTGCCATCTTCAGCAGTTCGGCATGACCCTCGGGGTCAACCTCCCTGAGTACGGGGAGCACCGTGTATTGGTCGGCTTGCGGGATAACAGGCCAATATCCCGACACAACCGCGTTCATCGAGCCAAAGGCGTCGGGTTCCGTGTAGCGGTACCACAGGGCGTTCATCGGATTGAGCAGTTCCATCTTGCGGAGGTCCATCGACGGCACAAACTGCACCGCTGCGTTCCCCAGCTTCAGATAGTCGCGCAGCGTGCGCTCCATGAAACGCCTCACCACACGGCTCTCCAGAAATGCCGTCAGACGGCTGTCGTTCACCGGCTCCAGATGCTCCGTGCCGTCATCATTGAAGCCCGTCACCTTGCAGCCGAACACCCCCTGCCCCATCATCAGGAACAGCAGATACTGCAGGCCCGTGTTCAGCACCGTGGTCTCGCGGATGAGTTTCGTAGCCCATTGGGGAAATCTGTTGCCCTCGCCCCAGGCCACCACTTTGTGTTCACCCTGCTCGCCGACATACAGATAGTCGTATGCCCAGTTGTCATGAGGCTGCAGCACCTCACGTTCTGCGAAGTTCTTGCGTGCCGTGCTGTCGGTTAACGTCTCCGCAAAAGTCTCTGCCGAGTTCATCAACAGGGGCACACCTTTTTTGTTGAATAGTATATCCATCGTTATTGCTTGTTTTGTAGTCTTGACAACTTGATTTTCCTGTTCATGATGCGGAAGGCATCCGTGCACGCCATCTTCCTGTATGCGTCCAGATGGGCCACATCGTCACCCACAAACGAGTCGAAGGCATTCAGCCATACATTACGCTGGCGCACTCTCGGCGAACTGCCGGCCTGAGCTTCTCCTTCCGGGAACAACAGAGGATAGGCCCGGCTCAGCCAGTTGCGTATCATCACCCAATTCATGTAGACACCCCACACCAGGGCATGGTCCACACCCGCTATCCTTGACGCATTCCCGTCGATGTCCACCAGCACCTTCCCGTCGCCGGGTTCCGTGAAATAATCCTCGTTCTTGCCGAGATAGATGGCTGCCACGAACCGGCGTAGCCGCTCCGGATTCCCCTCACGGGCGGCATCGGTGATGGTATCGGTATATTGGTCGAAAAACGTGTCGGCTGTCATGTATTGCTGCAGTGTCATGCTCTTCAGACCATCCTCCGGAGCAAGGAGCCCGCCAATCTTGCTGATGAAGAAACGCGACACCTCCGAACGGCCGCTCTCCAGCCAGCGCACCTGACGGTTCATCATATAACGCTGCCAGGAGTCCATCCGCCTGACCATCCTCTTCGGGATGCCAAACATCTCGGCATGATACGTCGTCTCATCCGTCTGCCCAAGCAGCGACCTCACCACACTCATATACTGGCGCTCGCTCATCTCCCACCAATGCGAAGGTGCCCAGCTGCGGATATGCCTGCGCCACGGCAGCCACCAAGGCTTGTATTCAATGTCTATGCTCACCATGTCAATCCCAGTTTACTGTCTTGCCTTTGTATTCGATGATATTCGTGATGCGCACAGCCACCGCATGCCCCTCGGGTTGTCCGGATTCACAGCAGGGCTGGATGCCACGCATCCGGAAACGCTTGTTGTCCATCTTTCCGGCGCCCTGAGCAAATGCCTTGGGGAAATAGTATAGTTTGCCCGACTGGGTCACAAACTTCACACTGAAATATCTGCGGCGGCCATATCGGTCGAAACGCACATCCATATCGTCCAGCATCGCGCGCGCCGGTATCTCCTGGTTCGTCATAATTCGCCGTTGTTGATGGGGTCGATGTCGATGTCTATCTCTTTGTTCTCAATTCCCCCGTTTTCGGAGATGGTCACGGTCTGCCTCTTTCGGCAGCGGAGGTCTCCGCAGATAAAAGGGCGCAGACTCTCCACCATGCGGCCGTTCCTGGCCACTTCCCGCTGCAGGTCCATGACTTTCTTCTCTGTGTCGTCGATGCGCTGCCTGAGCTCTTCACGTTCCTCCCGAAGTCGTTTCCTGTCATCGTTGAGTTCATTGATATACTGTCGTTGTTCGTCCCGGTCCGCCTTCACGTCAGCAATCATCTGCTGATACACATCTTGCAGTTCCTTCGTGGCTGCCGTCTCTGCGCTTCCGGCTTCCGCTTCCGCTTTCCGTTTCTCTGCGCGTCGGTTGAGAAGGTATTTGATGGCTTCCCATCCTCCGATGGCAGTGAGTACACTGACGATGATATCGATAATGCTGAAGTTTGACATATATTTTTGAATATTTATTATTTGACTTTTGGCAGCGGTTTAACCGCTGCATACGGATAAACTATTTTACGCCTGGTATATAAATTGTTTTTCCACCTTGTCGTTTTGCCGTCAGCAGTTGTCCCCGGTTACCGGATGCACGGTGGCTGACGTGGAGCCAGTTGCATCCGAACTCGTCGATGAGCTGGTCATAAGGGAGATTGAGTTTTATTAGCAAGTCGCGCAGCCTGCGGTTGTCTTCCGGCAGGTCGCTGACTGTTCTTATGTCTGCCGCTTGGCCGTAGCAATGCTGTGAGTTCGCTGCCCCGCCTACCGCCTTGTTGAGCTTCGGTGAGCGGTATCCGGAGGTGACGATGATGGGTGCTCCCCAGGCTTCACGCAAAGGGTCGAGCACATTTTTGACAAGCCGCTCAAGGGCAGCGGTGATTTCCGCTGTCGGCTTGTTGTTGATGCCGAGCCTTATTGCTGCGGGTGATTTGGTGAGTTCGTTTATAGTAAAATACTTCATTTATTTCGCCTTTATGTTACTTTTTTGCGGTTTTTTATTCACGTATTCGGTCTTATGTTAATTTTCTACGGATTTTTAAACATGTTTGGGCTTTGTCTCAATTTGTCGTGTTGATTTCAAGTCCAGGATGTCCGCTCCATTGGATGCGGTTTCTCCATCCTTCGGCTTTGCCGGTGAATCCGGCTATCATTTTGATGTCGGATACGTTGGTGCCATAGATGGAGCAGTCATAGATTTTGATCTGCTGTTCTTCGTTGGCCGTGGTGACCATGAGTTGTTCGCTGTCGATGTCGAAATCGCATTGGCTGAAAAGCCAGTTGACTTTCGAGCCTACGATCATCGCGCTGCACTTTTGCCAAGCTGTATCGGTGAGCATTGATTTCCAGATCTGCCGGAATGAGCAGAAATAGAATCCCTGGTTCTGCATAAATGTTCCCTGGGCTATTCTATGGCCGAGGAACCTGCAGTTGATGTATTTGATGTCATCCGCCATTTTGCTTGCATGGTGGGTGAGCATCACGCTGCAGAAAGGCCCGCCTTGCCGGAACGTACTGTTGAAGACTCTTACTTTGAGTGCACCGAAGTAAAGCAGGTGCATTCCACATCCGCAGAAGGGAGTCTGCGTGATATCAGCGTTAGTGATGCAGATGTCGGACGTCTCAGCTGAGAAGTTCTGGCAGACGTCCTTAGACATCCAGTTGTCGATGGCGAATGACCTCCCCCCCCGGATGTCAAAGTCCTCGTACATCCCTTTTGTGCGGATGTTTTGGAACGAGATGTTCTCCGACAATTTATCCTTGGAGGACGAGCCGCTGGTGGAGCTGATCACGGAGAATGCCACGAGTCCGGAGTCTGACGAAGAGAAGCGGTAATGGCCTGACGGAGCACCGTTGTCACGGTCGCGGAGAGCCATGACCGCCAAGTTTTTGACTGTTCCGTTTTTTGCGTTGCTGAATCGGAACACGTCACGCTTGTTCACCCCCCCGGGGCCAATCGGCACGGTACCGGCATCCACACGGCGTGCGAAGATGGTGCTGCCCTGCCCGTCGACACAGAATTCGTTGATGCCAAAGAGAGGGTTGGTGTTGTTGTCCGCCTGTTGTTTCCAGACGCGCATGTAGTAACAGGCTTTAGGCCTTAGACGCATGCTGCCGTTGTTGGCTGTTAGACACGCTATGATGGCGGTATAGTCATCCGTCATGAGCGTGTCGATGTCTGTCAACTGTCCGTCTTTCCAGACGAAAGACTGGCGGGTGGTCAGCAGCGAGAACACGGCATCCGTCCGCGGCATGTCGTCCTCCATATATTCGCAGTCGCCCCCGCTGCAGCGGTCGAAGAGGTCGCCTTCTTCGAGCAGGCCTTTTTCGCCCAATTTCGGTGACAGGCCATACCCGTTGAGACGCTTCTTCTTGCCCCAGCATGAGTAGAACTTTCCTTCCCAGGAAAGCACGAAATGGTGGGTGGTACGGTTGAAGTAAACTGATGTCGACGTGATTAATCCGGGCAAGTTCTTGAAGGTATTGACGAAACTTTCGCCTGGTGCGAAAACGTTTACGTCTGCCCTCTCGATGGACTCCTCCGGGACATCAACAAATCCGCTGAAGCACCTGACCGGCCAGTCGTAGAGAGGCAGGCCGTCGCCCTTTGCCCCGTAATATTCGGGGCACAAGGGGTCGCGCTGCGCAGCCGATTTGGCTTCTGCAATCTCGTTGACGATGGCCATGGCGTCGGTCACGTCGACGATTCCATCTTTGTTGATGTCGAAGACAGACATTAGCTGAGTTTCGTTAGATAATTCATCAAGTCAGCAGCCGCTTTCTCTGCCATTTTTCTATGCCCAGCATTATTGGGATGGGTGGGGTCACCCGTCTCATCGCAATATGTTGGGCGGAGGTTTTCAAAGGTAATTCCGTCCTTGTCAAACTCTATCAATCCACACCCCATTGCATCCGCAACCTCACGTATGGCATTGTTAAATTCTGGTAATGTATTGGTGTGGTTGTTCACCGGCCAAACGCTGGCACTGATGCGCTTGAAAACGTTCAGCGTGCAAAGGATAATGATAGCCTTAGGATATACCTCACGCAGTTTCTTGATTGTTAGCGCATATCCTTCCTTGAAACCAAAGCTGGTGGAGTTCAAAGCGTCATCTGATGGAATAGAGAATATACCGTCAAAGAAATCAGGTGTCAGCTTAGCGTATGCCGTATCACTGCTATCCAAGTGCGTCATGTCATTAGTTCCACGGTAGATGATGATAACGTCCGGTGCTTTCCTTGTCATAGTACCGGGTGTCCTTATTCCACATCTCCGTATTTGTGACGGATGCCATGCGTGTGAGCCCTTAAATTTATTCCTCCCCTTTTCATGCGATGTGATTGACGCTCCTGACCAACACACGGGAATTGGGGTAAACCCAAACTTGTCCATCAGTATCTCCCACCATGTAGTCAATGAATTGGCGTTTTGGTTGAGCGGTTTGCCCACCACTTTGCCAACATCTTCCGCCGTCGGCGTGAAAGTGACTTCCGTTCCTATGTCTGCACTTGTATAAGTGGTACCCGCAATCGTTAAGCCCCCTGCAACATCCTGATCAGAAATATAGGCAGACAATTCCACACCGACATCCTCGGCCTCAATCTTTATTTCCGGGACGTTTGCGTTATCGCCGGTATTGCCGTTGGTGGAAATGGAGTCTCCCAAGATGGCCACTGTTTTACCGTTGAGCCAGCTGTTACTAACCCCCGTTATCGCCTTCAGAGTTTCCACATCATGGATGATACCAAAGTCTTTCTGCAGAACGAGAGAGAGAGATTCGAGGAATGCGTCAATGTCCGCGTTGGTAATAGCGGACTCCACTGTTTTCCGGGTGGCGACTCTCAGCCATCCAGCAGTGGAAATAACCGCTTCCACCTGCTCTGTGGTGAAGTTTGAAGTGATGGTCTGCAAAGCAGAACCACCTGCAGCCACAAGTGCTTTATTACGTGTCTGATAGACGGCGACTGTAATACCCAATTCCCAAGAGCTTTGAGCCGTCAATTTCCATCCCTTCTGCACCTGGAATAAGATGCTGTATCGCTTACCCGTAGCAGATGCAGTTGATGTAGATGTGTTATGTCTAATTTTCTCATCAGCGTCATCCACTGTCAAAGGATATACGATGACTTCATTGATTCTCTCCTGGGCATTATCTATTCTATCGATGTCATTATGAATTCCTTCCACGTCATGAATTATTCCAGAGTCCTTATAGATGGACAGAGAGAGCACTTCGATGAATTCTTCAATCTCAGCATTCGTGATGGCGCTGTTATCCGTTTTTCGTGTGGTGATGGCCAACCATCCAGCTGCAGTAGTTGATCCAGCAATAGCAGCTGTGGAGTATCCGCTGTTAAAAGTCTGCTGAGACCCTGAAGCAGCGACAATGGCATTGTTTCGTGTATTGAATATAGCCACGTTCAGTCCAGAGCCCCATGAACTCTGCGCTTCCACATACCATCCTTTCTCTACTTGGAAAAGGATGGTGTATCTGTTGCCATTGGCGTTGACAGCCGCCGATGAAACTTGGTGCCTGATTTTCTCCTCAGCATCATCGGCCGACATTGGCAATCCAATGATGTCTTTCTCCAGATAAGAAATTGCATCCGTAGCTCCTTTCTGCGAGATGGCTTTTGTGGCATCCTGCCCAAGAACTTGCGTAAGGGGGAGGTCGCCCTCGCCGACAATCACGCTGTCTCCAGGGTCGCCCTTGGCACCTTTCAGCTCCTCTTTGTCAGCAGTGGTCAGCTCGCTGAACTTCATCTTCATGTTTTTCATCTGGAAGGTCATGACGCCATCCTCGAACTCCACGCTTGCATCTGGACTGCCTCCGTCCTCGGTGTATTCCACGGATGCCTCTGTGATGGTGTTCTGCTTTGCGGCAAGTGCTTCTTCCACGCCCTCATTGGTGGCGTAATCGTCTGCATCCTCCAATTCGGCCACGGTGGTAGGGATGTTGATGTTGGCCTCCTTGTTGGAGACAACCGACTGTCCGTTTACTTTTACGTCATCGACGTGTCCTGCAGTGGCCATTTGTGCATCGACGTAATTTTTGGTGGCGTAATTGTTTGCGTCGTTTAATTCTGCCACGGTGGTAGGCACCTGGATGTTGGCGTTCTTGTTTTCGTCGACGACGGACACATTGTTTACCTTGACATCATCCACCTTGCCGGCATCCTCAATCTTATCAATCAGGTAGGGATGAGAAGTCTCATCGTCGCTGTGCTTGGCAATCATCGCATCGACGAAGTCGGCCGTCACACCGCTGCCACCGAGCGTGACGGCAATGGTGACGTCGTAGATTGGTACATCATTCATTGTCGCATCGGAATCGTCGGCATCGACATTTGCATTCACTATCTCAAAGACATTCTTCGCATAGCTGCGCCAAGGCTGGCCATTGTAGTAGCCAACCATCTCCACACCATACACACCTTTGTCAAGTGTGCCTTCGTTGGAAATAAGCAGGCGGCCGGAAGAGTCAAAGCTGCTCTCCTGAGTGGAACGGCCACGGCGGACGAAATTCGCCGTCATGGAATCAATCTGACTGAGGTCAACCTCAGCCTCGTAGTCGCCATTACGCGTTATACCCTGGACTCTGAGGATAAACGCATTTCCGTCGGTTATCTTTATCATCGTTTCTCTTTGATTGGTTTTTCCGCAAAAATAAGGTTTGTATTACAATTTCCCTGGGACTATGTTTCGGCAGTCTGGTCATACAGAATCCAACAAACCACTCCGTCTATGACCTTTGTCTGGAAGCCCTTTCCGCGCAGCCAGCTGCCCACGTCTGCGGGTCTGGCATCAGGCACCATTTCCTCGATGTCGAGCCACACCTCACCACTGCTCTTCACCAACATTTCCTCAGTGTCACCCCACGGACGGTACAGGCGGCTGAGCACCTCGTCGAGCAGTTCAGGTCGGTCGTTGAGAACCTTAATACCAGAGGAACGGGCGAAATGATACTCGCAGGCTGCTCCATGGGAGTCTTGACGCCATCCTTCGAGCATCCAGATGGCATCACACTCGGACAACTCTTTCAAAAGGAGCAGCATCAACTTCCGCTCTACACCTACACCACTCCGCTCAATCACTTTCAGGGGATTCACCACCTCAAAGCCCTGAGCGGTCAACTCTTTTTCGGCTGACTCAAACTGAGAGGCTGCTATCTCGGGGTCCTGCCCGCGCACCTTCCCAGACAGATAGATTCGTTGCTTTACCATGCCACAAAAATAGAGGATTTACCTCATTGGCTCGGGGACAAAAAAAAGCCGGAGCCCGAAGACCCCGGCAGACTGATGCCGTCTTTGTCGTCAAACAATAAAACTATACAACAGTCAATAACTCACGTCCAATCTTGTGCATCCCCTCAATGATGCGCTGACGCTGTTTTGGGCGGGGATGCTTCAATCCATTGGCATAATGGGATAACAGATGCTGGTTGATACCTGTGGCCTGGCTGAGAGCCGACAGGGTCACATAAGGCTCATAGGCACGCAGCACCGTGGCCACATCCACAAGGTGGTATTCAAATACATAATCATGGTCGAGCAACCACTGTGGCACCACGTCTCCATCCTGCTTCATGCCTTCCACATGATAATCAAGGGTCTCAGGAATCTCACGCAGGAGGTCCTGATAGGTCTTGGCCGTCAATACCACCGCACCCGGCACGTTGTCACCCAAAGAAGCGCAGAAATTCTTCTCGCACCATTCTACATTTACTCTGATTGTTTCCATAACTCTCCATTTTTTATTCTATTTTTTCAACAGGTATGGGTGGTTATTTCCACCCTGCCTGCTTCCAGATGCTGTTTAAAATAAACTGGCTCAACACCTCGTTGTCTTTTCCTCTGATGGTCACCTTGCCCGGCTTGGTCGGATGTTTGAACTGCTTGTGGTCGCCGCTTGTGTGCCTGCTTTTCAGCTCCACCCAGCCATCTGCTTTCAGCATTTCAATGACCTCTCTTACTTTGAATCTTCTCATTGTTGGTATGTTTTATGGTTTGACATTGCAAAGGTAATAAAAATAATACTTTTCGCCAAATTATTTCGACAAAAAAGTATTAAAATGAATACTTTTTTTTATCGAACAAGCCACAAAAAAGCCCTGAAGCTTTTGCATCAGGGCTGAGGGACGACATAGCCAAAATCACATTATCAACCTTTTTATCCTTTTTCTTACAATGAATACATAACCAAATAACATCATCACTGATAAGACACATATCAGCCATACCCAACGTGGTATGACTTTCTTGACCACTGTCAATTCTTTGTTGTCGGCCCTCAATTCATTGACTGCACGCTGGAGGGAATCTATCCGTGAAGAATAATGATGTGTGCTGTCCACCTCTCTCATCTTCTCCGTGTTGTTGTAGATATGCACTTCCTTCAGACGGCCGCCACTGTCTGGATAGACATAGTGAAACTCATAGTGATGCACGGTGTCTGTCACCATCACCTTGCGGGTCTTCTCCACCGTGTCGGTAACGTGTGTCCGGACAGTGTCGTGGATAAAGACTGTATGCTGCTCAACCTGCTTGCTCGACCTGCAAGATGACAACAGCAGAATCACCATCACAATGAGGGCACATACCACTGTCAGTAGTACCGCCTTCCACACCTCATCACCTTGTCTGTAATTCTCCATAAAAACAGATTGTCATCGTTTTGCATTGTTTTTCATCCTTTCCAATTTCTGCTGGGCAGTGTTGATGCCACCGTGCCCCACCAAATAGGTCTGTGCCTCGATAGGTTGGTCAAGGCGCTCACGGAGAGCCGTCACAGCATCGGCCACACCCTCCAACACCACGTCACGGCTGCTGACGCCCGATGACAGTGAATGTATGCCCCGCACACCCACCTGAACGGCTGCCGGACTGAAATCGGCCACATGGCCATAACGGCGGGCCATACCTGCCACATCGATACGGGGAGCAAACGCTGCACTTACATCAGCATCACTCAAACTGGAGAGTCTGCCTGATTTGCGGGCATCCTCTGCCATCGCCAACAACGGCGCAAAGGCAGGATTGTCGACGGCTTCCTGGGGCAACACATACTCACCCTTATGCACAATGCCGGCCGGCTCATACTTGCGCCCACGGCCGGTATAACCTCCATCAGAGAACTTGTTGATGGCTGCCTTGGCTGCAGAGAATGCAGCCGTGACAACGGCCATCTTAGCGGCAGCTGTAGCCACACCAGCCCATTTCTTCTCGGCGATATCGGAAACAAGTATCTCCACATATTTAGCCACCATGGCTTTCTCCACCTGGGATAGGATTTGCTTGAGCAGTTCCTTGGCAAATTTTTTGAAGCCCTTGATACCTGAATCAAACACCTCCTCCATGAGTTTGTCCATCTGTTCAGAAAACTCGGTGGCTATCGACATGACTGTATCGTAGAGCTCCTTGTGCTCGCTGATTTCAATTTCCTGCTGTTCCTGCATCAGAGCCAGCCGGTCGTCATTCGACAATTTGAGGTCCTGAAGAATGGACTCCAGATATTGTTTCCGAAGCTCACGGAGCTCCTTGGTAACTTTCTTCTCTGACTTTCCCTCACGGGCAGCCGCAAGACGGGCGGCCAATTCCTGTGCCTCATAGGCTTTCTCACGGAGTTCCATCTGTTTCTTGGCGTCGGCCTCCTGTGCCTCCCTGCGTTTCTCCTGGTATTTCTCCTCCAACCGTGTGACACTATCTTCGTATGCCTCCTTGCTGATGAGCTCCTGAGCATAGGCATCAGAGATAATCTGCCGCTGCGACTCCTCTTTCTTGCGCAGTTCCTCCAGCTGCTGCTCCAGGCTCTGGGCATCGGATTTCCGGATATCTTCATTGACAGCGATGAGCTGGTCGTAGAGTTTCTTCCGGAAGTCGAGTATTTTCTCTTCGATGGTTGCCCGCTGCTTGGCTTCAAGTCCGGCAATATCCAGCTTCTTGCGGAGCGACTCCAGTTCGACAGCCTCCATCTTCTTGTTGAGTTCTTCCTGCGAGGATATCTCACCACGGATGTATTGCTCTTTGAGTTCTGCACGTTTTTTGGCAGCTTCAGCATCGATGGCTTCGAGCTGAAGCTGAAGTTCCTTGCGGGCTTCGGCTTCGGCATTGGTATTCTTATTTACGGTACCCCCACCCTTCCTGCTTCCTTTCGTGCCAGAAGAACTGTCACCAGATGGTAGTGCGGGAGAAGATGGTCGGTGTCCGGTCACCACTAATTCCGGCGTGCTGTCCGGGGAACTGCCACTGCCTAAATAGTCGAGGTGACCACCGACAGTATTGTTCCAAGCCGAGACAGCCTGTTTGCCTGCATCCTTGAAAGTTCCGACGATATTGTTTTTAATATCGCCTAACAGTGGCTTCACGTCAAAAATCTGTTGTAAACCTCTTTGCAGGGTGTCATAGTCCAATGTAAAGACACCCTTCAAGGTGTTGCCTACACCCTTCAGTATACGGCCAACCTCCTTGAAACCGGTTATGATGGAATTGATTAAGCCTCTCGCAGACACCCATACGGCGCGGAAGGGGACTGACAAGCCTTGTATAGCACTGCGGAGAATCAGGCTCTTGTTGTACCAGTCGATAAACCAGTTGACAAGATTCTTCGTCCAGTTGACAAGACTCTTTGTGCCGTCGATGGCCTTGATAAGTCCCAGGGTGACATAGAGCTTCACCTTGCCGATAATTTCCTGGAATCCAGACTGACCGACATTGAAGAAGTTCTCAAATTTCTCGGTCAACTCTGCCTGGGCATCTATCTGTTGGCGCTGTATCTCGCCGTATTCACCGGTCACACCCTTCAGGTCCTCCATGTTGGTGTCCAACTCACCGATAGCCTGCACCATGGCCATACCTTCGTTGGCTGCTGTCCGGCCAAACACCTCCTTCATGGCCTGGCCGACCTCCTTGGAGTTGGATGGCAGCTCCATCATCTTCTGCGACACTTCCTGAACGGCCTCGAACATCGTTGTCTGGCCACTCACCAGGTCAGACTCCAACTGTTTCGAGGAGACACCTATCGCGTCAAGGGCGCTGGCCGTAGCGGTCGACATCGTGCGGATTTTCTGCTCGGCAGTCTGAATCATCGCCATGCCATCCTCGTTGAAGATACCGGAACGGGTCTGCACAATCATTGCCACCAAATCCTCCACAGAGTTGCCGGCATCACGGGCGGCAGGGCCAAACTGCTTAATCTGCTCGAGCAGTGTTCCGTTGAGGTCGCCACCAGCCTGAATGCCATCCTTCAGTGCTGTGATAGCAGTATCGAAGGATACACCAAACTGTGACATCATCGTGTCGACAGTTTCAAGAACTTCCTTGTAGTCCTTACCCATTGACTTCGCCACGGCCGACATCTCAGACTGCGCATGGGTCAAGTCTTTACCGGTAAGGCCGAGGAACTCCTTGGTCAACCGTTGTGCTTCCTCAATCTCAACATTATACTCCACCCACCAGCGGGCTGCTCTCACCGCCATATCGGCAGCACCTGCGACAGCACTACCGACAGCACCAAGGGAACCTGAAACAGCACCTGCAACAGCCGATAGCCCGCCGAAACCATTTTTGAAGGCCATCAATGAAATACCGATGTCCTTGAATTTTGAAACCAATCCACTAACTCTTTCTCCCAATGTCAAGAAATCCTTGTTGGTCTGATTGATTTCCTTTCTGTGGGCAGCGAGAATCCCTTTTAGGTTGGCTATTTCCTTAGCCTTTTTCTCATAGGCTTCGGTTCCAATTTCGAGTTTCTTTATCTCACTTGTCAATTTTCTGATTTCACCATTGATGTTCCCAACAGAATTCGTAATCTGTTCTCCGTCAAGGTAGAGTTTTATGTTTCTTTTTACTCTCTTATCCATGTGTAGGGTAAAAAATTAGTTAAAAAGTTGACAATTCATCATTTATTATATATCTTTGCAGCTAAAATAAGGGACTATTATGATTTGGGCAATTTTAACCATTATAGCTTTAATTTGGAGTGCTAAGGATTATTTCTGGTAGAATATCCTCAGCCCTTTTTCCGGATGGTCATGCGATTGATCATCTCATCCAGTTTCTCCACCATCTGCTCCATGGAGTAATCACCATAGTATTCTGAAGCCAAGTCGGCCAACATTTCCACATTGTCCCTTATAGCGCTGTCAAACCAGTCGATAGATTTCCTGGATTTTCCACCACCTACGGCATATTTACGGATATCGCGGTTGCTGTATCCACGTTTCTTCAACTGTTCATGAAGTTCACTGCCTTTCTTTACCCTTGAGCCTGCGACCACTTGTCCATCCTGACGTATCCATCCGCGGCCAACGCCATAGGCTACAAACACACCATAACGGTTGAACTTGAAACCGACATAATGTGTCGATGTCTTCCGGCTCTCACCGATAGACACCTTGATGTTTTTGGCAAGGTCACCTGAGCCATGAGTGCTGCCCAGCCTCTGGCGCATGTCGTTTCTGACCATCTCTCCCCAGGCGCGCAGCAGGGTCTCAAATTCTTCTTTTGTCATGACAATGCGGTATTTGTTATATCGTCAAGCCCAAAAAGCAGCGCCGTCATCATTGTCGCGGTGCAGCACTTGATGAGGGTCGCCGGCGGCATGAGTGGCCATGTGAGTCTTCACCCAGGAAGTCAGTCGGCCCACATAGCCCTCGCGGGCGCGGTCAGCATCCGCAAGAAGCAGCTGCAGCCGGTTGTCGGCCACTGGCGAGATACTCTCATTGCCACCTCCTGCACTGCTTGTCTGCCTGAAGTAAGCACCACGGTCTGTCACACTACCAGTCGTGCGCAGAAGCTGCACTATGGCGGTCATCACCACCACCTTCCGACAACGGTCACGCAACTGCTCCCATTTGTCATCGGGATAGGTTTCGCCGTCCAGCGTGGTCTCGCCATCCTCCAGCCAGGCACGCAGCGCATCATACAGCTTGTTGCCAAGGACGGGTTGCAGGCAGAGCTCCTCAACCTGATGCAGCAGCGGGCGCAGGCGCAGGAACACCAGGCGGGAGTTGTTGATGTCATAGATATCCTGCACGTCCGCCGTATTTCTCACAATCGATTTCTGAGATATCGTGTAGGCGGGTGAACCGGCGAACTTCGGGAAGTCATCGAGATGTGTCTCAAGATAATCTATGAGTCTGTCCAGTGAGTTGAAGCCGGCATTGGCAAACCCTCTCCTGAGGTTATCCTCCTGATACTTGCAGGCAGGACGCCAGGAATCACTCTCCTGACGCTGAAATCCCTGGTCGCTGATTCTGACGCTCAACGTATCGAAGTTGGCCCATAGAGCAAGGTTCAACTCAGCCCGACGAGCCAGACGGAGAACACTGCTCTCCGCTTCTGTACGGTCGGGCGGGAGCAGATTCTCGAAGATTCCTATCACCTCATCCATGACGGCATCGCCCAGCAATGGACGAAGAAAATCCTCCTCCGCTGCAGCAAGCAATGGTGCCATGCGCACCCATGACAAGCCGGTACTGATGGCCACACTGCCACGGTGCATCTGTTCCTCTTTCCAGTAGTCTTCGTTGTATATCATATATGCTTTATTGGTCAATAATTGTCAATAATATCACGGACAGACAAATCAGTCCATATCTCGTTGTCAATATTCCGGCACCAGGGGAGTGACACATTGAACTCGATAGCCCATCCGTAGAGGGCATCATCCTCGTTCTCTATCATCATTGCCGTGGCGCCCGCCAGGTCGATACCAAGTAGCCATTTCTTAGACAAGCGCTCGGGGGTACTTTTCGCACGGACAAGTAAGTCTTGCATGATGCGCCCACATTGTCCGGTGGCCATGTTCTTCTCCCTGTCGTCGCCCGTGTCGGTAACGTGTGTCTGGACAGACAGCAATACCCGCCATACCAGATGCTGGCCGTCGTCGGCCACCGTATATCCGTTGTGCCCCAACAAGACAAACGGGTAGCCCATCTGTGCCGGCAGCAGCATGTCTTTCTCATCATTCAGGTAAGCAAAATGGGGGTTGGCCTCATTATGTCCCAATGCGCGGTGTTGGCGCGCCAAATTCTCGAAGTATGCTCTTACTCTTTTCATGGTCATAGTTTTGCGGATAGGCGGTAGGTCACGCTGCATGAGAAAGCCTCGTTGCGGGGTTTCTTCTTCGACAGGTCGGTGTCTTTAATGGTGACAGCTTTCCACACCCCTTTGTCCAAGATGAAAACAGCTGGGGAGTCAACCATGTCGCGGACCTGATCAAAGACCTTTTCATCCTGGTAGCCAGAGAAGGCCTGAAAGGTGTCGGAGACATCGACGTCGAGAGGTTTCCATTCTTCTCCCAACCAACCAAAGTCGGAAGATATCTCTACTTTTCGCAATTCACTGCCCAAGAACCAAAGGGTCTCCCAGACCCCATAGCGGTTGAGCCAGCAGAACAAAGTGCGTTGCGCATAATGACGCTGCTCAATTAGGTAGGTGCAAGTGTCGCTGCCGACTGTCACGGTATATTCCTTCAAGTCGCTGTTGTTTGGGAGACTGCCGGTAATCACGGAGGGAGAGGCATCGGCAGCACGCTGGAAAGTGTTGCTTGTCGGCGTCAACGTCTGAGTAGATACACTTTGTGTATTGTTGCGGACATAGGTCGCTGCTACCGACATGGTGACATTGTCGGGACCTTGCGCATAGACCATTTCAGAGGAATCGGCAAAAATGCGCTTCTTTTTCGACAAGAAAGGCATCTTACCTTTCAACAACGCATGGGTGGCACCGTCATGGCGCCGGCTGTACCAGATGCGCCGGTTGCATTGCCCGGAGGTTTGCCCGTATACGTAGGAAATGGTCACGGTGAGCCCACCTATTTTGTTGCCCGGCAACAAGTCACCGGCAGCCTTGACGGTAGAGAGGATGTAACCATTCCACATCTTTGCCAGGTCGCTGATGGTAACGCTGCCGCGTGTGTCGGCATAATAGGTATTGGTCCATTGGTCTAACAGGCCAACATACCAATAGACGGAGAAGGTCACGGCTATGCTCTCGCCATAACTCATGCTCTCAAAAAGAATCTCGTCCAGTTCGGTGGCCAGCAAGTCGGCAGTGGCCACACTGAAGTCTATGCTGCTGTTCATATCTGCAAATATATAGATTAACAAGGAAGCCGGAGGGGACAATATAAGTAACACAAAAAAACCATCATTTTTGCGGCAAACAGCCCAACCTATCAGACATTAAAAAAACCGCAAACAGCAAAAAGAGAAACATTTACCCGCCAAATGCCAAGACCGCGAGACCACAACATCGTCTGTTG
>CACZVX010000016.1 GCA_902784755.1 uncultured Prevotellaceae bacterium
CGCTTTCGGGAGAAAGTATCCAAAAGTTTTCATAGGTTAGTAGTTTGATAGATTTAAGGTAAAGATTATGTTATTAGATTTTGAAACAAACGTGATGCTGGCGCTGACAGCGATTTTGACAATACTCAGTATTGTTGCTTTAGTTAACACTAACATCCGTTAATTGTTTTCAGGGGGCCGACGTGAGTGATTCATATCGTCCTCTTTTTTTTTGCCCATATCCCAACTCCCACCTTTTTATTCAATAAAACTTAAAAAACGCCCTTTTAATCCATAAATTCACTAATAAAATGGATAAATGAACGTTTTTTTGAGGAAATCTGCTTACCTTTGCAAGCAAAATTCAAATTCGGAAGAGAATGAAAAGAACTATTGTGCCCTTCTTGCTGATGGCCCTTACGCTTATCTTCGCATCGTGTCTGAAATCGGAAGATGAGGCGACGGTGTCTTATAATGACACGGCCATTTCAAGCTTTTCTTTGGGTACATTGAACCGTTATGTGAAAACGAAGGCAAAGGACGGTGTGACTGACAGCACTTATAAGACCACGGTGCCGGGTGGCAAATATTTGTTCAGAATAGATCATCTGAACCATAAAATCTACAACCCTGATTCACTGCCCTATGGAACGGATGTGAAGAAGGTGGTGGTAACGGTGTCAGCCAAGAATTCCGGAACGATGTTCTTCAAGAGCATGACGGGCGACTCTTTGACTATCTACAACAGCTCTGACTCTCTGGATTTCTCGAAACCCCGTGAACTCCGCGTGTATCCTTTCAGTAACAGCAATGCCAACTACAGGGCTTATGAGGTTACGGTGAATGTGCATCAGGTGCCTACTGATTCGGTGTATTGGCAGAAAGTGACGGGTGTGACGCCGGAGACTGTGACAACGGTTCAGACTGGAATAGCCAAGAATCAGTATCGGGTGGATGCAGGAAACCTGCAGCTTTCGACTGATAATGGCAGCACTTGGACTAATGAGACCCTCGATACGGATGCTTCCTATCTTCCCAACAACAATATCAACTTCGTGTATAAGTCCATCCGGACGAATAAGGAGACCGATTATGTGTTGCTGGTAGGAACGTCTGATGCTGACAAAGCCTATGCATCCTGCTGGTTCAAGTATGATGAATACACCGAGGGAGCGCCTAAGAGCGGCTGGTCGTATATCACTAGCGGTGGCCGCAATCTTTACCCCCTGCCTAAGCTGAGCAACTTGTCTGTTGCCTACTATGACGACAGCAATATCCTTGCTATTGGCGGTGCCGGTATGGATGATTGCAGCAAGGAAGCTTATGATGCTATCTACGTGAGTCATGACAATGGCGTTTCGTGGATTCCCAATGACGCTTTCCGCCTCCCAGCCAACCTTGACAAGAGCGCAAGCCGTATCATTCTGAAAGTAGATGCTGACAGGAATTTGTGGTTGTTCTGCGAGGGGACAGGTGAGACCTGGAAAGGTTATTTCGTCAAAGATGACGCTAAATAGGCGGTTGAATATCATTAAGAAGATGTAGCATGAAGTGGAAATACGGTCTTCTTTTGGCCTTGATGACGCTGTCAACAGTGCGTGTCAGTGCACAGGACGATGTGGAATATCGTATGGAAGTGGGTGCTGCTGTCGGATTGATGGGCTATCATGGCGACTTCAACGGTTCGCTCACGAAGAATCTGCAGCCGATGGGAAGTCTCGTGGCGCGCTATATTTTCAATCCCTATATGGGGCTGAAGGCCAATGTGTCTTATGGAAAGCTGAAGGGTAGCTCTGCTGATGTCAAGACTTGGTATCCGGAATATCGCGAGACGCCTTATAGTTTCAGCAATGAGCTCGTGGATCTCGACGTAGTCTATGAGTATAATTTCTGGCCTTACGGTACGGGTCGCGACTATCGCGGAGCCAAACGGCTGACTCCTTATCTCCTTCTCGGTTTGGGGGGTACGTTTGTAAAAACAGACCAGAAGAATGTGTTTACGGCAAACCTCCCCATCGGTGTGGGGGTAAAGTATAAGGTGGGCGCACGAGTGAATGTCGGACTCGAATGGGCGATGCATTTCTCGTTGAACGACGAACTCGACGGAGTGAAGGACCCCTATGGCATCAAAAGCAGTGGCCTCTTCAAGAATACGGACTGCTATTCCACGCTGCAACTGTCGGTGACCTATAGTTTCATGGCAAAATGCCGCACATGTCATAATGAGGACGAGTGAGAATGTGATAAAGATAGCGTAAACGAAACAACAAAGAGATATGGCTGTCAATCTTGACATGAAGAATATTCCCGAGCACATTGCCATTATTATGGATGGCAACGGACGCTGGGCTACGGAGCGGGGGCGTGAACGTTCCTTCGGTCATCAGGCTGGAGTGGAGACCGTGCGCCGCATCACGGCTGAGTGTGTCCGCCTCGGTGTGAAGTATCTTACGCTTTATACCTTCTCTACGGAGAACTGGAACCGTCCTGCCGATGAGATTTCTGCCTTGATGGGACTGGTGCTTTCCTCGCTCGAAGATGAAATCTTCATGAAGAACAATGTGCGCTTCTGCGTCATTGGCGACATGAAGCGGTTGCCCGACGAGGTGCAGCAGAAACTCTGGGAAACCATGGAGCATACGGCTGGGAACGATGCCATGACGATGGTTGTGGCGCTGAGTTACTCATCGCGATGGGAGATAACCGAAGCCGTCAGACAGATAGTCTCTGAGATTCACGATATGGAAGAGCTCCCTGAAAATATCTTCAAGAATTTGAAGACCGGAGGCATCCGTGCCGAGGACATTACCGAAGACACCATCAGCCAGCATCTGGCCACCAGCTTCATGCCTGACCCAGACCTGCTCATCCGTACAGGCGGCGAACTGCGCATCTCCAACTACCTGCTGTGGCAGATAGCCTACAGCGAACTGTATTTCTGTGATACCTATTGGCCCGACTTCTTGGAAGAAGACCTGCATAAGGCCATTGCCAGTTATCAGAACCGTCAGCGCCGTTTCGGCAAGACCGAGGCACAGGTAGAAGAAGAAAGACCCACCCCCAACCCCTCCCTATAATGGAGGGGAGTAATTACTTCTAAAGGAAAATATGAAAGTTATGATTAAATACATAATAAATAAGGCAAGAAACATTTCACTCCCCTCCATTATAGGGAGGGGATGGGGGTGGGTCTTCCTTTTCCTCTTTTCATTTAGCAGCGTAGCTGCGCAGGAGAAGATTGTGAATCCCGACATCACCTATGCCGGTTCGCCGCGTACTTGTACGATTGCGGGATTGGCCGTATCAGGAGTGGAAGGCTATGAGGATTATGTGCTGACTGGTATTTCAGGCCTTACCGTCGGTGAGGAGATTGAAGTTCCGGGAGCACAAATCACGGAAGCTGTGAAGCGTTACTGGCGTCACGGACTTTTCTCGAAGGTAGCCATCACGGCCGACTCACTTATTGGTGACAAGATTTATCTGCATATTCATCTGGCGGTGCGCCCACGCGTGAGCACCATCAACTATATCGGTCTGAAAAAGTCGGAGCGCGAGGACATGGAGCAGAAACTCGGTCTGCGGAAAGGTAATCAGATTACGCCTAACATGATTGACCGTGCGAAGATTTTGGCAAAGAAATACTTCGACGACAAAGGCTATAACAATGCAGAGATCTCTATTGTTCAGCGTGATGACGTGGCCAATAAGAATCAGGTGATTCTCGATGTGGCAGTCGATAAGAAGGACAAGATGAAGGTCCGGAATATCATCATTGAAGGCAACGAAAACTTGTCTGACAATAGGATTAAGGGTGGTCTTTTACGCAAGGGTGCCTTTGCCAAGATTCACGAAGCTGGTAAACTGAGTTCGTTCCTGAAAGCCAAAAAATATACGCCTGAACGCTACAAGACTGACAAGGAGAACCTCATCAACAAATATTATGAGCTGGGTTATCGTGATGCCGTCATTTTGGAAGACAGTGTCTGGAATAACGATCCCAAGCATGTGAATATCTACCTGAAGGTGGATGAGGGTAAGAAATACTACATCCGTAACATCACGTGGGTGGGCAATACCATCTACTCTACCGACCAGCTTTCCCGTCAGTTGGGTATGAACAAGGGTGACGTCTATAACCAGAAACTGATGAACAAACGACTCACCGAAGACGACGATGCTGTGGGCAACAACTACTGGAACAACGGTTATCTGTTCTATAACCTGCAACCGACAGAAGTGAACATCGTGGGTGACTCCATCGACTTGGAGATGCGTATCTTTGAGGGCCAGCAGGCACATATCAGTAAGGTGCGTATCAATGGAAACGACCGTCTTTATGAAAACGTGATACGACGTGAGCTCCGCACGAAGCCAGGTGACCTCTTTAATAAGGAAGCCCTGATGCGTTCAGCCCGTGATCTGGCCTCAATGGGACATTTTGATCCCGAGCAGATAGACCCAAAGGTGGAGCCGAACTATGATGATGGTTCGGTGGATATCAACTATAACCTGGTGCAGAAGTCCAACGACCAGATTGAGTTCTCACTGGGTTGGGGACAAACAGGTGTCATCGGACGTGTGGGATTAAAGCTTAACAACTTCTCCATGCGTAATCTCTTCCGTAAGAATGCAGAGTATCGTGGTATCATGCCGATTGGTGACGGTGAAGTGCTGAGTATCGGTGCTCAGACCAACGGTACTTACTATCAGTCGTACAATGCCAGCTATTCCACTAACTGGTTTGGTGGCAAGCGTCCCATCCAGTTCTCCGTGGGTGCTTATTATTCGAAGCAGACAGACGTGTCGAGTAACTACTACAATAGTGCCTGGATGAACAACTACTATAATTATTATTATGGCGGTTATGGTAGTTATGGCTACAACAGTTACGAGAACTACTACGATCCCGACAAGTATATCCAACTTTTCGGAGCCAGTCTGGGATGGGGTAAGCGTCTGCGCTGGCCTGATGACTATTTCCAGCTTGGTGTGCAGTTGGCCTATACGCGTTATATGCTGAAACAGTGGCGTTACTTCCTGGTGCAGAATGGTAACTGTAATAACTTGAACCTTGGTATTACGCTCTCACGTACCTCTACGGATAACCAGCTCTTCCCGCGTCGTGGTTCTGAGTTTGTTGCCAGTCTGACGATTACTCCGCCATGGTCAGCATTCGACAAGAAGGATTATAAGAAACTCGATGAGATTTATACATCCGAAGTTGCTTCCACCGGAAAACTGACGGATGCTGCCAGTGCTGCTCAACAGGAGCGTTACCGTTGGATTGAGTATCACAAATGGAAGTTTAAGGCCCGCACGTTTACTGCTCTGACCAATGGTACAAAGTGTCTGGTGTTGATGACCCGTGTGGAATTGGGTATCTTGGGCAGCTACAACAAGTATAAGAAGTCACCGTTTGAAACCTACTATATGGGTGGTGACGGTATGTCGGGTTATTCTACGAGCTATGCCGAAGAAACTGTCGGCTTGCGTGGTTATGAGAACGGCTCACTCACTCCTTACGGCAGTGAAGGCTATGCCTATGACCGCTTCTCCGTTGAACTCCGTTATCCGTTCCTGTTGGGTAACACCACCATCTACGGATTAGGTTTTGCTGAGGCTGGTAATGCCTGGACGGAAGCCAAGAAGTTCAACCCCTTCGACATGAAGCGTTCTGCTGGTCTCGGTGTACGTATCTTCCTGCCTATGGTGGGTTTGATGGGTATCGACTGGGCCTACGGTTTCGACAAGGTGTTCGGAACCAAGGGTGGCAGCCAGTTCCACTTCGTGCTTGGACAGGAGTTCTAGTTATTCTAGTATTCCTAGAAGTCCTAGATTATCTAGGTTACCTAGTTTGGTGATTTAGGGTTTTCCGCTTAGAAAATAGTGGTTTCCCTATTGCAGATAAAAAAAGAAGATGTATATTTGCAGCGTCAAATGTCATTTTAACTTATAAATAGAAAACGTTATGAAGAAATTGATAATCTGCGCATTATGCGCAATCTGCGGTTTCGCAACATCTTCAGCGCAGAAGTTCGCGCTGGTGGATATGGAATATATTCTGAAGAACGTGCCCGCTTATGAGCGTGCAAACGAACAGCTCTCGCAGGTCAGCAAGAAATGGCAGGCTGAGGTGGAAGCTCTCAATACAGAAGCCCAGACCATGTATAAGAACTACCAGAATGAGGTGGTATTCCTTTCTCAAGAGCAGAAAAAAGCCAAACAGGAGGCTATCATGCAGAAGGAGAAGGAAGCCAGTGACCTCAAAAAGAAATATTTTGGTCCTGAAGGCGAACTCTACAAGAAACGTGAGGCACTGATGACGCCCATTCAGGAAGAAATCTACAATGCCGTCAAGGATATCAGTGATTTGCGCGGCTACTCTCTGGTCATTGACCGTGCTTCAGACACGGGCATCATCTATGGTTCTCCCAAAGTGGATATTTCCAATGAGGTGCTCTCCAAGCTCGGATATAGTGCTGACTAAATACCGGTAATCCGGCTATCTGGCTACCCGGCTGAAAAATTATCCGGCAGAATAATTATCCGGCTATCCGGCTGAATAATTATCCGGCTATCCGGCTATCCGGCTAAAGAATTATTAATAACAATAAAAAAGAAGAAAAAGAAATGAAGAAGATTTTGTTTATGCTGTTGATGATGGCTCCTATGGCCTCATTCGCACAGAAGTTTGGTCACGTTGATGTTCAGGCCGTGATTACATCACTCCCTGAGTACACCCGCGCAGAAGGCGAACTGAAGGCCAAAGGTCAGGAATTCGAAAACGAACTCAAAGGTATGCAGGACGAGATCCAGCGTAAGTATGATGAGTATGAGAAGACCAAGAGCACGATGAATCAGACCAAGCAGCAGGAGACAGAGAAGGCCATCAACGATCTGATGACCAAGTTCCAGCAGGCTCAGCAGGACAATGCCCAGGCTTTCCAGAAACTGCAGCAGGAAAAGATGGCCCCCATCCAGCAGAAGGTTTTCCAGGCTGTTGAGAATGTTGGTAAAAACGGAGGATATGTTTATATTATGCAGGCTCAGAGTCTTCCTTACATCAGCTCAACTCTCTCAAAGGATGTTACCGCTGACGTGAAAGCTGAGCTTCAGAAGATGAAGTAAATGAGAAAATTCATACTATCCATTCTTTTCTGCGCACTGCCGCTTTTGGCTAGTGCGCAGGTGAAGTTTGGATTCCTTTCATATAGTCAGGCGCTTCAAAGCATGCCCGACTATGCTTTGGCTAAGGAAAATCTGGCCAAACTGGAGGAGCAGTTTGAGACTGAAATGAAGCGGGCCGAAGAGGAATTCAACAAGAAATATGAGGAATTCCTGGAAGGTCAGCAAGAGTTTGCCGTCTCTATCCGCAACAAGCGACAGAGCGAGTTGCAGGAACTCATGCAGAAAAATATGGCATTTAAGCAGGAAGCCCGCCGTCTGCTGAAAAACGCCGAGGCTGATGCAATGAAGCCATTGCATGAGAAATTAAAGGCTGTCTTGGCCAAGGTGGGACAACAAAGGGGTCTGGCATTTATCCTCAATACCGACGGGGATGCCCTGCCTTATGTTGATCCTGCTCAGGGCGAGGACGTTACTGAGGTAATCAACCGTGAACTTTCCAAGTGATCCAGGTCCTATCGGTGTTTTTGACTCAGGCTATGGCGGCCTGACCATCCTGCACCAGTTGAGGCAGATTCTGCCTCAATATGATTTTATGTACCTGGGCGACAATGCCCGCGCTCCTTATGGAGCCCGTTCTTTCGATGTCGTTTATGAGTTCACGCGTCAGGCTGTGGTACGTCTTTTTGAGATGGGCTGCCACCTTATTATATTAGGATGTAATACGGCTTCGGCCAAGGCTTTGCGTACCATCCAGCAAAACGACCTTCCAAAGATTGACCCTAGCCGTCGTGTGTTGGGCGTCATCCGTCCTACGGCCGAGGTGATTGGCAGTCTAACCCAAAGTCGGCATGTAGGCGTTTTAGCCACTGAAGGCACCATCAAGAGCGAGAGTTACAATCTGGAAATCCAGAAACTGAATCCCGACATTCACGTTAGCGGCGTGGCTTGTCCTTTCTGGGTTCCGTTGGTGGAATACAATGAGGCAGATTCTCCCGGAGCCGACTATTTCGTAAAGAAGCGTATCGATGAGATTATGCGCAAGGACCCATTGATAGACTGCCTTATCTTAGGTTGCACCCATTATCCCTTGCTGATGCCTAAGATTCTGAAATATTTGCCGCAAGGTGTGCGAGTCGTACCGCAAGGGGAGTATGTCGCTGACAGTTTGAGAGATTATCTGGAGCGTCATCCTCAGATAGAACAGCAATGCTCCAAGGGAGCCACTGTTCACTATCTTACCACCGAAAATCCAGCGAAATTCAAGGAATCAGCCCAACTCTTCCTTCATGAGAACGTAGAGGTAGAGAACATCACTTTAGGCTGATTAACTCCTAACTCCTAACTTTCTTGCAAAATAGCGAACGGGATACCATACGGCCAGCCAACCGGCAGCCAGTACGGTAATGAATACCAGTATGATATCTTGTGGGTGAACACTTACAGGATAAGCATTGATGATGAAAGAACCTTCGCTTTCACCGAGATGTACCAATCCGTAAGTCTGCTGAAGCCAACAGAGCAAAAGTCCCAGAAGGATGCCGATAATGGCACCCAAAGCTGATATCATTCGTCCTTCAAAGAGGAATATTTGCGTGATTTGCTTGTCGGTGGCTCCCAGATTACGCAGGGTCACCACATCGTCCTTTTTATCGATAATCAGCATGGAGAGGGAACCGATGATATTGAAGCACGCCACAATCAGGATGAATGTGAGGAAGATATAGGCGATGAACTTTTCAATCTTCATGATGCGGAAAGTGTCTTCCTGCTGTTCATAGCGGTCTTTCACCTTATATTTTTCACCGGCAATTTTCTGTGCTTTTGCCTTTACAGCATCCAGATTACTACCTGGCTTGACACGCATTTCAAGAGAGGAGAGCATGCCTTGCTGGTCGAAAATGCTTCGGGCAAAGCTGACGGAAGTCAGAATATAGTTCTTATCATAACGTCCTTGTTTGACCATGAAGACCACTCCTGGTGAAATCAATGAATCTTCCACAAAACCGTCCGTGGGGTCCATCATGTCCAGTTGTCCTTCGCGTTTGGGCGCATAGATATGCAGAAAGTCATTCCAGTCGGCTGTCATGCCAAGTGTCTGTGCCAAACGGATACCCACTGTTCCATATTGCAGATTGGCAGCGCGGAGCGAGAACTCACCGTCTCCATAGAGAATTTCCTTGATATGGGTGAGTTCTGAGAAATTATCATCCACACCCTTGATCATCACCATGGCCTGTTTTCCTTTGTATATTGCCAGGGCTTGGTCCTCAACAGTTTCTGTCGCCACATCAATCTCGGGAAGCTGGCGTATCTCTGTCAAGATGGGATCATCAGCAGGGGCAGTCTTGCCCTGTGTAGGTACAACCTGAAGTTGTGGATCAAAGGTAGTGAAAAGGGTGGCTACCAGATCGTGGAATCCGTTGAAGACCGAGAGCGTCACAACCAAAGCCATCGTGGCAATGGCTACACCCACAACGGATATAGCCGATATCAGGTTAATGACGTTCGTCGATTTCTTCGAGAACAAATACCTTTTTGCTATGTAAAAAGGGAAACTCACTTCTTGAGCAGTTCGTCGATATGGTCGATATAATCGAGAGAATCGTCAATAAAGAAGCGCAGTTCGGGAATGATACGCACCTGATTGCGGATGCGCTGGCCAAGTTCATAGCGAATGGTCTTCATATTCGCATTCACATTGGCCACGATTTCTTCTGCTTTTTCAGAAGGGAATACACTCAGATAGGCTGTGCAGACGCTGAGGTCGGGAGAGATTTTCACCCGTGTTACGCTCACCATCATACCATGCATCATCCGTGTCTGACTTTGGAAAATCTGTGCCAGTTCCTTCTGCAGCAATCTTGATATCTTAGCTTGTCTTGTTTCTTGCATATTATATATAATCAATTTTTCAGTGCAAAGGTAACAAAAAGTTAGGAGTTAGGAGTTAGGAGTTAGAAGTTTTTTGTAATTTTGCACGCAATTGTAATGAATTTCAAGGTTTTATGATTAAATCGTTGCAAATGCTGAGTCGTTGGCTCGCTAATCATGCTTCCGCATTCATCATAGCGATAGCCCTAGTCACATTCTTTATCCCAGAACTTTTCAAATGGGTTCACGGGAATACGCAGACAGTGATTCTCGGGCTTATTATGCTAACAATGGGACTGACGCTGACCACTCAGGATTTTAAGATTGTAGCCCAGCGCCCCATGGATATTTTTGTGGGTGCTGTCGCGCAGTTCCTGATCATGCCAGGTGTAGCTTATCTGCTAGTCAATGTGTGGCATCTGGAACCGGCTCTGGCTTTAGGAATTTTGCTGGTAGGCTGTTGCCCAGGTGGAGTTTCCAGCAATATCATGTCGTATCTCTGTCATGGAGATGTGGCTTTTTCAGTGGGCATGACCTGCGCCTCTACCATTTTGGCACCAGTCATGACGCCTTTACTGATGCAACTGACAGCGGGTGCGATTATCGAGATTGACACGGTAGGTATGTTCCTGAATATCCTCATTGTGACTATTCTGCCAATCACAATTGGCTGTATTCTGAATTATTATTATAGCAAACAGGAAAGTTTCAAGACCCTTCAGACGCTGATGCCAGGCACGAGCGTTATTTTGTTGGCTTGTATTGTGGGCGGTGTTATCTCTACGGTTCATGACCCGTTGGTGGAACGCGGCTTGATACTTTTCATTTGGACTTTTGCCGTGGTCTTCTGTCATAACTCATTAGGTTATCTGCTAGGGTGGCTGTCGGGCCGTTTGGCAGGTTTCAATACTGCCAAAAAGCGCACGATTTCTATTGAAGTGGGTATGCAGAATGCTGGTTTGGCCACGGTCCTTGCCGGAACCTTCTTTGCTGCGCAGCCATTATCTGTGTTACCTTGTGCTATCTCCTGCGCATGGCATAGCATTAGCGGAACCATCCTTGCCGGACTTTACCGTTCTTGGGACAAACGGCACGGCATTATTTATTGAAAAAGGAAAGGCTGTTATTCTCCCCGTAGAATCCGGTATAATTCAGGCATGTTGATTTCATGCCTGACAGCATCGGCTAGCAGGTCATATTGTTGCTGTTTATAGGCTTGATAATCGAAAGCGCTTTCTTCTTCCTTGTTTTCAAGCCATGGAGAGAGCAGTTCATCGATAATGGGGGCATTGTCGAGAATACCATGGATGTAGGAGCCCCAGCATCTTGGACTTTCCTTATAGGTGGTGACGGGTTTAGATTTTACCCCTGCAGCCACAGGTCGGGTAATACCCATATGTATTTCATAGCCTTTGCAAGACGATGGCCCAGCGGAAGTTTCCCAGTTAAAATCTACTTGAACCGTACGTTTTTCTCCGTTCATGGTAGTTGTGAGGGGTAGAATGCCTAGTCCGGGCATGCGCTCCACATCGCTTTCCACATGTTCGAGGTCAAGAACCTCCTGACCCATCATCTGGAATCCACCGCAGATGCCGATGACGGTCTTGCCGTCGTGGTGTGCCTGGAGAATGGCTTGTGCACAGCCGTTACGGCGCAGTTCCATCAGGTCGGCAATCGTGCTTTTGGTACCGGGAAGGATCAGGATATCGGCCTTTTTTATTTCTTCTGTGTTACTAGTATAGAAAAGGTGTACACGACTATCCTGCTCCAGCACATCGAAATCGGTGAAATTGCTCAGATGCCGAAGCATGACTACGGCGATATTTACCTTTCCAGCCTGTGCTTCCATATTCTTACGCTCCAGCGAAACGCTGTCTTCCTCCTCGATGTGAATGTCCTTGAGATAGGGAAGCACTCCTAAGACAGGTACCCCACAGATTTGCTCCAGTTGTTTACGCCCCTCATCAAAAAGACTCCTGTCACCACGGAACTTATTAATGATGACACCTTTGATGAGTTTTCTGTCCTCAGGTTCCTGCAGCATGATAGAACCATAAACGGAGGCAAAGACACCTCCACGGTCAATATCGGCCACCAGTATGACATCAGCATTGGCATAACGGGCCATCGACATATTGACAATATCCACGTCGCGAAGGTTGATTTCAGCAATGCTTCCGGCACCCTCCATCACGATAGGATGGAAACGGGCAGCCAAGCGGTCAAAGGCTTCATGGACAGCCTGTCGCAGCACTTCGCGTCCCTCACGACGGAAATATTGCGTGGCATGCTGATTTCCGATAGGGCGTCCATTGAGAATTACCTGTGAGGTGTGGTCGCTGTTGGGCTTCAGCAAGAGCGGGTTCATGTCAGTATGACAGGGAATACCTGCTGCTTCAGCTTGAACGGCTTGCGCTCTACCAATCTCAAAACCTTCGGGCGTGGCGTAACTGTTCAGGGCCATATTCTGTGCCTTGAAGGGAGCCGGCTGATAACCGTCCTGCAGGAAAATGCGACAGAAGGCGGTAGCAACAAGGCTTTTGCCGACGTCACTACCTGTTCCAGCTAGCATCAGGGGGTGAAGTCTTTCCATAAATCCAGTATGTTTTTGTCGCCCCAATACAGATGGACGTAAGAGGCGCGAAGATTCTTATATATATAATAAGGTGCCGGATTGCCGACAATCGAGGAATAGTGGAACTCATGTCCCCTGAAGCCGAGCCAGTCGCGGTAGCCTAAATGAAGTCGCTTGCCCTGCATGGTGGCATCATCGGGCAGAACGGCGGCCATAGGCCAGAGTGTTCCTTCCTCATCGATGATATGCCGGCAAAGGTACATCATGCCGCCACATTCAGCCAGACAAAGGCCGCCCTGCTCAATATAGTCGTGGATGGAAGTCAGCATGGAGGTGTTTGCACTCAGTTCTTTCAAGAAAAACTCGGGATAGCCACCAGGTAAATAGAGGAGAGAGGAGAGAGGTAATTTTTTATCGTGAATGGGAGAGAAGAAGATGACTTCTCCGATTTCTCTCAGTCGGTCGATATTCTCCCGATAGGTGAAATTGAAAGCTTCGTCACGAGCTACTGCGATTTTCATAATCCTAAAGCTTTAAGGTCAACATACTTCTCGATGGCATCAGCAGCTCGACAGATGATTTTCTCGATGAAATCGCGGTTTTCTAACGATAAACCTAAATGCCGACTTGGTATTTCCATATCCGGAAGTCGGGGAATACAACCCAGGCAGGAGATGCCTGTATCTTCGCAGGCCTGTTTTAGGAATGAGGCGTGACGCTCGGAGCCCACTTGATTGAAGATGACGCCCGCAAAACGGAGGGAAGGGAGGTCTTCGCAAGGAAGGCTCGTGAATCCGTGGATGACGGCCGCAGCACTGTAGGCCATGCTACGGGCATTGATAATTAAAATAACGGGAATGTCAAGCAGTGCGGCAATCTCCGCAGAAGAACCCTTCCAACGGTCGTAACCATCATAAAGCCCCATCACTCCCTCCACAATGTTCACCTCTTTATGATAATGATTAAATACTTCACGTAGATGTTCGTGCGTAGTGAACCGTGTGTCAAGGTTTACCGATTCCTCCCCACAGGCCATCTGGTGGTATTGCGTGTCAATATAATCAGGACCGCACTTGAATGGCTGCACGTGGACGCCTTTCCTTCGGAGAGCCCTAAGCAGTCCGATGGTTATGGTGGTCTTCCCGCATCCGGAGTTGGTGGCTGCAATGAGAAAATTCTGCATTTATTTCAATATTTGTTGCAAAGATATAAAAAAAGTTCGTACCTTTGCAACCAGAATGGTGATATTTTGGCTTTCAGCCAGAATGTAAAAGGGAATCCGGTGAGAATCCGGGACAGTACCCGCTACTGTAAGCCCCATTATCGGAAACACGATAAAAAGCCACTGTCCGCAGGGATGGGAAGGTGTGTTTTCGGGGGCAAGTCAGGAAACCTGCCACTCTACACTTTAATTACGTCGCCCACGGGAACATGGGCACGGCAAATGTGACGACAACAACTATCTGTAATGAAGAAAACGATGCTTGTGAGCATGTTGTGTGCTCTCATTTTTCTAAATGCTTATCCACAGAACAACAAGGTGGATAAGGAAGTTAATCTGTCGCCTGTTGTGGTAACAGGAACAGGTACACATCACCGCCAAACCGATTCTCCCGTTCCTGTGCAAGTGATTACGCAGCAGGATTTGCTCAATATCAATGTGTCTTCTTTAGAAGAAGCGTTGCAAAAACTCAATCCCTCTTTCACTCAGTTTACTAACGGCATGGGCACTACACTTTCGCTGAATGGACTGAGCGATGAATATTATGTGTTTCTTTTGAACGGCCGAAGACTGACGGGTGACGATACTTATGCAAAGATCAATTTAAGTTCGGTGAAACGTATCGAAATTCAGAATGGTGCCGCTTCCACACTTTATGGTACAAATGCCATCGGTGGTGTGGTGAATATCATTACCGATGAAGGAAAGGATAAGATAGAGGCAAGCAACAACATCCGCTTTTCCCAGAAAGGCGGGTTGAATGAACAAGCCAATTTGGATATCCAAAAAGGGATGATAGGCAGTTATACCAGCTATCGCCGGCAGGAACTGAACAACTATCAGTTGAGTCCCTACGAAGAGAAGACCGATAAGAAAACAGGTGAGACAACTCTGGTGGAGACCAATAAAATAGCAGCGACAGGCTTTCATTCCGATATGATCAGTGAGCATCTGACTTTTGATCCTAATGACCGTTTGTCTGTCTATGGTGATGTGAGTTTTTACAATCATCATACCGACCGCCCCTATGATGTATATGCCTATGACATACACCATCAGACATTCTCCGTCGGAGCTGGTGCCAAATACAAGATCAGCAAGAAAGCCTTCATCCGTGCCGATTATAATACGGATGCCTATTGGTCTAAGAACGATTACTACAAGAAGAGTGGCTCCTTCGAAGCCGGCGAGGAAATCACTCGCAAGAACACACGCAGCCATATTGCCACGCTGAAGGGTATCTTCACATTGGCAGACTGGAACAAGTTGTCCGTAGGTGTAGAGTATCAGACCGACATCTTGAAGAGCCAGAGTGATAATATTGACCGTGAATCAGCTTATACATGGGCCGCTTTTGCCCAGGAAGAACTGAAACTGGCTAAAGGACTGCAGGCCCTCCTGGGTATCCGCTATCTCTATCATGAGAATTTCAAGCATTACGCCACACCTAATGTGGCATTAATGTATAAGTGGGAAGGACTGAATGTGAGAGCGTCGTATGCTGCTGGTTTCAAGGCTCCCTCCTTATCACAACTCTATGCTACCGATATAGCCAAGACAACAGACCGCTACACCATGCCCAATGTGGAGCTGAAACCCGAGAAGAACCACTATCTCTCATTGAATGCTGAATATAATCATGCCCGTTTCGGAATCTCCGGAAATGTGTTTCTCAATAAAATCCGTGACATGATTGATTATGTAACGGTTGCTACTGGTGATGAGTCAATGGAGCGATATGGTCATGAGGAGACCCGTCAGCGCCAGAATGTGAGTAAGGCTCAGGTGTTAGGATTCAATGTTGCAGGAAATGCCTATTTAGGTGCGGGCTTCTCCCTGAATGCCGCTTATACCCATCTGAATACCAAGGATGAGGAAACCGATTTGCCTTTGGACAAAACCATTAAGAATGCTTACGTAGTAGGTGCCAATTATAAGACCTCTTGGAAGGTCTATACGCTGAATGTCAGTGTGAACGGACGCATCTACAGTCGCCGCTATTCAAAGTCGTACGGCTATGCCCCTCACTACAATATGTGGGATATTGTGACACGCCATACCATCAAGACGAAGCACATTGTCTTCGAACCGGCTTTAGGTATTGAGAATATTTTCAATTGGGTGGACGACCGTCCCTATAATAGTAATTATGCCTCACTGAATGCCGGATGTATGCCCTTTGTCAGTATAGGTATTAAGTTTTTAAAGTGAATAGTGAAATTTGTTTAATAATGAAATATAAAACTCTCGTTTTAGCGCTGCTGGTTGGCGGAGTTTCCGTCTTAGGATGTCTGCCTGTCCGTTCTCAGTCCGTGATGACCGATTCCATTCATCATCTTGATGAGGTGGTGGTCACGGGAACGGGTACAGAGCATTTGCTGAAGAATGACCCGGTACAAACGGAAGTTATCAGTGGAAAGATGTTGCGCAATTTCTCGGGAAAGAGTCTGCAGGACATGCTCTCGATGCTGACGGCATCCTTCGACTTTAATGAAGATGATATGGGTTCACAGATGCAGATGAATGGTTTGGGCAACAACTATATTCTGATTCTCATCAACGGAAAGCGTATTCATGGAGATGTGGGCGGAGAGAATGACCTGAGCCTGATTGACCCGAACAATATTGAGAAAATAGAAATTGTGAAAGGTGCTTCTTCAGCCCTTTATGGCAGCGATGCCATTGCCGGTGTGGTGAATATCATTACCAAGAAACACGATCAGGAGGGACTGCTTTTGGAGAATACCACGCGTGTCGGCAGTTATGGTGATGTGCGTCAGCATAATGGTTTCGGATTCAATGTGGGGAAGGTGAGCAGCTATACTAATTTCCAGTTGCAACATACCGATGGCTGGCAGAATACCGCCAGTGAAGACCCGCACCAAACAGAATTCCCGATAACTGATTCACATAACAAGACCGTGAACCGCCGTACCAACTGGCAAGTAGCTGAACGTTTGTCGTGGACTCCTGTCCGACCTTTGGAGATCTATGCAGAAGGCAGTTATCAATGGAAGAAGATCTATCGTCCGTTGGGCAGTCATCCGGGAGTGGATATCCATTGGTATGACTTGAAATACCACAACGCTTCGGCTGCTCTTGGCGGTAAGTGGAAACTCAACCGTCAGGACTTCCTGACTGTGGACATCACCTGGAACAAACATGCCTATTATTATGACTTTACGCAAGAATACCTTACAGACGGTTATATCGACGGGCATTTCACGAATTTCTATCCCTATTATCCAGGTGACCAGCAGTTGCAAAGTGACCAGCAGAGATTGATGGCCGAGGCAAAGGGTGTGTTCACACTACCCTATGAGAATCATCTTTCTGCCGGGTTGGAATACCGCTATGACTATCTGAAAGCACCCATGCGTGTGGAGAAGGGGACAGCCAGCGACAATCACGAGGCTGTTTATGTGCAGGATGAGTTCACCTTACTCAAACCGTTGAATATCACCGCTGGTTTGCGACTCAACCATAATGAGCAGTTCGGTTTCCGGTTGACACCAAAAATCTCTGGAATGCTGACATTGGGACAAGCTGTCCGTTTGCGTGCAACATGGAGCCAGGGCTTCAAGACTCCTACTCCAAAGGAACTCCATTACCGTTATATCCGTCAGATGAGCGGCACCTATCTCTATCTGGGAAATGAAAACTTGAAACCGCAGACGAGCAATTACTTCTCCGTGGGAGGTGAATATACGTGGAACGGACTTTCTATCACGGCCACTGCATATTATAATAAGGTGAAGGATATGATTACATTGGTAACCATCCCCAACAAAGATGCGCCTGCAGAATATATCCTTCAGTATGACCCCGTGAAGACCCGCCAGTATCAGAATGTGGAAGACGCCAAAACCTATGGAGTGGATTTGACGGCCCGCTACTCGTGGCGTGAGTTTTCTGTGGGTCTGGGCTATAGTTATCTTGACACCGAAGCTAACCAGTATGACACGGAACATGACGTGATGCGGCAGGTTATCATCGACGGTATGGCCCATCACAAAGGCAATGTCTTTGCTACGTGGAACCATCCTCTTGAGAAAATGAGAAATTTGGGCATTGGTCTTTACGGACGTTTCTCCTCCAAACGCTACTATCAGATAAATGGTGATGGAAAGGGCTACCAATTATGGCGTCTGAACACAAGTTATGAGTTCAACGCACGGAAGTTCCTCATTTTCTCATTTCCTCATTCTCTGAATTTCAAGATTGAGGCCGGTGTGGATAATATCTTCAACTATGTGGACAAGGCTTATCATGGTCTGCATCTGGGTACCACTTCTCCTGGAACCACCCTATACGCCTCGTTCACCATTCGTTTTGCTCAAGGAAAGAAAACCAATAATAAATTTAAGTCTAATTTAAATCAACGTAACAATGAAGATGAAGATTAAGTTTTTGATGTTAGCCATGATGGCAATCGTGGCTTCCATGAGTTTCACTGCTTGTAGTGATGACGACAACAACAGCAGCAGTTCAAACTACGACAGGTATCAGCAGGCTGTAAACAACACCGTGAACAGCCAGAAGAAGAGCGACAAGGTCATCCTTGTGGTGGCTTTCGGTTCTACTTGGGAACAGGCTTACGACACCTTCGACAAGGTGGTTGCCGACTACAAGAGTGCTTTCTCCGGATGGGATGTTTATCTCGCTTTCTCTTCTGCTATCTGCATCAACAATGCTCGTGCCGGTGAGAATGTGGCTCCCCGTGATTACTACGATCCCGAGCATTGGCTCACCGCTATCGGACTGGCTGGCTATAAGCAGATTGTCATTCAGTCGCTGCAGGTGATTCCCGGTGAGGAATACCGCCGTGTACGTGACACTTATGTAAAGGACTTCATGAACAACCGCAATGCCGACTTCACCGATGCCTATATGAAGAGCATCGACCGTCAGGTTGTTGTAGGCACACCGCTGATGGCTGAGGAGTCTGATGCTAAGAATCTGGCTGCCGTGCTGAATAACGAGCAGGACATCAAGGCTGCTGTTGCACAAGGTATCGTTGCCTTTATGGGTCATGGTAATCCTGAAGGTTACGACTATTATGGCGGTAACATCCGTTACTTGCAGTTGGAGGATCATCTCCGTGCCCTCAATCAGAACTACTATGTAGGCACCGTGGATATGGATCAGACCTACGTGGACGACGTGCTCAATCATATCGGTGGAGGTAATTTCTACATTGAAATTGGTGATGTGACAAAGAAGATGTCGTATGTGAAGAACGATGCCAAGAACGCACAGCTCTATCCGTTGATGTCAATTGCCGGTGACCACGCCCATAACGATATGGCAGATCCCGACGATGAGGAGAGTTGGTTCTCTATGTTCAATGCCGCAGGTATCAAGACAGCAGCCTACGAGACTAACTTCACCGAAGCTTGCTGGAAGCAGTATAAGACAGGTGAGGAGTATATCCCCGCTTTGGCAGAACGTGCAGCCGTTCGCAAGCTGTGGATGAACCACACCCGTGAGGCTATTGCCAAGCTGGGTACCGATGATGCTCTCTCAACTCCTACCACAGCTTCTGAGTAATTTTATATAGTAGCGTGTTATAAAATTAAAGGTGCAAGCCTTGGTCGCTTGCACCTTTTTTACTATCTTTGCCGAAACAATTATCTACCTATGGGAAAACCAAAGATTACAGTAGTGGGCATTGGTCCTGGTAGTCCTGAAGATATCACACCTGCTGTCTTGCAGGCGGTCAAAGAGGCTGACGTGGTTGTTGGCTATAAATACTATTTCCAGTTCATTCAGCAGTATGTCCGTGAAGGTTGTCCCTGTATTGATACGGGCATGAAACGTGAACGTGATCGTGCCTTGCAGGCTTTTGAACTGGCAGAACAGGGGAAGAATGTGGTCGTCATTTCAAGTGGTGATGCGGGCATCTATGGTATGGCTCCGCTGATTTACGAAATGGCGAAAGAGAGGAGAGAGGAGAGAGGAGAGAGGAGAGTTGAGAGTGGAGAGTTGAGAGTGGAGAGTGTAGAGTTGAGAGTGGAGATTGTTTCTTTGCCGGGGATTAGCGCTTTCCAGAAGGCAGCATCACTTCTTGGTGCTCCCATGGGACATGATTTCTGTGTGATTTCCCTCTCTGATTTGATGACGCCTTGGGCAAAGATTGAAAAGCGTATTGTGGCTGCGGCAGAGGCTGATTTCGTCACAGCCATCTATAATCCCAAGAGCAATGGGCGCTATTGGCAACTTCACCGCTTGAAGGAAATTTTCTTGGAAAGGCGTTCCAGTAATACTCCCGTAGGCTTTGTACGTCAGGCAGGTCGGGAGGAACAGGTAGTTCATGTCACCACGCTGAAGGATTTTGATCCTGAAGATGTGGATATGTTCACCGTTGTCATTATCGGGAATTCGCAGAGCTATGTTTTAGAAAAAGAGGAGAGTGTAGAGTGGAGAGTGGAGAGAGAATACTTGATGATAACGCCTCGAGGGTATTATCAAGAAGTTCCATCTCTTAATACAGAGAAAGAGAGTACTCCCTCTCCAAATAAGGGACAGGAAATTATGATGGAGAGTTTCCGCACGATTGCTTCTGAACTGCAGCATCCTGATATTCCCATCTGGCGCAAATGGCCACTCTTGCATGCTATTCATACGACTGCCGATTTCTCGATGGAGGATATCCTCTATACCGATGAAGAGGCTGTTCCCCGTATCTATCAGGCTATGACTAGTATGGAGAAGCCTTGTATCATCACGGATGTGACGATGGCTGCCAGTGGTATCCGCAAGGCAGCTTGTGAGCGTCTGGGTATTGAAGTGAAATGTTATCTCCACGATGAACGTGTGGCTGAAATGGCTCAGTCACAGAATATTACCCGTACACAGGCTGGTATCCGTTTGGCGGTGGAGGAACATCCCGAGGCGCTCTTTGTTTTTGGTAATGCCCCAACGGCTTTGATGGAACTCTGTGATCTGATGCGGAAGAAGAAGGCTCGTCCTGCAGGCATTATTGCTGCTCCTGTGGGATTCGTGCATGTCTGTGAGTCGAAATATATGGTGAAGGTGTTCCATGAAGTGCCTAAAATCATTATTGAAGGCCGAAAAGGAGGCTCCAACTTGGCAGCCACACTTGTCAACAGTATTTTAGCATGGCCAGATGCTGAACTCTTAAAACCCGGAAGAGATGTCTAAACAATTCATCGTGATAGGAATGCCGGATGTTTCGAAGGCGATTCGTTTGCCTGAAACACTTCCTGATTGTGTCTTTTCAGGCGGCAAGCGTCATCATGAATTAGTGAAAGAGCTTATTCCCCAAGATGCCCAATGGATTGATATCACGGTTCCGCTGAGTGAGGTCTTTGCACAATATGCCCAGATAGAAAAGCCCATTGTGGTTTTTGCCTCGGGTGATCCGCTGTTTTTCGGCTTTGCCAACACGATTAAAAGGGAGATTCCCGATGCCGACATACAGGTTTTTCCTTATTTCAATTCCCTGCAGATGTTGGCACACCGGCTCGTGATGCCTTATCATGACATGACTGTTGTCTCACTGACAGGTCGCCCTTGGCATGAGTTTGACCGTGCCTTGATGGAACGGAAGCAGAAAATCGGTGTACTTACCGATGGCGAACACACACCTGCTGCCATTGCCCAACGCATGTTGGAATATGGCTATGACTACTATCAAATGAGCGTAGGTGAGCATCTTGGCAGTGAAACCGACGAACGTGTCACAACCCTCTCCCTAAAAGAAGTCGCAAAACAGGAATTCAAACGCCCCAACTGCTTGATTTTAAGTCTTCCCCTTCAGGGGGAGGTTGGAGGAGGCTTCCCCCTTGGCATCCCTGACAATGAGTTTGCCCTGCTTGACGGCCGTGAGAAGATGATCACGAAGGCACCTGTCCGCCTGCTCACCTTAGCAGCCCTGGAACTGCAGAACCGCCATTCTTTCTGGGATATCGGTTTCTGTACAGGTAGTGTTTCCATAGAGGCTAAACTCCAATTCCCCCATCTTCATGTGACAGCTTTCGAGATTCGGGAAGAGGGCAGACAACTGATGGAGATAAATTCCCATAGGTTCAAAACTCCGGGTATTACCTCAATAATCGGCGATTTCATCGAGATTTCCACTGAAGGTCTTACTCCGCCAGATGCTGTTTTTATAGGAGGTCATGGCGGACATCTGAAAGAGTTGATGACAAAAGCAGTAAAAGAACTGTTGCCTGGTGGAGTAATCGTCTATAACTGTGTGGCTCCTGAAAGTGTTACCGATAGTCGTATCCGTTCAGACAGTCAACAGATATTTGAAGCAACTGCCCGTGAACTGGGCCTTGTTTTAGAGGAGCCGATGCGTGTGGCTATCAACGATTATCATCCCATCATTATTTTGAAAGGTAAAAAAGTAATAAAGTAAAAAGGTAATAAATGAGAATAGCGATTGTACCTGTATCTATAGAGAGTAGAAAGACGGCACGGAGGTTGCTGGAGGCACTCCCTGGCGAAGCAAAGCTGTTGGCCCGCGGAGAGGTGAAGGATACTTTCCACGACTATGATGCCTTTGTCTTTGTTTCGGCCTTGGGAATCTGTGTGCGTACGATTGCCCCATATATAGAGGATAAGTACACCGATCCTGCCGTGATCTGCGTGGATAGTACGGGGAAGAATGTCATTGCCGTGCTGAGTGGACATAAGGGTGGAGCAAACCAGCTGACGAAGGAGGTGGCTGCCGTTTTAGGGGCCAATCCCGTGATTACAACTCAAAGCGATATTCAGGGTCTGTGGGCTTTGGACACCTTTGAAGAGCAGTTCGACTGGGTGGTGGCAGAGGAAAAGGAGGACGTGAATGCCGTTATCTTCCAGTTTGTCAACAAAAAGCCTGTGGCACTCTATATGGATATCCGTGACCGGGGAACTGACTATCTGGAAAACACACTGCCCCCACACGTTACGATTGTGAAAGATGTGGAAACCTCCACATTGAAGCCTTTCCGTGCCTTGATTGTTGTTTCGCCTTTCAGGGTTTATCCCGATGTGGATATTCCATGCGTGCATTTCATTCCGAAAGTGATTACCTATGGCATTGGCTTGGCTCATCAGGCAGGACCAGCGTTGGAGGTGATGAGCGATATCGATGAGGTGGTGGAGGCACATGGCATGTTTAATCTGGCCCGGGAGTATTGTACGATTGACGTGAAAGCTGATGAGCCCGTGATAAAACTGCTGCAAACAGATCCTTATCCCGTCAGGTTTTTCACGGCAGAGGAACTGGCAAAGGTGGAAGTACCCACGCCCTCAGAAGTGGTTTCAAAACATGTGGGAACCCCCAGCGTTTGTGAGGCAGCGGCCATTTTAGGCAGCAACTATGGCAAGTTGTTGCTCACCAAACAGAAAGGAAAGAACTTCACGGTGGCTGTGGCAATCGATCGTAAATACCTCCGTGAAGGTCACGTTGAGATTGTGGGTGCCGGTCCTGGTGACCCTGATTTGGTGTCTGTGCGTGGCAGACGGTTGTTGGAAAGAGCTGACCTTATTCTGTATGCGGGCTCCCTGGTACCCAAGGAACTGACGCTTTGTGCCAAACCTGGGGCTACCGTACGCTCTTCTGCTGACATGTCATTGGAGGAACAGTGCGATTTGATGAAGGATTTCTACGACAAAGGAAAGTATATCGTACGCCTTCATACGGGTGATCCCTGCATTTTCGGGGCTATCCAGGAGCAGATGGCTTTCTTTGATAAGCACGGAATGGATTATCACATCACCCCCGGCATCAGTTCTTTCCTGGCTGCTGCTGCAGAACTCCGTTCACAGTTCACGATTCCAGAACGCTGTCAGACCATCATCCTCACCCGTGGAGAAGGGCGGACACCCATGCCTGAAAAGGAAAAACTCCATCTGCTGGCACGTTCCCAAAGCACGATGTGCATCTTCCTTTCGGCGGCTATTGTGGATGATGTGCAGCGCGAACTCTTGCAGGAATATCCTGAAGACACGCCTGTTGCCGCCTGCTATCATCTCACATGGAAAGACCAGCGCATCTATCGTGGTGTGCTGAAAGACCTGGCAAAGATGGTGCATGACAATAACCTTACGCTTACCACGATGCTTGTGGTAGGAGAGGCTATCGATAACCGTAGTGAGAATTCCAAACTCTACGACAAACGGTTTACTCACCTTTTCAGAAAAGGAAAAAATGAATAATGAAGATAAACGATAAAACTACGCATATGAAAAAACTGATTTCTATCACATTATTGGTGCTGTTGACGATGACTACTGCCACGGCACAAACCTATTATACCCGTTTCTGTCCAGACAAGAAACTCGTGAAAGAGGCACGTAAATGGATGAAAAGCGGTGAATGGCGCAATGGATTCACGGCTGCCAAGCCCCATAAAAGTGTGAATGCTGTGGACTTCTATGAACAGTATCAGAAGAATCCCGAACAATGGAAAGCACTTTTCCGTTGGCTCTCTGAAACAGACGTGTTGGCTATTCCCAAAGGAAAGCATCCCATACCAGGCACGCAATTGGTGGCCAGTGTGGAGGATTCGGAAAATGGTCCTTTAGAGAAGCGTAACAGTGAGAGCCACTTTCACCACATTGATTTCCAGTGGACCGTGAAAGGAACGGAAGGTTTTGGTATTATCGATCATATGAGCAGCACGCCGAAAGACAAATACAAGCCCGACGTCATCCATTATAATTATGATGTGGAGAAGGCCCGTTTCTATGACAGCAATCCTAAAGAGTTCTTCATCTTCTTTCCATCCGACTGGCATATTGCAAAAGTAGCCACCAAGAAAGAGGACCAGACACTCCGTGTGATTGTGATTAAAGTGGATTATATAGATTAACCCGAACGCATGATCCTGATATTCGGAGGCACTACTGAGGGACGACGGGCAGCCCAGATACTTGAAGAGGCTGGCAAACCGTTCTGGTATTCTACCCGTAGCGACGGACAGGATATTGAAATGGTGCATGGAATCCGAGTGAAAGGAGGTATGAATCCCGATGAAATGGCCGATTTTTGCAGGAAGAATGCCATTCGTCTGATTGTAGATGCAGCTCACCCCTTTGCTACAGAACTTCATCATAATATCAGCGAGACTGCTCAGAATCTGAACTTGCAAGTCATCCGTTATGAACGGCAGTATGAACCACATACAGAAGATATTTGTTGGTGCAGGGACTATGAAACAGCCATTTTGCAGTTGAAGGAACACGGCATTCATCGGCTTTTGTCGTTGACGGGTGTGCAGACGATCAATCGGCTCTCTGGCTATTGGAAAGAAAATGAATGCTGGTTTCGGATTCTTGATAGAGATACTTCCCGTGAGATGGCTATAAGGGAAGGATTTCCTGAGGATCATTTAGTTTATTATGAACATGAAGATACGGCATCTTTAATTGCCCGATTGAAACCACAGGCCATTCTCACTAAAGAAAGTGGAAAGTCGGGTGGATTCCCAGAGAAGATAGAAGCAGCCCGAAAGTCAGGAACGCCTGTTTTTGTTGTAGAGCGTCCGGCTTGTTCTTATGAGAATGTTGTCAATGGTCCTCACGGTTTGCGGCTGAAGATTCAGGAACTTTTACACGATTTCTTTGAACTCCACACGGGGCTGACTACGGGTACATGTGCTACGGCTTCTGCTGTGGCTGTTTTAGAGGAGATTTTAGAGAAAGAGGAGAGAGATTACTCAAAGAAATTCGTGTCTGTTCGTATTCCCGATGGAGAAGATATTGAAGTAAAGATAGAAAAGATTGAGGGAGATACAGCTACTGTTGTTAAATATGCTGGCGATGACCCTGATTTAACGGATGGGCTGGAAATCTGTGCAAAAGTCAGGCTTTTTGATCTTCATGACTCCCAGCGTATTATTATAAAAGGAGGTGAAGGTGTGGGAACTGTGACACTTCCCGGGCTTGGACTTCCTATCGGTGCTCCTGCTATTAATGAGACTCCGCAACGGATGATACGCGAGAATCTGTTACCCTTGTTGCCTGAAGGAAAGGGTGCTGAAGTTGTCATCTCGGTTCCGCAAGGTCGTGAGGTGGGGGCTAAGACCTTTAATCCGCGTATTGGAGTGCAAGGAGGCATCTCGATTATAGGTACCAGCGGTATCGTAAAACCATTCTCCTCAGAGGCATGGGTCAGCAGTATCCGTAAGGAGATGGCTGTAGGACTGGAGGTTGTTAGAGGAGAGAGATTACGACCAGAGATAGTCATAAATTCCGGGGCCAAGAGTGAGGCTTTTCTCCATCAGCGTTTTCCCAAACTGCCTTTGCAGGCTTTTGTTCATTACGGTAATTTCATTGGAGAGACTATCCGTATTGCGGCAGAATTGGGTGTGAGCCATTTGGTAATGGGCGTGATGATTGGTAAGGCTGTAAAACTGGCAGAAGGCAATTTGGACACCCATAGCCGTCAGGTGACGATGAACCGGAGTTTTATTCAGCAGATGGCTATAGAAGCAGGTTTGGATGCTTCTAGAATAGAAACGCTAAACATGGCCCGTGAACTTTGGACGCTTTACGACGAAAAGGAAATGGAAAGTTTTGGAAAAGTGATTTTAAGACATTGCCATGAACATTGCGACGCATTGCTGCCCAATGGGCAATTAGACATATTATTGATTTCAGATCAAGGAAAAATTATATAAAGGTAAAATATGAAGAAGATATTATTTGCGCTTTTGGCTCTTGTTGTGATGGCAGGATGCAGACAGTCAAACAGACAGGCTGCCAATGCCGAGGGAAACATGCGGGACACGGCAACCGTCAGTCTTCAGTATGCTAAGGGATTTACCGTGGAGAACCAGCCTTGGGGAGCTTTGGTGGAAATCAGTGACCCGCAGAAAGAAGACGGAACGACAGAATCCACCTATAAGTTCCAACTCGTCAGAAAAGGCGAAGAAAAAGTGGAATCTGTTGAGGGTTATACACGTATAGAGGTTCCCGTGAAAGGTGTGATTTGTATGACTTCCTTGCAGTTGGCTGGTTTTATCAAACTGGAAGCCTTGGATTTTGTAACTGGCATCAACAGTTCGCGTCATCTCTTCGATGAGGACCTGAAGGCAAGGATTAAAGACGGTAGGATTGTCAAGATTGGTAAGGAGGGAAACTTTGATGATGAGTTAGTGATGGCTGCCAATCCAACAGCTATCCTTGTATCCCTTTCCAAGCGGGGCGGATTTGACAAACTGGAAGATGTGAATATTCCGTTGATTCCTTATATGGGTTATCAGGAAACCGATCCGTTGGCACAGGCTGAATGGATTAAGTTTGTGGGAATGTTGACAGGAAAGACGGCAGAAGCAAATCGTCTGTTTGCCGAAATAGAGAAGGATTATATGGAGGCTAAGGCCCTCATTCCAGCGGATGCCAAACGTCCAGAAGTGCTTTATGGCAAGATGCATGGAGATAACTGGTACGCGATGGGAGGTGAGAGTTTCATTGCCCGGATTATCAAAGATGCAGGTGCTCACTATTTCATGGAAGGTGATGAACGCACAGGTGGCGTGAATCTTGATTTTGAAACCGTTTATGCCCAAGCTGATAAAGGAGATTTCTGGGTTATTCAGAATAAAGGCAAGGAGCCGCAGACTTATCAGAATATGGAAGAGGAAAACAGTCGTTATGCCGACTTCCGTGCCTGGAAAGAGCATAGCATTCTGTGTTGTGATATCAGCGAAACACCTGTAAACGAGCTGTCGGCTATGGAGCCGGACCTTATTTTGAAAGACTTTATCTTAGCTTTCCATCCCGAAGCCTTGAAAGATTATACGCCGAAATACTATAGAGTGATACGTGATAAGTGAAAATTGATAACTGAGAAGTGATATGAGGGCCAATTGGAAGTTTCTCTGTATGATTTTGCTGATTGCGCTGTGTTTTTTCCTGAACATAGCTATTGGAACGATTGCCATTCCCGTAAGAGATGCTTTTGGTATTCTTTGGGGGGAAGAGCATCAGTCATTGGTCTGGCAGAATATTATCCTGAAATCACGACTTCCACAGGCTTTAACAGCTATGGTTGCCGGTGCGGGATTGGCCATTAGTGGTTTGCAGATGCAGACGGTCTTCCATAATCCGTTGGCAGGCCCTTCCGTTTTGGGTATCAGTAATGGTGCCTCTCTAGGTGTGGCTTTTGTCGTCTTGGCCACAGGAAGTCTTGGCGGCGTGGCGCTGAGTAGTTTGGGAGCCGTAGGCAATGCTGCTATCTCACTAGCTGCCATTATTGGTTCGTTGTCGGTAATGGCCCTGATAGTATGGGTTTCCCAACGGGTGAGCGGCAATGCCACCTTATTAATAATAGGTGTGATGATAGGTTATGTGGCTACAGCTATCATTGGTGTGTTGAAATATTTTTCCAATGAGGAAGACATCCGGGCCTATGTGGTATGGGGATTGGGCAGTTTTTCACGCGTGAGTGGTAATCAGATGGGGCTGTTTGTCATCATGATGCTGATTCTCATACCATTATCCATGTTGACGATAAAGACGTTGAATATCCTGCTCTTGGGTGAACAGTATGCCCGCAATTTAGGACTCAATATTAAAAGAGCCCGCCTTACGGTTATCGGTTGTTCAGGTGTGTTAGTCGCCATTGTTACAGCCTATTGTGGTCCCATTATGTTCTTAGGATTAGCTGTGCCCCATCTTTGTAGGGCCATCTGGCGCACCAGCGATCATCGTATATTAATGCCAGCCACGATGCTGACAGGTATCGCTTTGGCTTTAGCATGCAATTTGATTGCCCGTATGCCAGGTTTTGAAGGCGCCTTGCCTATCAATTCCGTAACGGCATTAATAGGTGCACCTGTTGTGGCCATGGTCTTATTCAGGCGGAGATAAAGTTTAGGATTTCTTCAATACGTGTTTCTGCTATTTGGCGGCCAATGTGATAAGTCTCCCACATCTCTTCGGGCTTGTGAGAGATATGTCCGATTTTTAGTTTCTCCGTAGGACGTATAACAAATGTCATTCCTTTCTTTTCCTCTTCTTTAAGATACGCCAACTGTTCGTTGTACATAAGGTGACGATTGGCAGCAGCCTCGATGAAATGGGGATATTTTCGCAGAGAATGACGAATTAGGGGCAGGAATTTATTCTTTCCTTTCACGTAACCGTCAGGCTGGGTCGTCACCACCAGGTTTCGCTGATAACCGATGCTTTGGAAGTATTTTAAGGGAATGCTGTCGGTGATGCCTCCATCAAGTAGTTTCTGCCCTTCTATCTCCACAATCCTGGAAGCAAGTGGCATGGAAGCAGAAGCCCTGATCCATTCATAACAGTCGTAGGAACATTTCATCAGCTTCTTATAAACAGGCTGACCTGTTTCCAAATCTGTACATACAGCATAGAATTCCATCGGGTTTTCGTCAAATGCCTTTGTGTCGAAAATATCAAGATGCTCAGGAAGATAGTGGTAATCAAATTCTCCACCGAAGATGTCGCCTGTCTTCAGCAGTGAGCGAACAGAACAAAAACGCCAGTCTTTAGCATATTGGGTGTTGTAGCGAATGGCTCGTCCCGGCTGTCGGCTTTTGTAATTGCATCCATAGGCAGCTCCGGCACTGACGCCGATAAGGCCATCAAATTCCACGCCATGCTCCATCAGCACGTCCATAATGCCCACGGAGAAAAGTCCACGTAAGGCTCCGCCTTCCAATACAAGTCCTGTCTTCATTCTGTAGTGTTTTTCTTTGCCTCTTTCTTTCTGGCTTTGGCTCGCTTCTTGAAAGCCGAGAGCGCTGCACTGCCACCAGGGATTCCATGTGATTTTGCCTCCTTGTAAAAAGTTAAGGCGCGTTCATCATCCCCTAAAGTTTCGTAGCTATCAGCCATATAAAAGAAAATCTGCTGGTTATCGAAGCCTGTACGAAGAGCACTGTCGCCATAAACCACTGTCTTTAATGCATCTTTCTGATCGTAAGCTTCAAAGGCTACTGCACACAAACGTATGAATTCCTTGCGCTTTTGGATGGAATCTTCTGCTGACTCAAAACGGGGTTTAGGCTCCGGACGTCCCAGCAGATGATCTTTATACCACAGTCCATAATATTCGCGATCCCCGCCAGGATGTCTGTCAACAGCACTGGCGTCTTGTCTTATTTGGCTGATGTTTGCATCCTGTGCCAAACCGGTCATTGCCGTTAAGAGCATGAAACATGTTAAGAGTAACAATCTTGCTTTCATATTTTATATATGGATTGGGGTTTCAGTATATATACGCAGGAAAAGACGTATGTTATCTTAAACCTCTCATGATTTTTATTTCTTTAGTATTTCTTTCGAATCAGTGTGAGTCCGTCACGGAGTGGCAGTATCACCTGTTCTACACGCTGGTCCTTCATGAGAAAATCATTAAAAGATTCGATGCCCTGAGTCTGGCGGTCAGCAGTTTTGGGAATTTCAAGCACATGACCGTCCCATAATGTGTTGTCGGCGAGGATAAAACCACCTGGACGGAGGACTTTCAAAACCATTTCATAGGTTTCCATATAAGTGCGTTTATCCCCATCTATAAAAGCCATATCAAACAGAATACCCAGTTTTGGAGCTTCGGTAATGGCATTGCCTATGATGAACTCAATTCGGTCACTAACAGCGGAATTTTCAAGCCATGGACGTGTAAAATCCTCCATTTCATCGTTGATTTCGTATGTCCAGACCTTTCCTCCTTCTTCCAGTCCTTCGGCCATGCAAAGTGCGGAGTATCCACTGAATGTTCCTACCTCTAATATATTCTTGGGCTTTATCATCTGGACAAGCATTTTCAGCAATCTGCCTTGCAGATGGCCACTAGCCATGCGTCCACGAAGCAGGTGTACATTAGTAGACCGCCAAAGCCTGTAGAGGTATTCTGGTTCAGGCTCTGAGTGTTGAAGAATGTATTTTTCTAATTCTTCAGTCTTCATTCTTTACTTGCTAAAGCCTCTATGGCCAAGCGGTAACTGTCAAGTCCAAATCCTATGATAATGCCTTTGCAAGCACAGCTGATCAAAGACTTGTGACGAAATTCCTCACGCTGATGTACATTGCTGATGTGAACCTCAATAACGGGACATTTCAGAGAGCGGATGCAGTCTTGCAGTGCAATACTGGTATGCGTGTAGGCCCCGGCATTAAGAACAATTCCGTCATACGTGAACCCCACTTCCTGCATCTTGTTGATGAGTTCACCTTCGATATTACTTTGGTAATACTCCAATTCTATGTTTGGATAACATGACTGCAGTTTTGGAAAATAGGTGTCAAAGGAATGATCACCGTAAATGCCAGGTTCGCGCGTCCCTAAAAGATTGAGATTGGGACCGTTGAGTATTAAAATCTTCATATTGTTTGTAAACATTTCTAATTGGGGACAAAAGTACAAAAAAACTTTGAACTTTGCATGATAACGCTCCATGAAATGTCTCAAATATTTCTTTTTGTGTACTTAATTGTTAAATTCACATACTTTTTTTTGGAACTGATTTATAAAAGAATTATCTTTGTATGCTATATTCTTTGTAACCAAGTAACCATGATTCGAAATCGACTATTAACGACGCTATTAATCCTAACCTGGACATTAGTAATGCATGCTCAGTTTGGAAAACTTTATACTCCCGATGATCGTTTGTCAAGTTCATTGGTAAACGACATAAAGCAGGACAATAACGGTTTTGTTTTGATAGCAACGCAAGATGGCCTCAACGTTTTTGATGGTCATACGATGCATGTGTATCAGAAAGGCGACGGTTCCAATCTGAGCAGTAATTATGTGAATTGTGTTTTTCAGGCTTCTGATGGCCGTTTGTTCATAGGAAACAGTTCTGCTGTCCAACTTTTCAACAGAGAGACTTATACTTTTAAAAATATTTCTCCAAAGGGAGAAAATGGCCAGCCTTATAATATTTATACCCAAAGCATCATGGAACGTAAAAATGGTGATGTCTTGGCCAGTACCTCTGGTATGGGTATATTACGAATTTCCAAAGGGCAGTCTGTGTTTGCCAAGGCGGATTTTCCAGGTGGAAACTATATCCGTCGTGTTACTGAAGACCGAAAGGGCCGCCTTTGGATTGCAACTGATAATGATGGAATATTCCTCTATGACGAGAATAACAAGCCTGTACCCTCCACCCTCCACCTTATTCCAGAAGGACAGCAAAATACGATTTATTGTGTTTTTGAGGATAAAAAAGGGAATATCTATGCAGCCAGCATGAACAATGGCCTTTATCTGTATTCTGAAGAGCACAGCCGATTTTACCCCATTTCATCGACAACCGGACTCAGAATTTCCGCTATTCATGAAGAGGAAGACGGTGTGATTTCTCTGGGAACAGATGGAACGGGTATTTTCACGTATAATCCACAAGATGGTTCTGCGGTACCGCGTGTTCTGGAAACTCCCAGTGTGTCCATTTCAGGATCAAAGATTCATGCTATCATGAAGGATCATGAAGGCAATTTGTGGTTGGGCCTTTTCCAACGGGGTGTTTATTTCCAGCCAGAAGTGGATGAAGGTTTCCGTTATTATGGGAAGAAATCATCTACAGGTAACATTATAGGCGATAAATGTGTGATGTCTGTTTATCGGGATAAGAAAGGAATCACCTGGGTTGGAACGGATGGTGACGGTTTGTATGGTATCGGGCCAGACGGTTCACGGATAGCGCATTTCACTACTCCTGCAACTATCCTCAGTATCACAGAAGATGAACAAGGAACATTGTGGGTCGGTTCCTATTTGAGTGGATGTGGCAAGATAGATCGCCAAACAGGCCGTTATTCTTTGATCCATCCAGAGATGGAGTCTGTTCGCCATGTGTTCTGTGTAAAAGCAGATATGCGCGGCCATTTGTGGATAGCATCCCATGGAATGGGTATTTACCGATACGATCTGGCAACGGGCAATAGGCGCAACTTCCGAACCAGTGACTACGTGAACACCCTTCTTCCTTCCCTTGACGGAAAGTATCTTTTTGTCGGCTCTTGTAATGGTTTTATTATTCTCGATGCCAAGTCAGGAAAGGTCCTTTCTTCATCGCTGAAGGATATGCAGATTTATAGTCTGTATGAATTTCCTGATGGAACTGTGTGGGTAGGAGCACCCGACGGACTCTTCAAGATTACAAATCACGGCAAAGAGATTAAGCAATATACTGTTGAGAATGGATTGCCTAACAATACCGTACGCTCCGTTTTGGCTGATGGAAAGGGAAAGCTTTGGATCGGAACCAATCGCGGACTCTCTTGTATGGATACGCAGACCGAGAAGTTCACTAATTACAGTACGGCAAACGGTTTGCAGGGTAATGAATTTTCAACAGGAGCTTTTTGTGTTGCGGGTGATGAATTCATTTTTGGTGGCAATAATGGTATTACGATTTTTCGTGCTGATGACCTTAAGACAGCCCAACGTCCATTCCATGTAAGACTAGTCAGTTTCTTTGTGAACGGTGAACCTGTGGTGTCAAAAATGAAATCAGGTATCTATACCATTTGTGATACAACGGTCTTTAACTCTGACCGTTTTGATTTAAGCTATCACGACAATTCCTTCTCGCTTTCCTTCTCCGCAATGCTCTTTGGCAATCCAGAGCAGGTAATCTATCAATATTCCATTAACGGTAAGCCTTGGGTTTCTCTAAATATTGGTACGAATGAAGTCTCATTCAGTAATATGGCCTGGGGTAGATATAATGTACGCGTACGTGCGATTTATCATGGTTTGGAGAGTGAAATCAGTGAATTTTTAATTGTTGTCCATGCTCCTTGGTATGCTACCATTTGGGCATTTATTTGTTATTTGCTAATTGCCTTAGCAGCCTTGTGGTACTATCTGCGTAACCGAAAGACTAAAGAGCAGACTCGTTTGCGTGTGCAGCAGTTTATCCATTCTGCCCAGTTGAATGAGGCAAAAATTCAAGCTTTGGAGGAAAAGGAGGCCAAACATGCTTCTGCTAACAGCATTGTTGCAGAAAAGACGGAGACGTTGCAGTTGAAATCTCCTGATGAGAAACTACTGGAGCGGGTAATGGCAGTCATCAACAAGAACATTGATAATCCGGAACTCAGTGTGGAGTTTGTCAGTGATGAGGTGGGTATCAGCCGTGCCCACTTGCATCGTAAGTTGAAGGAACTGACCAACCAGACACCTCGTGACTTCATCCGCAACATCCGTTTGAAACAGGCGGCTAACCTATTGTCGTCAGGCAATCAGAATGTAACGGAAGTGATGTATGCCGTGGGCTTCCAAAACCCTGCTTCATTCAGCACTATGTTCAAGAATTTCTACGGTGTTTCCCCCAAAGAATACACTCGTGAACGCCATAAGAGGATGAATAGTGAATAAGGTGAGAATGAATAGTCATACGAAAAGGTGTATGTGAGACATTTTATAAAGTTCGTGATACGAAAAAGAATTGCTGCAAAGATATTATTATTTATCTTTGCAGCAGTTTGTTATTAGTTATTATCAACGTTTCAAGATGACCTTATGAAAATCAGTAGTTTTTTTTGTCTTATCTCAGTAGGAATTAGTGGGGCGCTTTTAGCGCCCCCTATGAATGCACAGACCTATCCTTATCAGAATCCTTCACTTAGTCATCAGGAACGTGCCAAAGACTTACTTAGCCGTTTGACTCTTGATGAAAAAGCGCTTCTGATGTGTGATGAGTCGGAAGCAATCCCTCGTTTAGGAATTAAGAAGTTCTTCTGGTGGAGTGAAGCTCTTCATGGTGCTGCCAATATGGGAAATGTAACGGTTTTCCCTGAGCCCATTGCCATGGCATCCTCTTTTAATGATGCCTTATTATATAAGGTGTTTGATGCTGCATCTACAGAAATGCGTGCACAATACAACAAACGGATGCTTAATGGGGGAGTGGACGAGAAGTTTCATAGTCTTTCGGTCTGGACGCCTAATGTGAATATTTTCCGTGACCCGAGGTGGGGCCGTGGACAGGAAACTTATGGTGAAGATCCTTATCTCACAAGTCGTATGGGCATTTCTGTGGTGCGTGGCTTGCAAGGTCCTGAAGATACGAAATACCGCAAGCTATGGGCATGTGCCAAGCATTATGCCGTGCATAGCGGTCCTGAGTATACCCGTCATAGTGCTAACTTAACGGATGTCTCACCCCGTGACTTCTGGGAAACTTACATGCCTGCTTTTAAGGCTACTGTTCAGGATGCAAATGTCCGTGAAGTGATGTGTGCCTATCAGCGGCTTGATGATGACCCGTGTTGTGGAAGTAATCGGCTGCTTCAACAGATTCTGCGTGATGAATGGGACTTCAAATATCTTGTTGTGAGTGACTGTGGTGCTGTCAGCGACTTCTATACCAGCCATAAGAGCAGCACTGATGCTACCCATGCCTCAGCTAAAGCAGTTCTGGCAGGTACTGATGTAGAGTGTGGTTTCGGCTATGCCTATAAGAGTATCCCGGAGGCTGTTCGCCGTGGTTTCCTTACAGAAGCAGAAGTTGACAAACATGTGCTCCGTTTGCTCGAGGGTCGTTTTGACTTAGGTGAGATGGATGATCCCTCTTTGGTGCCTTGGTCGAAGATTCCTGCCAGCAAACTCAATTGTAAGGAACATCAGCAGATCGCCCTGGATATGGCTCGCCAGAGTGTAGTGTTGTTGCAGAACAATGGTATCTTACCTCTCTCCAAGAAGAAGATTGCAGTAATTGGTCCTAATGCAGACAATGAGACAATGATGTGGGGTAACTATAACGGTACGCCCAATCAGACAGTAACTATCCTTGAAGGCATTCAACAAAAGGTGGGGAAGAAAAATGTTAAATATTTTGCAGGTTGCGACCTTACCAATGACCAAACCCTTGACAGTTGGTTTGATCAGTGCTCTTTTGAAGGCAAACGCGGTATGAAGGCTACCTTCTGGAATAATCGTACGCGTGAAGGAAAACCTGTAAGCTCCATACAAATAGCTCATCCCGTGAATGTAACTACTTATGGTGCACATAACTTTGGTCCTGGCGTGAATATTGTGGATTTCTCCGCCAAATACGAAACCACTTTAAAAGCAAAGGAAACCTGCGACATTCTGCTCGCTATGACAGGATGTTCAGATTTCGAACTCTATGTGGATGGAAAGCAGTTGCAGCGTCACCATACTTGGCGTACTACGGAGACTCGTACTGTGATTCCCGTAGAAAAAGGCAAAGAGTATAAGATAGAGATTCTCTATGCCGATGTACAGACGTGGAATGCAAACCTGAAGTTTGACTTGGGCAGAGAGACTCCTATTGATTACCAAAATGCCATCAAGCAGTTGAAAGGTTACGATGAGGTTGTCTTTGTAGGCGGTATTAGCCCTGCTCTCGAAGGTGAGGAAATGCCTGTTCAGATTAAAGGCTTTAAGGGAGGCGACCGCACGGATATCGAACTTCCTTCTGTTCAGCGTAATTTCCTGAAGGCTCTTCATGGCGCGGGTAAACGTGTGGTTTATGTGAATTGTTCAGGTTCTGCTATTGCTCTTCAACCCGAATCTGCTGTTTGTGATGCTATTGTTCAGGCATGGTATGCTGGTGAACAGGGTGGAACGGCCATCGCTGAGATTCTCTATGGCGATGTGAATCCTAGTGCAAAATTGCCGGTCACTTTCTATAAGAGTAGCAGCCAGTTGCCTGATTTCGAGGATTATTCCATGAAAGGTCGTACCTACCGCTACTTCAACGATGCATTGTTCCCCTTCGGTTACGGACTGAGTTATACAACTTTTGATATTTCTGCACCAACCGTAAACGGTAATCAGGTGATTTGTAAAGTTACCAATACAGGTCGTAGAGAAGGAACGGAAATCGTGCAACTATATCTGAAGAATATGGCCGATGCAGAAGGTCCTTCCAAGTCTCTGCGTGGCTTCCAGCGTATTGCCTTGAAGGCAGGTGAGAGCAAAACGGTAACATTCTCTCTGAAAGACAAGGATTTCGAATGGTTTGATGTACAGACCAATACCGTACGCCCACTTGGAGGTGAGTGGTGTGTGATGGTCGGTAACAGTTCCAATGACAAAGACTTGAAGCGTGTAACAGTTAAAAGATAACTGCTTGATGAGAAAAGCATTTTAATATTGGTTTGTTTGTCCTGCCTTCCCATGATGGCAGGACAAACAATGTCAGTATCTCTGCAGAAATATGAATAATCAAATAATTAAAATCAATATGAAAAAAACACTCATGGCTTTTGCCTTGCTGATGTTAAGCAGCGGATGGCTGATGGCTCAGAACCCGATCATTCGTGATCAGTTCTCTGCCGATCCCACGGCGCGTGTTTTTAACGGTAGGGTTTATCTCTATCCTTCTCATGATATTCTGCCTCCAGAGGACTATCCTCGGAAAGACTGGTTCTGTATGGCTGACTACCACGTTTTTTCTTCCGACAACCTTATAGATTGGCAGGATCATGGCGTCATTGTTTCTCAGGAGAATGTGCCCTGGGGAAATCCTAAGGCCTATTCTATGTGGGCACCAGACTGTGTGGAGAGGAATGGTAAGTACTATTTCTATTTCCCTAATGCACCGAAGGAAGGGCGTGGCTTTACCGTAGGAGTGGCCATCAGCGACCGTCCTGATGGCGGTTTTGTTCCGGAACCAGAGCCTATCAAGGGTATCAATGGCATTGATCCGTGCGTACTCCAAGCTTCTGACGGTAATGCTTACATTTTCTGGGGAAACGGACGCTGTGCCAAACTCAAGGAAAACATGAAGGAACTCGCTGACGACAACCCAAAGGAAATTGTCAAGTGGGGTAACCGAGAGATGGAAATGGTTGGCGTACACTGTCTCAAAGGTTTGCCTAATCGTCAGGCAGAAGGACCATTCGCATTCGAGTACAACGGTAACTTTTACCTGACTTATCCATATGTGAGGGAAAACACCGAGGTGCTAGCCTATGCCATGAGCAAGCATCCAATGGGACCCTATGAATACAAGGGATTGATTATGGCGGAGCAACCCAACGGCTGTTGGACCAACCATCACAGCATTGTGAACTTCAAAGGTCAGTGGTATCTCTTCTATCATCACAACTATTACTCACCCAATGATGACAAACGCCGTTCGGCCTGCATAGAGAAATTGTATTTCAATGCCGACGGTACCATACAGGAAGTGAAGCAGACTTTACGTGGAGTAGGTATTTCGAATGCCTTTGAACGTATTCAGATAGACCGTTATTCCGCTATCTCAGAAAAGGGAGCCTGCGTAGAATATCAAGACACGGTCAATACCTTTAAGGGATGGAATACCCTGTTAACGGACGGCGGCTGGATACAGTATAATGATGTCAAATTTGACGCTGAGCCGCAGATGGTGCTCGTCAATGCCCGTTCTGAAAAAGGCGCCGTTGTCCGCATCTTGGTAGGAAAAGAGTGTGTGGCAAAAGTGAAGATTCCTGCCAGTAACCCATCCCTTCGGGAGGGGCAGGGGTGGGTTCAGAAGCTTGCCACAAAGATTTCGCCGCTTACCACTGATATCCGAGTGGAATTAGAGAGTGGTTCTGTCACAATAGACTACATTCAGTTTTGTGCCCAGATGCCTGTTGTACAAACCAAATTCACAGCCGACCCGGCTCCAATGGTTTATCAAGACACGGTTTTTCTCTATACCACCCACGACGAGGATGATGCCCGTGGCTATGCCTTCAAAATGAAGGACTGGCTGCTCTACACCTCCACCGATATGGTGAACTGGCAGGATCGTGGTGCGGTGGCTTCTTTGAAAGACTTTAAATGGTACGACGGTGACAATGGAGCCTGGGCAGAACAGGTTATCGAACGTAATGGTAAATTCTATATGTATTGCCCTATTCACGGCCACGGCATAGGAGTGCTCGTGGCCGATTCTCCCTATGGTCCTTTTCATGATCCCATCGGCAAACCCCTTGTCTGGCAGAAGGAGCATTGGTACGACATAGACCCTTCCGTATGGATTGATGATGACGGACAGGCATATATGTACTGGGGTAATCCTCATACCTACTATGTTAAACTCAATGAGGATATGATTTCCACATCTGGGGAAATCCAGCAACTTCTATAAGAAAGGTGTGAATTATTATCTCGCCTTTGCTTCCACTTGTTGTCCTGAGGGTATAGGATATGCCATGAGCGATAAGATTACAGGTCCGTGGCACTATAAAGGCCATATTATGAATCATACCTACAAGACCCGGGGAAATCATCCTGGTATTATTGACTATAAGGGACATTCCTACGTGTTCGGACTGAATTATGATTTACTTCGCCTGATGACTGACGAGCATTCAGAGCGTCGCTCCGTGTCGTGTGCTGAGATGTATTATAATACTGATGGTACCATTCAGGAACTTCCTTATTTCCGGGAGAATGTACTCGATCCCGTGGCAACCTTCAATCCTTTCCGGAAGGTGGAGGCAGAAACAATGTCATGGGGATTTGGCCTGAAGACCAAAGAGTCTGTAACTTTCCCCAAAAGTATTCAGCTCTGTAATATAGATGAAGGCGAGAGCCTGACACTCCGTAATGTTGACTTTGGTAAGAAGGGGGCAAAAAAGTTTACAGCCAGTATAGCATCGGCGAAGGCAGGCAGTAGCATAGAAATACGCCTTGACCATGCCGATGGACCACTTGTGGGTACTCTTTCCCTTTCGAATAGTCCACAAGCCACCTGTAAACTGAAAAGACCCCGTGGTATACATGATCTTGTATTTATCTTCAAGGGTACTGCCAAAACCGACCTCTTCCTTTGGGACTGGTGGCAAATGAAATAGAACTTATTACAACTTTTATCAACTAAAAACAGTAATGAAAAATTCAATTCAAAGAATGTTTCTGCTACTGGTAATGGTAGCAGTTTTCGTTCAGTCCAATGCACAACCTGGACGTCAGACTCCAGTCGTTTCACCAATCGTTCATCCTGACAACACCGTCACTTTCAATTATCGTAACGCCCACGCTAAGACTGTTCAGGTAGATGTACAGTTTGCAGGGCGTAAAGACATGAAGAAAGGTGAAAATGACATCTGGACCGTTACACTTGGTCCTACCGTTCCCGACATCTACCCCTATTGTTTTATTGTGGATGGCCATCAGGTGATGGATCCTCAGAATGCAGAATGGTTTCCCAATGAAGGCTTCAAGAACAGTCTGCTGGATATGCGTGGCGACGGTAATCTTATCCACGCGTTGAAGAATGTGCCTCACGGTAAGGTGGACTATGTGAACTACTGGTCGGATGCGATGGGTATGTTTGGCAATGCCATTGTCTATACACCACCTTCGTATGATAAAGACCCAAAGAAGAAATATCCGGTAATGTATCTTATAAGCGGTACCACCGATACAGAAGAAGTCTATTTCAAGGTGGGTAAGATGAACTTCATCTTGGATAATCTCATTGCTGAGGGTGCTGCCAAGGAGATGATTATCGTGCTTCCTTACGGTAATCCTTCCCGTCTGATGGGGCAAGGTGACAGCAATCCTGTGCAGTTCGATCTTTTCGGCAAGGATTTCCTTGACAACCTGATGCCGTTTGTGGAGAAGAACTACCGTACCATCAACGATGCTGCCCATCGTGCTATCGGTGGCTTCTCACGTGGAGGCAATCAGGCGTTGAGTATAGGCCTGAACAATCTCGACCGATTCTCTCATCTTTGTTCATATAGTTCGTTCACAATGCTGCGCCCCGGACAACTTGATGATGCAAAGGCATTGAACAGTAAGATTAAACTTTTCTGGTTAGGTGTGGGCACCGACGATTTCCTCTATGGTAACGCCAAACGTTTCATGGACGATCTTGACCAGCATCAGATTAAGAATATCAAGGTGTTTACGAACGACAAGCACGGTCATACCTGGATGAATGCCCGCTATTTCCTCAACTGTTCACTTCGTCTGCTTTTCCAGGATGATCCCTACAAGGTGGCTAAGAGCAGTCCTGTGGGCAACGAGAAGGTAGAGGCTCCTGCCCCCCGTCAGGATCAGCAGTTCACCCCTGGCGTAATGGCCCGCATGTTCCCCAAACCGATTGTTTCTCCCGAATACAACAAGGATGGTTCCGTCACTTTCCGTTTCAAGGCTCCTGAAGCTCAGAAAGTGGAATTGGAATGTCAGATGTTCAGTGGTAACAAGCCTATGGAAAAAGATGCCGATGGCATCTGGAGTATTACTGTAACTCCAGAGCAACCCGATATCTATCCCTATAGTTTCATCGTGGATGGCACACAGATGAACGACCCCAACAATGTGCTCATCTTCCCCAATGAGAATTTTAAAGGCAATCTTTGTGATGTGCG
>CACZVX010000017.1 GCA_902784755.1 uncultured Prevotellaceae bacterium
TAGCCCTGAGAAGATTTCTTTTAACCGCTGCGTAGCAGCACTTAACCAGTAGCGAAGCTACGATTAACCCTTTAACCTTTTATATGTACACAGAGACACGGAGACACAGAGTTATTTTGACTATGACTATGACGATGACTTTTTTTGTCCTTCGTTTTTCGTCTTTACTTCCCTTTGGTCAGTGACGCTACGGCTTTGCCGCAGGGGTGGTTAAGCAAGCAGTATTGATGGGCAGGGGCATCCATCGCCCGTCATTAACATTTGTTTACAGAGCCGATTTTGAAAAAATGCAGGATCGGCTCTTCTAATGAAAACTTACACACTGGAAAGCCAATGGAGAAAGGGGATTTCAAAAAACGCACAAACGCATAAACGCACAAAATTCAAATTTGACTAAAATAAGTATATATATATTTATATATATATAAATATATATATACAATTATTGTTAACAAATTGTGAGAATAACGCTCAAACGCCTTCTCCAAAACAAATTTTGTGCGTTTGTGCGTTTGTGCGTTTATGAATTTTTCGTTCCTGTCTTTTCCTGAATCCCTTTGTTTATGAGCATCTTCATTGTCATAGTCATTGTCATAGTCATTGTCACAATAATACATGAAACCACCGTCGCAAAACGCGACTCAGGTTTTATGTCAATCCAATTTTGGATTCACATCAATGATACTCCGGTCTTTCCACACTCCCGTTTTTTCCATCATTCTTTAAGTTTTTACCGGATTTGTTAACGGGTTATCCAAAAGTTTTGTATATTTGCATAGTGAAGTTTTAATAAATAATTCTATGATGAAGCGTAATGTTTTAGTTTTTTTATTTGCTATTTTAGCATCAAGTGTTTTTGCATTATCAAAAGATAGTGCTAATGCTGTAACTATGGTGGCTTATGAGCAAAGTTGGATTGATTATAATGGGACTATTGCTTTAAAAAACAACACGTCTGAAGATATTCACAATGTAGCTTTTGTTATCAAATATTTAAACATGAATGGTGAACCTATGGATTACAAGGAATACTTCTACGATATTCATATAGCACCAGGTATGACTAAGAAGCTGGATATTCCTGCATATGAACATGGGCGTCACTATCATTATTATAAAACAAAAGACAACATAGATAATCCTGCTTTTAAAATTGATTACGAACTAAAAGGATACAATGTTGAGAAAGAACAAGTAACAGAATTAATTGACGAAGATAATGGGTCTTCAGATTTGTTTCCTGCAGATTCTATATTCTGGATATTGTTTATTCTATTCTTCATAGGTATTTATGTGGGTCTTTATGTGTTGGTTGCAGTTCTAGCAAAAAAAAGACATAGAAGTGAGGTGATTTGGCTTCTACTAAGTTTTATCGCAACTCCTGTACTTATCATTATAGTTTTGTTATGTATTGGGAATGATAGAAATGTTGAAAATGATTATTATTAATGAGCTGTTTTAAACCATAATTGTTAGGATTGCTTTTATATATAAACCATGGAAGGTATTAATTCAAAAACGACAGAGACTATCTCTATGAAATCTTCTAAAGAACTTATCGAAAACAGTATCGATGAGATGAAACAGTCATTAGAAACTATCGACAACAGAGTAGAAGAGATTGAAAGTTTACTTGCTGTTATTCAGGATAGGAGTGAAAATGATGAAAGTACAAAAAAGACTAAGATTTCAGCAAATTACAAATTTGAGCTACTTAGTCAAATGCATCAACAATATTCTGTGAAGGAATCCAATAATAATAGCTTTATAGTGTCTTTTTTAGCTGTTGTTTTTGCCATTTTCACAGGATATGGATTGGTATATGTAGATAAAATCCCTTTTATTTATCTTCCACATATAACTATTTTATCATTTTCAATTTTGTGTATTTTAAATATTATATGTCTATACTTTGGCTATTTAGTTAAAACAGATCAAATAATTGTATATGAGATTAGGGCAATATATGGTATTAAAGGTATCTATAGAAATCCATACAAAAAATGGAATTATATTCCAGCTCTTTATCTTATTATGATATTAGCTATATTATTATATACTGTGGGGCTTTTTGTACTCTCAATAATAAAAGATAGTGAGAATATGTGGCTTTATTCAATCTCATTATCAGTTGTGTTTATTATACAGCTGATTGTCTATTTTTATTTTCTCAGACTTTTTAGAAAGAACAAGGGAAGATTAAAAGCAACTTTTGAACAAATCCTTTAAGATAAAGGCACTTAGTGTGAGCGAGTGACAGTTCCTCCGTTCATTGATTTATGTGAGCTTTCCGAAAAGTTTTGTATATTTGTAACGAAAATTGAATGGTGTCTGGAAATGACATGACGGTTATAATTAATGATTATGCAGAAGAAAAAGAATAGATATTGTCCAGAAGAAAAAGAATAGATATTGTCTGTTACAGATATTGGTTTCGATGTTTCTGTTGATTCCGTCTATAAATGTATGGGGGGTGAAAGCCTATCCGTTGGCGGTAGAAGTGAAACAGGCTGATGGCACTACGCTCATGGTCGTGCTGCATGGGGATGAGGATTTCCATTATTGTATGACTACTGATGGTATTCTGCTGGTCAGGGAGGGTGACAGCTTCTTTATAGCTGAACAATCGGGAGACCTACTCATGTCTTCCGGAGTCCTTGCTCATGAGAGTGCTTTACGTACAACAGCTGAACGTTCTGCTATTGCCCGTCAGGATATTGCCGGCTTCCTCCAGTCTTCTGCTTCGATTGCGAGAAAGAGTCGCCAGAGACGGGAACCTGTCGTCGATACGGGTAATTTGTTCCCCCACGAAGGAAGTCCGCGTGCTGTTGTCATCCTTGCTGAATTCTGTGATCATCCTTTTTCCTTGGTTAATCCCAAACGTTCTTTTGAACAGTATTTCATGAAAGAAGGTAATCTCAATGATTTTGGTAACCGTGAAAATAGTAATGTTTCGAGCGTTAGGGACTATTTTAGTAATGTGAGTTTCGGAAAATTTACTCCACAGTTTGATGTCTATGGTCCGGTGACTTTGCCTGATTCTCTAAAGGTTTATGGCGGTAGTGAAGCTGGTGGAAAAGGTGAGAATATGTCCAAACTGTTTACGGATGCTTGTACGCTGATGGACGACAGTCTGGATTTTTCGCAATATGATGGGAACGATGACGGTAAGGTGGATCTTGTCATTATCATTTATGCAGGTTATTCGCAATCAATAACTGGCAATTCTAACGAGTGTATCTGGCCTAAATCGGGTACTCTTTCTGCTGGTTCTTATGATGGAAAGAGAGTTGCACGCTATGCTGTGAATGCGGAACTAATTGGCTTCCCGAATTGCTACTCTTCAGCTCCTTACAAGCGCATTAACGGCATAGGTACTATGTGCCATGAGTTTTGTCATACGCTGGGCCTGCCCGATTTCTATCCTACAAATAGTAGCGTTAAGGGTGATAACCAGGGTATGGAATACTGGAGTCTAATGGATAGTGGAAACTATCTGTCAAATGGCTGCAGTCCTGTGAGTCTCAATGCCTGGGAACGTGAGGCTTTGGGATGGATTACGGTTGAGGATCTGACTGAGACGGGAGATGTCACGCTGAAATCTATCGACGACGGTGGTACCGCCTATCGTATCTATAACGATGAAGATGCTTCGCGGCATGAGTATTTCTTGATAGAGAACATCCAGAATATCGGTCACAATGCTGCCCAAAAGGGGCATGGGATGTTGGTGTATCATGTAGATTACGACGAAACAAAGTTCTCACTTAATAATAATCGTGTTAATAATGAAAAGGGACATCCCCGAATGACCGTTGTTCCAGCTGACGGATGGCTCTTTGCTTCCTACAATGTAGGAAAGAAGATTAATGGCATTGAAATCAAGAATAAAGATTTCTATGATGAACTGACAGGAGACCCCTTCCCGGGGACGTCTAACAGAAAAGTGCTTAATGATACTTTGGGAATAGTCAATTTTCAGGTGTATCATGGAGAGAGACTTAACAAGGCTTTAGAGAATATAGAGGAAAGTGATGACGGGGTAATAAATATGAGATTCATCAGCGACTTTGCTTCCGGCATTCAGCCTTTGTTCGAAGCTGACAGGCAAAGAGACTACTGGTATTATTCAATTGACGGGCGTAAAGCTGGCCGTGACATCCGTTCGTTGGAGCATGGCATCTATATTATCAACGGGCGGAAGGTTGTTGCTAAGTGATGTTGATAAGGGGTTAAGCGCTGTTTGCGACTGGTTAAAGGTTTTTAAGAACACAAAACTCTGTGTCTCCGTGTCTCTGTGTACATATAAAAGGTTAAAGGGTTAATCGTAACTCCGCTACTGGTTAAGTGCTGCTAAGCAGCGGTTAAAAGAAATCTTCTCAGGGCTAAAACGTCATTGTCCTTTAAACAGCGAAGCGCTTAAACAGCAGCAAAGCTGCGCTTAAACAGTCGCAACGCGACGCTTAACCTCTTACTCTTGCGACAGTTTTTAAGGGGGCTGCAGGGATTTGTCGCAATACTGGGCGAGTGTCGCAACTAACTGTGGAGAAAATCGAAGAAAATGTTACGGGGTGGATTAAACCTTTGTATATTTGCAATGTCAAAAGAAAAAAAGAAGATTCTCTCATAAGGTTAGTTGATTATAGATTCATTTGGTTTTTAGTTAGTTATATTGGTTAGTAATATGGGGGCTGCAGCGGCGGCCCCCCTTTTTTTATTAAACGTTGATAAGGGGTTAAGCGTTGCTTATAACGATTCGCAAGCAAAGCTTGCTACGAAAGACGATTCGCGACTACGTCGCTACGAAAAAGGGCTACGCCACGATTCGGCTTTATAAGCCTACGAAATACGATTCGCGACTACGTCGCTACGAAATAGGCTTTCGTTCTTCGTCCTTCGTTCTTCGTTCTTCGTTCTTCGTTTTTCTCCGCTTGTGCTCATGAAGATGTCGGCGCAAATTTGCGCTTACATTTTTACCAATTATCATGAACATTTCGTGTAATATTTGTATATTTGTGGCGAATATCGGAAATGTTAGGAAGATAGTAATCTTTATTTCTCTATGTCCAACGAGATGATGCGTGCAATCGTATTGGTAGTTGTGCTACTGATATTGGTTCTGAGAATTCCTTATGTGAAGGGGATTTTCGGAGAGAAGGTTGTGGGGTTTATCTTGCGGATGCTTCCGGATGATTATTATATCTTTAATGATGTCTATGTGGAAGTGGGGGGACGTACCACGCAGATAGATCATGTGGTGGTTTCGCCTTTCGGTGTTTTTGTCATAGAAACGAAGAATTACAGGGGTTGGATATTCGGTAATGATGACCAGCAGTATTGGACGAAGAATATGTATGGAAGGAAGTATGAGTTCTATAACCCTGTGTTGCAGAACCGTGCCCATACGAAAGCGCTGCATCGGTATCTGAATATTTCATACTCGTTCTTCATTCCCGTGGTGGTGTTTTTGTCGGGTGCCACGCTTAAATGTGACACGACGGCGAATGTGATCAAGATGTGGTCTTTGCGTCGTTTCATCCGTAAACACACTCATGCTGTATTCACAGATGAGGAGATTCAGGAGATTGTGAAGAAGCTGCGGGTGATTTTTGTGGAGGACAAAGCGCAGGAGCAGGAACATATTAAGTCTGTGAAGAAGACGGCCAAAAGAAGTGAGGAGCTTATTGCTTCCAGGATCTGTCCGCGTTGTGGCGGAAAGCTTGTTGTACGCGAGGGGAGATACGGTGAGTTTCTGGGTTGCCGCAATTATCCCAAATGTAAGTTTACGGCGAATTTGTGAAGATTAAAAAGTATGGAAGAGATATTGATGACACCTGATGTGTGTATGCGGTTCTTAGTATGGTCGTATTACTATCATGATGTGATTCCGCAAAAAGGAAGCAGTTATAGCGACTGCGGGAAATTTACGGTGGAGGATAGTGAACGACTGGATGTCCTGAAGGAGATGCTTTTCAAGTGTTTCGAGGAGGACTCGGTAATGAATGCTTGCCGTCAGTTCCAGATGGCAAAGGTGAGGCAGGAGCCTTGTCCTTTCTCACAGGCGGAACTGGACATGATGTTTGCGAAGGAAAAATAAACATAAAGGATGTAGAACAGAAGGGATGCAAGTTACAATGAGAGCTTCACTTTGGTACTGGAAGATGGCAATCGTCGTTATCTGCTGTTCGATGGAAAGTATGCCGACTTTCGCCAGATCTCCTGCAGATGGTGATGCCAAACCGAAGGTGTGGTGGTTTCACGGGGCTACAGAGACTACCCGCGAGGGCATCACTGCGGACCTTGAGGCTTTTCAGAAGGCTGGCATCGGGGGCGTGGTCTATTACGATCAGGTGCATGAGGTGTATGGCAGTCCTACGGATGTCTTTTCTGAAGACTGGTGGCAGAAACTCTACTTCTCTGCCAAAGAGACCAAACGATTGGGACTTTCATTCGAATTGAACATGAGTAACGGCTATGCTGCCGGAGGTCCTTGGATAGATGAGGAGCATGCCATGCAGCGGCTGGTCGTTGTGGAGAATGACAGTATTCCCAAAGGATTCCATGAGATTGCCACCGTGGCGATTCCTCTGGTGGAGGACGATGGCATCATGCGCTACATCACCTATAGTGCCAAGGCACAGGCAAAGTCACCTACTTCGGCGATGAACATCCCCTGCGTGCCAGGACAGCAGCAGATGGCAGCAGCCAATTTCACGGAACTTTCTCCCATCGGAAATCTGCAAGGAAGCGATGACAGCATCCATTGGCAGGAGGTCTGCGCGTTGCCTCCTATCTATAATGATATGGGATGGAAACTGCCGCAGTTGACTTGTGCCTTCAACGGGGTACGCGGACGATATTTCCGTGTGGTTCCCGAGACTGCTGTCCGCTGGTTTCGTGTGGGTTCTGAACCCCGCATTGACCGTTGGGAAGAGAAGGCTGCCTTCCGTTCTAATTTCCGCAGTTATGAAGCGCAGGAAGACTTGAAGGGTATTCATCCAAAGGATGTCCTCGTGAATCCCCATTCGTTGCCTGCAGGTTCCTGGCGTATCTTGCACTTCGGTTATATGCCGACGGGTGCTAAGATTAAGCATGGTAGAAAGGGGATGACAGGCTATGAATGTGACCGGATGAGCTGTGAGGCTGCCGAACTGCAATACAATAATTATTTCCGTCGTATTGCCGATTCTCTGAAGGCCAAAGGCTGTCGTCCGCAAGGCGTGATCATTGACAGTCATGAGGCAGGCACCCAGAACTGGACATCAGGACTGGAGAAGGCTTTCCAGCAGAAAAGGGGTTATAGTCTATTGCCCTGGCTTCCGGTATTGCAAGGCTATATCATAGGCAGTAGGAAAGAGAGTGAACGGGTGCTTCATGATTTCCGTATGACGCTCTCGGAACTGGTCAGCGAACGGTTCTTTGGCATCTTAGACAGTCTGGCACGTCGCGATGGATATACGTTCACGGCACAAGCCATCGGTAACGGCATGTGCTTCGCCGTGGATAACATTGCCGTAAAAGGGACCGTGCAGAAACCTCAGGGTGAATTCTGGACTTATCAGACGCAGGGAGCCTACGACATCAAGGAGGCAGCATCGGCAGCACGCGTCTATGGGAAACCGATTGCCTCTGCGGAGGCATTCACGGACTGTGGCTATGATGTGCCGTTCGAACAATTGAAGCATTTGGCGGATTTCGCTTTTGCCATGGGCATCAACGAACTGGTGGTGTGTGCTTCACCGCATCAGCCCCGGACTCTCACGACGCCTTTGGATATAGACAGCCGTCATCCTTATGCACTGAACCGTAACCATCCGAAATGGAAGGAGAGCTACGGACTTTGGAAGTATCTGGGAGAAATGATGGAACAGTTGCGCCAGGGGAAGCCTGCCAGCAGTATTGGCATCTGTCTTGGAGAGGAGGCTCCATTGAAATTGTTGTCTCATCGACTGCCTGCCATTCCGGATGGATATGAGTGGGATGTGTTTACATGTCAGGCTCTCGATACCAAAGGAACAGTCTTTACGGATTCCACGCTTGTTCCCTTCCGACTGTTAGCTATTGAGGACTTTGCCTATATCCCTCTGAAGGCCTTGTACCGTTTCATGGAGATTGTCAGAAAGGGAACACCCCTGCAGGCTCACCGCAAAGCGTTGGAACAAAATGCCGACTACTATGGTATGCTGAATGCTGAATACCGACAAGCGCTTGATCTTCTCTTTTCGATTCCGCATGTTCACAACACGACAATAGCAGAAGCACTTGTGAAGGAAAAGATTTCACCGGAACTGGAATATACGCCCAAGCGACCATCCACATCTACAGACCGACTCTATTTTACGCATAGGAGAACGGCAGGGGAGGACTTGTTCTTCATCTATAACCGCAGTCCATTCCCGTTCCGTCAGCAAGTGAAACTGATGGGCAAGCCCTTCCGTCTGCAATTGGGTGAAGAAGAAAGTATAATCCTCCGGTCTTCACTGAGATGAGTCAGATTTTTACATAATAAACAGACTTTGCAGGAAGTTTTTCGTTTTATTATTTTGATAATTGAGGGAAATGAATTTGGATATTGAGCATTATTTCATTGAGAAGGGAAATGGTTACCCGTTAATCCTGCTACATGGAAACGGGGAGAACTGTGAGTATTTTGAAGGACAGATGGATGAACTGTCCGACAGTTTTCATGTGTATGCGATAGATACGAGGGGGCACGGCAAGACACCGAGGGGTGAAAGGCCCTTTACAATTCGTCAGTTTGCAGATGATCTGCTTGGGTTTATGGACGCTCACCAGATAGTGAAGGCTCATCTGCTGGGATTCTCAGATGGCGGGAACATCGCCATGGTGTTCGCCATGACTTATCCTGAGCGTGTGAACCGTCTGATTCTCAATGGGGCGAATCTGGATGCCGGGGGTGTAAAGCGAAAGATTCAGATTCCCATAGAGATTGGCTATCGGATAGCAAGGTGTTTTGCAGGCAGAAGCGAGTCTGCCAAAAGGAAGGCGGAAATGTTGGGCCTGATGGTCAACGATCCGAATGTGAAGCCTGAGGAACTGGTGGCTATTCAGGCTAAGACGATGGTCATTGCAGGAACGAATGACATGATAAAGGAGGGGCATACGAGACTGATCGCGGACAGCATCCCGGATGCCGAACTCGTTTTTCTCGAAGGTGACCATTTTATTGCGAACAAATGTCCACAGGAGTTTAATCGTGCCGTGCGGGCATTTCTTACCTTAACGTCACTCGGATGACGGGGATGGGCCATGTGCCTGCAGGAAGTGGAACACGGAGAGACTGGGCATCGCAGACGTATTTTGCCTTGCCCTTGCCCAGCACGTCCACACGCTTGATTTGTGGGTTCATCCCTGCAAACGAGCGGATAACGGCTTCCTGAGCATCGGCACGATTGAGCATGATGATATAGACGCACTTGCCTTTCTGCGTGAAACGGAAATCCTCAGAGGTGTAGATGCCTTTGCCTTCATTGAAACCACCATTGGTCATCGGACGGTCTTGTTGTCAGCCCATGCACCGTTCACCAAACATGTGATGAGGCAAGTGAGAATCCATTTCTTCATTTGATCAGTTTGTTCAAGTATTAAAAAGACTCCGGAGACTGGTTTTTGTAATGTGCTAAAAAACCAGATACCCGAATCGGATATCTGGTTCTTATGTATGAAGGTTGGGAGGATTCTTATTCTTTGGGCTCCTCACTTTCCAGACCTTTTGAGGCCATGAGGAGATCAACGAGGGGCTTGTCCTTGTAATCGTTCTTCTGCTGGTCCCAGAATCCGAAGTCAGCATCATAGCACCATGTGGTCCATGCAATGTTGAACTCATCGAAAACGGTAAGCATGTCCTTTGTCCATGCATAGGCCAGATCACGGTCAACAGGTTCGTAAACACCCCATTCTCCGCAGAACAACTGAACATTGTATTTCTTGGCAGCTTCGATGGCATCCTTGAAATCAGCACGGATCTTGTCGATGTTCCATTCCTGGGTGAGATAAGGCTCCAGCTCTGGCTTTATAGAGTCGGGAGCGGCCTCAAAGTCTTCTTTGGAGATGAGGATTCCAGGATAGTTCACCTTCCCCTTATACTTGGCTAAAGGAGTCCACCAGGCACCGTAGTGGGTCAGAATCATCGGGTTGTAGTAGTGGAAGGAGATCACGATGTTCTTGTCGTTTTCAGGTATGCGGAGATACTTGATGGTCTGATATCCCTGCCAGAGATTTGAGCCGATGACGAGGGTGCGCTGAGGCTCTACCTTTCTCAAGGCAGCATGTACCTTTGCCACCAACTGGTTCCATTGCTCATGTTTTTCTGCCACAGGCTCGTTCATAAACTCATAAGCCACGGAGTCGTTGCTGTAGCCCTTCAAGACCTCCGACAGCTGATACCAGAGATTGATGAGGTCTTGCTGCGCCTTCTCTGACGTGAAAAGGGTGTTGGCGTCTTTTCCTCCTTCGTTAACCGCATTGAAATAGTGAGAGCGGATGATGTGGAGGTCCACAATAGCACGCAGATGGTGCTTCACCGACCAATCGAGTGCCTGAGTGAGCAATTCCCATGCCTCAGGAAGTTTGTTGCCTTCCTCATCCCAGAACTGCACCTCATCGATGGGAATACGCACAAAGTCGAAGCCCAGTTGCTCCAGGCGTTCGAAATCATCCTCCTGAATGTGAGTGCGGCGGGCTTCTCCGCGTTCTTCAGACTGTGAAAGCCAGTGACTCAGGTTAGTACCACGTTTGATGCGGAAATCATTTACCACATCTTTCTCCGTCTTGGAGCAGCCTGTGACGGCAAGGATCATCAGGGCCGTGAAAGCAAGATAGCTGATAATTTTTTTCATTTCAGATAAGATTTAGTTGATAATCGATTACTAGGTGCAAAGATATATAAAATTATACGTTTTTTATTATTCAAAACTCTCATTTTCTTTGTCAGTTATATCATGAAAGGAAAAAAGCCGCAGACTCATGGAGAATTTGCGGCTTTTGGTGATAAAGGACTATTCTACTTACGCCCCATGGCTTCATCAAGTTTCTTCTGCTGATCGCCATTCCAGTAGGCGCAGTCAAGCTCGAAGAAAGTGGTAGTGTAGGCCATGGTGAGCGGTGTCTTGATGATGACAACGCTGTAGAGACGTCCTGCAGCATCCAGACGTGCGATGAGGTCTTCGTGGACGACGCTGATGGCCTCATTGCCGCAGATACGATCCATCCCCGCACGCAAGGAGTCAACTCCCGGCATATCTTTCTCGCTGATGAACGAAAGTTCCTTGTCGCGATAGATATGGGCAAAGACATGAGGTGCCTTGTCGATCATGCCCTTTACCTTTTCGAGTACATCGAGATAGGGCTCGTCGGCATAGAGGGTGGTGATGCCGGAACCTGACTGCAAGGGATAGGCCATATCGGCGATTACAATCCAGTTGCGATGTCCCAAATAGGGCATCATTTCAGTAAGCTGATCTTGCCATGACTTGGAGGTGCTAACTTCGGTGCTTGCCTGGGAGTTAGCAGGATTAGATACTTTCTGACATGAATTCATCATGAGGAGAGGAATGATTAGGGCTCCGAAGAGCAGGTGAGATGTTTTCATATTTTATGGTTTAACGTAGTGAATGAGCTGCGTCATGTACTGGATGAAGGAACGGGTGCTATAACCCAATACAGGCTTCTCGGGGGAATAGGGGGATGTGTCGTACTCGTCACCCACAAACGTCGTGGCATATTTGGTGGTCGTAGATGGCGTCTGGTTCTCGGGCATCGGCTTATAGACATTAGAGATCTGTCCTAAAGGAGTGAGCCATCCACCGCCAGGCTGCTGTGACTTGAGAATGTCCTGTATGGAGAATCCGCCGCGACCTGTCCTGCCTCCTCCCATAGGAGATGGTTTGTAGTAATAGACGGGAACTGCGATGTTTTTCTTCGGATAAAGCAGGGGCGAAGAGGCGGTGACCTCCTTCACGTCGGCCTGTTTCAAAGCCTGATAGTTGCGCTGGAGGGCATCGGGATTGATGAAGGCACATGAACCATAATGAGCGATGGTGCCGCTAATCTCCTGATCGGTGTAATACTCTCCATTACCGACATTACTTCCGCGACGGTGCACATACATGGGAGAGCCATCCTCAGGAACGAGGAAACGCGGTGCCTGGAATCCCTCTGTCACAGGACGGTAGTAGGTGTAGCGGGATGCTTCTTCGGCAGGGAGTTTCTGACCGCGGAGGAACTCAATAGCAGCGGGAATGCCCTTGAGGAACTTCGATTCACCCGTGAGACGATAATAGTCCATCATGGCATTAACCATACGAACGGTCGTACTCGTATTGATGGCACGAGGCTCATAGCTGCGGGCATGGGCGGGCTTGAGTGTCTTTACAAAATACTGGTCACCCCAACCTGCAAAAGGAGCAGGCTGCTGCAGTATGAGGGAAAGGTCGAGTGCCTTGTGGATGGGTTTCAGCAAATCCTTGCGACCCAACTCCTGATAGCACTGGATGAGGAATTCGATATTGGCAGGCATCACATCGTCGTTGAGTGTGATGAACGAAGAATAGTCTTCCTTGCCACGGAAAGGATGATCGTACATGAGCGGATAGCGCTGAGGCCAGCCGCCATTGCTATACTGACTGCGAATCATAAAGGAGATGACCTTATCGAGAGCCTTGTGAACCGCAGGATCTTTCTTCTCGAGATAGACACGCAACATCAGGGTAGCACATATCGAGGTGGCCTCGTCGTCGAAGGTACAGTTGCCATAATAATGCTGGAACTCCTCCAGTCGCCAAGCCTGGCGGCCGATGGTGCGATAGAACTCCTTGAGTTCCTCCTCACCATTGAGATCCTCCACATAGTTCCAACCGCCTTCAGGATGCTGTACGGAGATAAGAACCTTTGCAATCTTTAATGCCTGATCGTAATAGTATTCGTCGCCTGTGGCATGATAGGCATCGAGCATGAGATGTCCCACCGACGGAGTACTGGGCTCCTGAATCCATACCAAAGAGCGATAAGGAGCTTCGAGCTCTCCCCACTGGCGACTGCGATCAGGAAGGTAACTCCAGACGAAGGCTCCCTTGTAGCTGATGCTGTCCATCATGAACGTGGCAGCACGACGCATGGCGGCCTTGGCATCCTCGATGTCGAGATTGCGATACTTGAAGTTGGTGAAAGTGGCAGATCCCTTGCCGGCACAGAAAATTCCCGGCAATACAGACTGGAACTGATAGAGGGTATTATGGTTATAACCTGAGCAGTCCATGCCCCACGTCTCACGATTCCAGTTGACGCCGTCGTAGCTGTAGGAACCCGTGACAACATGGTTGTCGTTGCGGAGGCGAAGCCACAGGTGGCGGGTATCGCCATTAGGATGCATTCCACCGCCACTCTGACCGCCTTTGCGATAACGGTAACGGCGATTGGTATCGAAGCCTGTTCCCATGTGGAACACACTATCGTAATAGAGTACGAGTCCTGCACGGGTATCAACATCACTCAGTTCAATCTCAGCTTCTATCTCATAACGATGGTCACCAGCCACGAACATGAGGGGAGAGGAATTGCCGGGGAACTGTCCCTTGCCTTTGAGACGGATACCATTGGCGACATGCTCGATGCGTTCAGGCTCATTGGCGCGATAGGATTTCCACTCCAGTCCTACACGGAACTTGCCAAGAGCCGCTTTCGGATTTTCATAGTTCGTGGTTTCATTAGCAATAGGAGCAGCAATAGGGCCAACGGGATCGGCACTGAGTCCTTCACGGTCTTTGATAACAGGACGGAACCATCCATCGGCGGTGAATTCTACGGGTTCGAGAAGCGTCTGACGACCGATATCCGTGAAACCGTTCTCATAAGCATGATAGACGCAATACCAACGACCATCAGGGGTGTCGATGAGTGAGCCGTGACCGCGACTCCACCAGCGGTTGCTGTTGGCATAGGTGTGGATGAGCGGATTGTAGGGACTGTCTTCCCAAGGACCGTTGATGCTCTTCGAACGGGCTACCACCACCATGTGACTGGTGGGAGGACCTGCCGTGCCACCTTCGGCATTGAGGTAATAGTAGTAATCCCCAATCTTACGGAGTTTGGGACCTTCGAGACAAAGACCTTCAGTAAGCCATTCTGCAGGATACATCCATCCTGGATAAACCACCTCTTCGGTACCTGGCACTACATGAAGGCCATCGGGTGTGAGTTTGGCACGCTTACCACCACTCAGGAAAAGCCAGCGCTGTCCATCCTCACCCACGACATGACAAGGGTCGATGTTGGCTACGCCTAAATCGACGGGTTCACTCCAAGGGCCATAGGGGGAATCGGCAGTGACTACAAAATTCATGCGGCTGCTAGGTCTAAGGTTGCGTCCTGCCTTGGCACGTACAGCATCTGACGGATAGGCTACAGTAAAATAGATGTAGTATTTATCCTTATACTTGCAGATATCGGGTGCCCATACAGAACCCAGGAAGGTGTTAAGAGCAGAACTGATGGGTTCCCAATGAACCAGGTCGCGACTATGGAAGACCACAAGGCCCGGAACATAGTCGAAGGCGCTATGCGTCATGTAATAATCTTCACCATCGCGCATGATTGTAGGATCGGGATAGTCACCTCCAAGAATCGGATTTGTAAAAGTCTCACGCTGTGCCCAAAGGGAAGTCGGTATGCTCCACAGGGCAATCAGGCATAAAAACGTTAAGATAGATCTTGATCGCATGATAGTAGATTTTGTAGTTCGGCACAAATATATGGTTTTTTTTTGTAACTTGGTGCAATTTGTACAGAAAATTCACTATCTTTGCCGTCGATATAGAGAAATAGAGCGGTGATTCTCTACAGTGCGAGCCATGTCAATGGAAATTTGAATGAACTACCAATAATTAATCAAACAATTATCAAAGTATGAAAAAGATTCTTTTTGTAGCTGCTCTTACAGTCTTGTTCGTAGGATGCGGGAACAACCAGTCAGAGAAAAATGACAATGCAGAAAATGCAGACAGCACATTCACCGTGGCTCCTCACGGAGTGATAACAACGACTGATGACGGACAGGTGGTCTATACGCGCGACATCACGACCAAGAGTGAAGCTTTCGTGTTTGACAAAGACCAGGAATGGGAGCGTACGGGTGATCCCGGTGAGGTATATCGCAAGGTGATGGGCTATAACGACAACCTGATGATGGTGAAAGTAAAGTTTAAGAAAGGTTCTGAAGGCAAGCTTCACAGCCATCCTCATTGTCAGATTACCTATGTGGAGAGCGGTGCCTTTGAGTTCACTATCGATGGTGTTACCAAGATTGTGAAAGCGGGCGATGTGCTGATGAAAGTTCCCAATGTAGAACATGGATGTAAGTGTCTCGAGGATGGTGTGCTCATCGACACCTTCACTCCCATGCGCAGCACTTTCCTGAAGAAATAAGAAGGATTGCCTGTTTGGCAGAGAATATCTTTAAGGTCTTTAAGGGCATTAGGGTCTTTAAGGACCTTAAATTATGAATGGTATGATGAAAAGAATAGAAGTGGTAGCAGCGATTATTCGCGATGACAGTGGCCGTATTTTTGCAACGCAGCGGGGATATGGCGAGATGAAGGATGGCTGGGAGTTTCCTGGTGGTAAGATGGAAGCACGGGAGACACCGGAGGAAGCACTGAAGCGCGAGATTTGGGAAGAACTGAAGACGCGTATTGGTGTGGATGAGTTTATTACTACAGTGGAATACGATTATCCAAAGTTTCATCTCACCATGCATTGTTTCTATTGTCATATAGAGGATGGTCATCCTGTGCTGCTGGAACATGAGGCTGCAAAATGGTTGTTAAAGGATGAGTTGGATAGTGTGGAATGGTTGCCTGCAGATCAGATAGTAGTGGAGAAGATGGGATAGTAAGGGTTTAAGCGTTGCTTCGCAACTGTTTAAGCGCCTTCGGCTGTTTAAGCGCTGCTTCGCAGCTGGTTAAGGATTTAACGATGACTATGACGATGACTATAAAAAAAAGGTAATTATATACCTGTTGACTCTAAGCCAACGAGGATTTACTCCACACCTTTGGTGTGCAAATAATAACACCATAAATTTGTTTTTCTCAGATTTTTATCATATATTTGTATTAAATAAAGATATTTATTATAGAATTATAAAGTTTATCATAATGAAAAAGAACAAAAAGATTATTAAAGAATCTGCTAATGGCGGTACTATGTCTATAGAAGAGGCAGAGAGAATAACACTTGAAAAAGTGAGGAAGATTTACGAGGACAATGGCAGACTATAAATATGTAATAAGTCAAAAAGCATTTGATAAGATTGATTCTTTCTATGAAAACGTAGCATTAAAGTACGCCAATACTTATTCATTTGAAATGATGGAGAAAAACATTCTTGATGCTTATCGTTCAATATATAAGATTGAAAACGGCTTATTAAGACGTAAGCCAACTCTAAAGCGATGGAAAGGGTATTACATGGCAAATACAAAGAAGTGGTATTATGCATATACAATTAACGGTAACACAATAACAATTGTTGATGCGTGTCATCCTCAAAATATGCATGAATCACAAAAAATAATTAATCGTATTATAACAGAAACCATCAATAACTACCTAAAGAGAAATCTTATGATAAAATAAAAGAGCAGAGGTTACTATTGTTCACCTCTACTCAGTCGGCTACTTGAAACTATCACCTAACTTGTAAAAAACAAGTTGATAGAAACGTTCTTTTACCTGACGAATTTGCTCTTCAGTCATCTTCTATCTAATAAATTAAAATGAGGTCATAGGGTACTGATAATTCCCCTCGCTCTTATTATTTTTGAAAGATGATGTGAAAACTTTTTCGCTTGGGAACAAAATTACAAAATCCCATTGACATACATATAGTACGCCGATGGGATTTATTCTTTATTAACGAAAAAATGCAGCCATTCCTGACTGCATTTGATTTTGTATATCTACACACTACTGATGTTTGGAGTCAACAGGTATATAGTTCCCCAAAAAAATTTGAGGGGAGCTTAATTTTTTCTGGAAAACTTCTTTAAAGAGAATAAAGAGACAAGCAAACATTTTTTTATTCACTTTTAAAAACAGAAAAAATTATGAAAAAAAGAGTATTCAACTTAATTATCGTTGACGAGAGCGGTAGCATGGAGATTATCCGCAAACAGGCGTTTGCTGGAATGAATGAGACGTTGGAAACCGTGCGCACGATGCAGAAACAGTTTCCCGAGACGGAACAGCATGTTACACTGATTACCTTTGACAGTGACCACACGAAGTATCACTATGATGACAATCGGGCTTCGGAGATTCAGCAACTGAAATGGCACAGCTATAGTCCTGGAGGAGCTACGCCACTCTATGATGCCATGGGAAAAGCCATCTCGAAACTCAATGCCATCACCGAAAAGGACGATAAGGTGCTGGTGACTATTATCACGGACGGTGAAGAGAACTGTTCGGAGGAATGGACGCTGAAAATGATCCGTACCCTGATAGAGAAACTTAAGAAGCAGGAATGGACTTTCACGCTTATTGGTACTGACAATCTCGACGTGGAGTCAATGGCGGGAGCCATGGCTATTGATGAGCATCTGGAATTCCATGAGGATGCTGAGGGAACCCGTGAGATGTTCCGAAGGGAACGCAGGGCCCGTGTGCGCTATAATTGTTGTATTGCTGAGGATGTGTCAATGCCTAAGGGTTCTTTCTTCAATGAGGATGATGGACACACTCAGGCAGATTAAAATCTTCAAAAAACAGATAGTTCCATAGTTTTTTAATATATTTGCACCACGATATGTATCGAAGACTGACTGATAAACAAATTCTTGCCGGATTTCAGCGAGGCGACACGGACATTCTCCAGGAGTATTTCTACGGATATTGCCGTGAGGGCTACTATGCAATGGACCGTCGTTATGATCTCCGTCATAAGCAGAACCTTGACTGTCTCTCGCTTACGCACCAGTATGCTATCTACTTGTTGGAGCACAACTGGAAACCATTAGAGGACCGTGCTCCAAGCGTGAGTCTGAAGACCTGGATTATTGGCGGTTTCCGATACGTGGTGCTTGATGCGCTGAAATGGTATCGCAAGGAATATGGTACGATTACGTTTGAGGATTATCTTCAGTCGTTCGACATCAGCAGTGACCTTCGGCAGCAGTTCCGAAAAACGGTAACGGAAATGTGTGATACGTGCCAGATGGATCGTCGGGACCGTCTAATCGTGCTGATGATATTGGAGAGAGGCTTCAAAGGAAAAGATGTGGCAGCACAGATGGGTCTGACACCTTCGGCTATCAGTCAACGTTATCAGCAACTGAAGAAGAATATGATAATCCCTTACTTTCGTGAACATTTCGACATGGATCTGGAGGCTCCTGAAGTTCTTGACCTACAAGAAATGTTTGCACCGAAAGAAATGGAATTTCCCACATTGGGAGCCGCAGAACTGGAAAAAACATCAATTGCAAGAAATATGGAACAGAAACGTACTACTCCGGAGTTCATCACACATTTGGCTCCGAACGAAATCTTTGTATTTGGCAGTAACCTCCGTGGTATGCATGGTGGCGGTGCTGCGTATGTAGCCCTCAGGAAGTTTGGCGCTGTGATGGGACAGGGCGTGGGATTGCAAGGCCAGAGCTATGCTATCCCTACTATGCAGGGCGGTGTGGAAACGATTCGTCCTTATGTGGATGAGTTTATACAGTTTGCCCGTGAAAATCCAAATCTTACATTCCTGGTGACTCGCATTGGATGTGGTATTGCCGGTTTCACTGACGAGGAGATTGCTCCACTCTTTGCCGAAGCCCATAACGTTGGGAATATCGTTTTGCCGGCAGGGTGGTAAGATAGGGGAATATATGATAATGAAAGAACGGCTGACAAACAAATGTCAGCCGTTCCTTGTAAATCACTCTGTAACGACGGTTCTTACCAATCATCGTTATCGTTTCCAACGACACCGTTCTTCACTGCCTCCTCAATCTTGTCCATCACTGCATATGAATAAGCGTGAGTCATGACCAGAGCCTTGGCACAGGTGCGCTTCTGAGGATCCTTTTGTACGAAGGGGTAGTGATGTGCAATCTCCCACTGCTCGTCGTAAAGCATTGGATTGGTCTTGTCGTCAGCTTTGCGTTTCGAGTCACCATAGGTGCGGTTGTCATCAAGAGCTGCAGTTATCCAGCCACCGCTGATATCGCTCAATACCTCATAGTTCTGTATGGTATAGGTAACGCGTACACGTCCATCTTTAATATCCAGTCGGATGAGGGGAGTGATGCTCACTGAGTATTTGTGGAGTGTTCCTGTGTGCTCCGCAATATTCTTTATGGTAGATGAGAGGATGATGCAACCGCTCTCTTTATCGTTAAGAGTGATAGCATGGTGGTCCTTAAGTGTTGCAGTAGCCCAGTAGTTCAATGCCACATAGAGCTGTTCCTTGGTCTTACCTGGAGCCTGAATGATCTGCTGATAGCTGAGGCTTTCGTTCTTGTCGAGAACCATGTCCTTTGAAAGATTAGCAGCGGCATCAATCCAGCGGTCACCGTAACGCTCTTTTGCATACTTTTCGAGATCGGCTGTCTTCATTACCTGAGCCTGTGCACTTAAAGCGCCGCAAGAAAGGATGGCGGCGAGCATCCAGATGTTTATCTTTTTCATATTGCTTTTTTTTGTTATTGCATTTTATTACTGTTTTGTCGTTTATTTATTTTGACATTGCAAAGGTAGGCCGTTTTTCAAGCAGTAGAAACAAAAGGGTGGTTTTTCACTTTGAGTTGTTGCGACAATGGCCTATATTAGCGACAATTCAGCGAACGATGTGCTAATTCTGTCGCAACAACCTATAAAATGAAGGAAAAAGGCTGTGCTGAAGAGTGGCCTTGGGAATATTTAGTGGGTTTTGGTAGGAGTTACGGAAAAGATTTTGTATCTTCGCAGCATCAAAATGGAATAGAATGTTGAGGAGGAAAATCTTCGAAGTATGTACGGGTTCGCTGCAGAGTGTGATTAATGCTGTGGAAGGAGGAGCAGGGCGAATAGAGCTTTGCGAGTCACTGAATGTGGACGGATTGACACCTTCGTGGAATCTTTTTAGGAAGGTAAGAGCGCAATTTCCACATCTTATCGTGCATATACTGATTCGTCCGAGAAAAGGTGACTTCATCTATACGGAAAAAGAGAAAGTCGCTATTTTGAAGGATATCTGCAAGGCTGTGGAGTACAGAGCTGATGGTATTGTCTCGGGGGCATTGCTTCCTGACGGTAGTATCGATATTCCTTTCTTACGAGAGATGCTGAGTGCCTCACAAGGTATCCCCTTTACCTTCCATCGCGCTTTTGATGTCTGCAACAATCCATTACAGGCCCTAACGGAATTAAAGGCAGAAGGTGTCAGCAGGATTCTTACATCTGGACAGCAACCCACAGCGGCAGCAGGTATTCCACTATTGAAGAAACTGGTGGAAAAGGCCGATGGGCAGTTGATTATCATGCCAGGAGGAGGGGTCAGTTCTGAGAATGTAAGCACCATCCTGAAGGCTACGGGTGCGATGGAAATACACGGATCTGCGAAGAAAGGAGAAAAAGAAACGAGCGCAGATGAAGTGCGCTTGATTCTCAAACAGTTATAATTTTCTCAGAAGTCTCAACAGATGTTCTCCGGTACCGATGGTGTAACCCTGCTGTATGAACACCACACGGTTAAAAGAGTCGCAAATCAGTATAAGAGGCAAGGAAGTAGAAGACAGTTTCATTTGTTCTCTGATTTCCGCCAGTATTTTCCCATCTATGTCCATTCCCCAAACTACATTGGAGGGAAGTGAAGAGAATTCGCTGAAATTGAAACGGCTCACTTCTTCTTCACTGTTGAGCAGAAACATCATCTTACGTCCCCATTTCTCGAAATCCATACGGTAGAGACTGATGTCACGAAGAACATGGTTGGTGGGTTCGTGATTAGGAGCCATGATACCCAGGATGTAATAGCCACGTCCTGTCGTAGAGAGAATACTTTTGTCGGTTGCTGTCAGTTTGTCGTGATAGATGTTCTCTGCATTCAAGGAACCGATAACCTGTACGTTCTGTTTATCCTCACGCATCGTAAAATCCACTTCAGTTGTCTTTCCATTTGTGATGTGGAAGGTCTCCACGTGTGCCAACACACTGCCGTTGGCCATGCGTGTTCCGATGGTGAGCATATAGTCTCCTTCATCTAATTCCACGCCCTTGCAGAAATCTTTTTTCCAAGTAGCTTCTTCGGGATAGGTAAGCAGTTGAGCCCTTCCATTCTCAATCTTGCTTAGGGTGAAATGGATGTAATAATTCGGGTCATCGTAGTAATCTACCTTATTATAGTGGAGTAGCAGTCTTCCATATCCTGAAGACTTGTTCTTCAGATGACGTCCGAAGACTACATCCTGCCACAGGTTTTCCTGAAGGTATTGCAACTTACCATTTACCTCGTTGATTCTGGCAGGAATCCCCAAGCTACGTGCCACTGACACAAAAAAGATGTTACGTCCCAGCTCGTCAGTCTTCAGGTTTTGATAGACGCTCATTGGCTGCATTCTCAAATGTTGGGGATTGTGCTGAGTGTCTATCGTGATATGCTTGGTGCACCATTCCACTAATTGCTGTGGTGACTGGATGAAGTGCATCTTCTCGCGAAAGAAATGTTTGTAGGGAGTGAGCCATTCGTCTTCCACCCGCGGATTCAAGACATATTTCGTATAGATATTACTAGTATCGGTGTGTTGCACCTCGTTGTCCTTCAACACTTCCAGGGGAATGTCACGTAAGTCTTTCTGCGAAATAACTTTCAAAAGCATTTCGGCCATCTCTAAATTCGGTGACTCAGAAAGAAACTGTCGGATGACCTGATGATTGCCGCGCCATGCTTCTACGGGCATGGTTTGCTCATAGGTCTTTCTGATGGAATCTTCTTGTGCTAAACGAAGGTCGTTTGTCTCGCGTTGCTCTTTCGTGACCACGGGTAGGGAAGCACTGACAGGAGGTGGAATCATGTCGAGATCCAATGAGGAAGGAAGCTTTTTATCGTTGAGAACAAGGCGTACCTCATCGTCTTTCTGGAATGACACTTTCTTTATGGCTGTCATTCCCTCTTTCGAAACCCACACAAGCATGTCTCCTTTTCCTGCTGTGAGAGAAGCCTTTCCGTCTTGAAGTGTCTTCTTGGTAGCTACCGTATAGAACTCAGCATAATTGTATAACTTGAATTCCACCGTGGCATCCTTTACAGGTTGTCCGGAAGCATCCACGACAAGAATTGTAACTTTGGATGTAGGCGCGTAATGGTCGATTACATTGATTTCCGTATAGCAGGGAGTTTCGCTCATTACCTCTTCAGGACCATCGTAATGCCCGAACACCTTGGTATGCATAAGCATTCCACGTGAAGCACTCTCATTGAACCATCCCAAATTAAGCACTGGTTCAGGTTCACAAGCACCTAAGAAATACCATTTTCCGTCAGCCCATGCTTCCACCCAGGCATGATTGTCGTCGGTATGTGCCCATCGCGGCGTATAAACTTGACGGGCAGGAATCCCCACGCTCCGTAAGGCTGCTACAAGGAAGGTACTTTCCTCTCCGCATCGGCCGTAAGCTGTCTTGACGGAAGCCAATGGACTGCTTGTACGAGCATCACTTGGACGATAGGTGACTTTTTCATGGCACCAATGGTTTACCTCCAGAATGGCATCACGCATGGAGAGGTGTATGACTCTCTCTTTCAGTTCCTGATAAAAAACCTCACGGCTGTTGTCAAGTGTTTCATTATTCACTCTGACTGGAACGACGAAATGTCTGAATTCCCGTTCGGGAATCAATTTTCCCCATGGCATTTCAACTCTTGCCTGGAGTGACAAACGTACGTTCTTCAGATAGAAATCACGGGAATAATCAGTCTGATCGGGCAAAGCCATATATTGATACAAGAAGTCCATATACGCATTCTCGGTCTGTTGTGCCATTGCCGGAATCAGCGAAAGCCATGCTAGAAGAATAATCAGTATTCTTTTCATGAGGGGAGTTTTAAATACTTTTGCAAAAGTAAGAATAAAATACATACAATCCAAATTGAAATAGGAATAATTATTATCGGCGTCAGATGTGGAATCTTTAATTTTATTGACACAGCAATAGCTCTTCTAAAATAGCAGTATAGGTTATATGTGGAAAAATTTTTGTAAAAGACTATTTGGAAAGTTCGCATATTTTCTATAAATTTGCAACGGATAGAACTCCATTTCTAATAGACCAAAATTTATATAGTACAAAAACCTATGGATAATAATAAAAAGAACTATTCACGTCGGGATTTCCTGAAGCAGTTGGGAATGGGCGTAGGATCGGTAGTTGCGATGGCAAGTATGGGCCCTCTTTATTCGCTTGCAGAGGAAAAGCAGAAAGCATATATGGTTCCCGGACTGAAAGCAGGACCTGGAAATATGACGTATCGCATTAATCATCATACCCAGGATAAGGTCTCTCTGCTGGGCTATGGTATGATGCGACTGCCTCGGAAAGCTGATCGATCTATTGATCAGGAGTTGGTGAATGCAGAGGTGGACTATGCTTTGGCGCATGGCATCAATTATTTTGACACGGCACCAGCTTATGGAGAGTCGGAAGTAGCTACAGGTATTGCCTTAAAGCGCCATCCACGCGACTCTTACTACATCGCTACGAAGATGTCGAATCAGCGTGGTGACCACACCTTAGAACAAGGCAAGCAGATGTATGAGAATTCGCTGAAGCGGTTGCAGACTGACTACATTGACTATTATCTGCTGCATTCCATTGGAGGCGGTGACGGTGTAGGAATGCTGAAAGAACGCTTCATCGATAACGGTCTGCTGGCTTTCCTTATGAAGGAGAGGGATGCAGGGCGCATTCGCAATCTCGGATTCTCCTATCATGGAGACGTGAAGGCTTTTGACTGGCTGCTTGACAGGAATGATGAGTTCAAGTTTACTTTTGTACAGATAGAAATGAACTACATTGACTGGCGGCATGCTAAAAATGGAAGAAAGAAGGATGCGGACGCAGAATACCTCTATAATAAATGCGAAAAGTCGGGTGTGCAGTGTGTGGTTATGGAACCCCTGTTGGGTGGACGACTCGCACGTGTACCTGAGGAGATAGCCGCACAACTGAAAGCCGTGAGACCAGATGCCACTCCTGCTTCGTGGGCTTTCCGTTGGGTAGGCACTTTTCCAAATATCCTGACAGCACTAAGTGGTATGACATCGATGGAGGTATTGAAGGAGAACGTGGAAACATTCTCACCATTGGATCCCTGTACAGAATCGGAGAATGTGCTGATGGCAAAGATTGCAGACGAGATGGCAGGTGTGCCAGTGATTCCCTGTACGGCATGTGCCTATTGCATGCCATGTCCTTATGGCGTTTCAATCCCAGAGAATTTTTCGTTCTATAATGACTGCGTGACTGAAAAAACAGTGCCTAATGACAAGTCGGCACCTGACTATCAGCAGAAACTTCAGGCTTTCAAGGAGAACTATCGTAAGGCTATTCCAGAAGCAGGTCGCGCCTATCAGTGTGTGGATTGTGAGGAATGTCTTGCCAAGTGTCCGCAATCCATCCGTATCCCTACAGAAATGGCTCGTTTGGTGGAGATGATAGGGATAGAGTGACGATGATGATGACGATGACGGTGACGGTGACGATGACAATGACGATAACGATGACAATGACGAAAACTATAGTTTGCAATGGATAAACTATCTGCAGAACAGCGACACAAGAATATGGCTGCGATTCGTAGCAAGAATACGAAGCCAGAGATGGTTGTGCGCAAAGGTCTGTGGAGTAGGGGATTCAGATATCGTCTGAATCATAAGCGACTGCCAGGACATCCAGATCTGGTGCTGCGGAAATATCGTACTTGCATATTTGTAAATGGCTGTTTCTGGCATGGGCATGGCGCTTCGTTAAATGATAAAGGAGAAATGATAAGTGATAAAGATTTCTCTTGTTGCAAGATTCCGAAGACGAATAGGGATTTTTGGGTGGCGAAGATCATGAGGAATCAGGAAAGGGATTTGGAGGAACAACGGCTGTTGGCAAAGATGGGGTGGCATTGCATCACGGTGTGGGAGTGTGAACTGAAACCTAAGGTGCGGGAGCAAACGTTAGAGTCGTTGGCTTATACGCTGAATCATATCTATCTGAATGATCATGAGATTCGGTATGTAGATGTTGTGGAACTACCCAGAGAACGGGAAATGGCTGCGGAAAGTCGTTAACGTAGAAGAATGCCGATACAAAAAAAATCGCATTTTGAAACACTGTGTCGGATTTTTTTGTATCTTCGCAACGTGAAAGGATACGAACACTTATATTTGATAAAAGATGAAAAAAGGATTATTAGCCATATTAGCCATCGTAGCTTTGATGACAGGATGCGCTACCAGTGCAGAAAAAATGGCACGTCAGGCAGAAGTTGCAGCTCAGGTGAAGGAAGCTTTGCAAGACCGTCACTATAAGATAGATGTCCATATGATGTATCCCCGGAGAGGTAGTTCTGTCAATGTGAGCAGTAATTATTCACTGGAGGTAAAGGGGGATACATTGGTGTCGTATCTGCCTTATTTCGGCAGAGCTTATAACGTGCCTTATGGCGGTGGCAAAGGCTTGAATTTTAAGGCACTAATTACAGGGTATAGATCTGAACCTGGCAACAAAGGGCTGACACGCATACAGATCAGCACTGAAAATGAGGAAGATCAGTATCTTTATTATTTAGAGATTTTCAATAACGGAGAAGCCACTATTGATGTGCAGTCGCGGCAGCGTGAATTCATTACCTATTCTGGACGCATGGATTTGTATTAAGGAAAAGAATAGGAAGTGTTTAACTAAAAATCAAAAAGTCTATGAAGAAGTATTTGTTTTCAATCATTTTTGCCCTTTCAGCGTTGGTTATGCTGAACGGATGTATCGTTTCGGATAAGAAACTTTCAGAGAAAATCCAGTCGGCTATCGTTGATGAAGAAGCATCCAATGGAAAAACACTGGAAGTGACGGAATTCTCTTTGGGTGATAAGATTGGCAAAAATTATAAGGGCGTGCTGAAAGGCAAGCTCGATGGCAAGGACGTGATTTATGATGTCACAGTCAACGACGAAGGTAATGACTTCGACGTTGACTGGAATTTGAGACCTTAAAGTACGGGAAGCAGGTATTCCCAGATGAGGTCGATATAAGGCTGATAGAGCGACGAAGAGGTGGTGAGTACCAATACGGCGTCTTGATCGGGGAATACGAAAATATACTGACCGGCAAAACCGTCGGCGCGGAAGGAGTTGTGACGGCAAATCCACATCTGGTAACCGTATCCCTGTACCCATTCATTATTATCCTTGGTAAGGCCTGCTTTCTCAAGGTCCTCAAAACGAGTGCCTGAGGGAGCTGAAGGAACCTGATAGCTCGACATCTCCTTAAGCCATTCAGCAGGAACGATTTGCTTACCGTTCCACTCACCCTTTTGAAGGAAGAGCTGTCCCATTTTGGCCATGTCTTCAGTCTTCAGTTGCAGACCCCATCCACCACAGTTGATTCCCTGAGGACTCTCTTCCCATTCAGGACGGGCAATATGGAGAGGCTGGAAAAGACGTGTATCGAGATAGTCGAGAAGTTTCTCGCCAGTCACCTTCTGCAGAATGGCTGAGAGCATATAGGTTCCTACGGAGTTATAAAGGTAATACTCTCCAGGCTTATGTACTACAGGCCATGCCAGGAATCCCTCAGTCCAATCAACTTTGTTGACAGAATCTCTTCTCACGTTAGGTTCCACATCATGGCCGCAAGTCATGGTCAGCAGGTCGCGAATGGTCATGGCATTAAGATTTTCACTGGGTTCAGCTGGCAGCTGATCTGGGAAGAAACTCACCACTTTGTCTGTAAGGTTCAGTTTCCCCTCACTAATGGCCAGTCCAATGGCAGTGGCGGTAAACGTCTTACTGACAGAATGCATCAGATGAGGCTTTTCGGCTGATTCACCGTTGAACCAGCGCTCAAGGAGCACTTCGCCATTCTTTACAATCATGATGCTGTGGAGCTGAATGGAATCGGGAGCTACGGGACGAGTCTTCGTAGCTTCCACGAAAGAATCGACGGCTGTTTCCATTTCTGCTGTAGCAGTACCTCTTGGCAAGTCAATCACTTCTTTCTGTTGCTTACATCCTGACAACAGACAAACTGTAAGGAAAAAGGAAAACAATACTTTCTTCATAATTTCATGGTTGATAGTAAGTTAAACATATTATCGCGCAAAGATAAGTAATTTTTCTTTAAAAACATAATAAGCAAAAAAAAATACTCACGCTCAGTTCTGAACGTGAGTATCGTAAAATTTTCTTTAGCGAATTAATCCGGCTCCACCTTTGCCTTGTAGAACCGCTGGCACTTTTTTCGCCTTCATTGCATGATACGAATATGGTATAGTTACAAAACCTTTTTCCTCAACGGTGAATGGTTCACTAAAGAAATTATCTTTCAAATTCCATGCCTTGGCATCTTTCTGACGGAAGGGGATGTTGACTCCAAGGTTGTAATAGCAGCCCTCGATGAGCATCTCACAGCCCATGCGGGCATTGGCAGCAACACTGTTGCCTGCACAATCATAAAGGCAGTTGAGTACGTGGATTGTACCCCAGCGGGCCATAGGCATACGTTGGTCACAGCCTTTTCCCCAAATGCAGTTGGCATAAGTCACATTCAGATTGTCAGCACCCTGACTAGGATTGTCGTTAGCTCCCACAAGATTGGTGTTCATATGCATATAGGCACGATCGCTGTAAGTGAAGGTACACCATGAAACAGTAATGAAGTCTGCGCGAGAATTGATATCGAAGTTTGCATCCATTCCATCCATGAATTCGCAGTGATCAACCCAGAGATGAGTAGTTCCACTAGCAGTGAGCATGTCGTCACCGCTGACATCCACAGAGCCCGGACCTTCAAAGCGTATGTTGCGTAAGATGATATTATCGCACCCGACGAGTTGAAGAATACCAGAACGGCGGAAATTTTCCTCAGGATCGTTCAGATAGTCTATCAATAACTGGCGAACATGGTATTCAGCCTCTTCTCTTACACGATTTCCATTGCTCAGTGTATATCCGTTCCCTGAGGTCTTCATTGCCTTTACGTTGGCCGCATCGAGTTTGGCTACTAAATCAGGAGTAACTTTAAATAGAGTATTCAAAAGAGCATTATTAATACCGCAGATGGTCTTATTCTTCAGTGCCTGTGCCCTCATGGTATGGCCAATCATAAAGGGACCGTTACTGCCATCGAGTATGATAATATCATTCTCCTGAAGAGCTTTCAGGATGACTTTACTCATATCGCTTCCGTCGCTTTTCAGCGTAATACTTTTGCCGCCTTCACCACCATTCAAGTTGAAGTAGCCGCCATTGAGACTGGTGCATACAGCCCATCCAAAAGGTTTACCCAAATCGTATTTGTTGTTTCCAGCTTGAATGGTGAACGCAGGAAAAATCACAGCTAAAAGCAGCACTATTATAGCGTGACAGTTGATTCGTTGCATCTTGATTTGTTTAAAGAGTTTGTCAGTGCAAAGATAGGTCAATTTTTTGATTAATCAAAAAAATATTACTATTTTTGCACGCAGATTAAAAATATATATTGGATATGAAAAAGAATGTTCTTTTGATGGCTGTGTTGATAGCTTTCTGTCTGACTTCTCAAGCACAAGACATGCAGCAGCGTGATGATGATTCAAAGTATGCAACGGAATTGGTGAAGGTTGGTGAACAGGCTCCCGATTTCAAAATGAAAACCGCTGAGGGAAAGACAGTGAAACTGAGTAAACTTGCTAAGGGCCGCTGGACATTGCTTGACTTCTGGGCTTCCTGGTGTCCTGACTGTCGAAAGGATATGCCCAGTTTGAAGCGTATGTATGCAGATTTTGCCCCCAAAGGTGTTCAGTTTGTGGGTGTATCCTTTGATACCGATGCAGAGGTATGGAAGAAGGCTATTGCACAATATGACCTGAAATATACACAGTTAAGTGAATTGAAGAAGATGCGCGAATCGGTTGTAGCTCAGGCTTATGGTGTGAAATGGATTCCCTCGATGGTGTTACTGAATCCAGAGGGAAAGGTCGTGATGAGTACGGTATTGGCAGACAAGATGGAACGTACTTTGTATCAGACTTTTGCTCCAAAGGAACGCCCTGTCATCGGAACAACCGAAGAACTATCGATTGACGGGAGTCTTGGAAAACTGGCTGCTGTTATCCAAAAACCATCGTTGGCACAGGGGCAGCAGTGTCCCATGGTGATGCTTTGTCATGGATTTGGCGGTTCAAAGGAAGGTCTGATGTTCGACCTTATTGCTGATTCTCTTTGCGCTCATGGTATAGCCTCTATTCGTTTCGATTTCAACGGACATGGCAAAAGTGAGGGCGAATTCGTAAATATGACGGTGCCCAATGAGATTGAAGATGCCAAGAAAGTATATGAATATGTGCGTGATTTACGTTATGTCAGTAAGGTTGGTATTTTAGGCCATTCTCAGGGAGGCGTGGTCGCTTCGATGACAGCGGGAGACTTTCCAGAAGATTTTGCAGCCGTGGTGCTGATGGCGCCTGCCGCTGTGCTCCGTGACGATGCTATCCGTGGCAGTACGATGGGCAAGACCTACGATCCTTATGATGATATGGAATATGTGGACCTTTGGGGTAAGAAACTGGGGCGCGACTACATCAAGACCGCTTTCCGTCTGCCAATCTATGAGACAGCCGCACACTACCATGGTCCGGCTCTCATTATCCATGGTACTGCCGATCGTGTCGTACCTTATACCTATGGATTGCGTTACCATCAGATGTGGAAGGGAAGTGAATATGAGGAACTGGAGAAGTTTGACCATGGTTTCTCGCAGAATGTCTGGCGTGCATCCCGACTGGCGAGCGATTTCCTTATCAAGACTCTGAAATAGTGATCAGAATTATATTGTTATAATGAAGATTATTTGTGATTTTATCACCCGTTGGATGGGTGTGCTTGTCTTAGTGGCAGCAGTGGCTGCCTTGCTGTTGCCTGATTTGTTTGTCGGTATAAAACCTTCGGTGATTAATCCCTTGCTGGGACTGGTCATGTTTGGTATGGGTCTTACTTTGCGATTGGATGACTTTCGCATTGTTTTCAGTCGTCCAAAAGATGTCATCACTGGTTGTCTGGCACAGTTTACCATTATGCCTCTTCTAGCATGGATTCTTGCCCGTATTTTCGGATTGACTGACGAATTAGCTTTAGGAGTTGTGTTGGTTGGCTGTTGTCCAGGTGGCACGGCTTCTAATGTAATTACCTATTTGGCCAAGGGGGACCTCGCACTCTCTGTGGGAATGACAGCCGTTAGCACCATACTTGCTCCCTTCCTGACTCCCTTGCTTACCTGGCTTCTGGCTGGACATCATGTAAATGTAGATATGGTGAGTATGTTCCTGAGCATTTTATGGGTTGTTATCCTGCCTATTATTTTGGGCTTTATAGTGAAAAGCATACTACCTAAATTTACAGAGCGTGCCATTGCTTATCTGCCGGCATTCTCAACTTTGGCAATCGCTTTGATAGTAATTATCGTGGTTTCCCATAATGCAGCCAAACTGATGGTGGGTGGATTCCTTATTATCGTAGTCGTGATGCTCCATAATATCTTGGGTCTGACTTCTGGTTATCTTATCGGCCGCATGCTGAAATTGGAGAATAAGAAGCGGAAGGCCATCTCTATCGAGGTGGGTATGCAGAATTCAGGGCTAGCTAGCAGTCTGGCAACGATTCATTTCGCTGCATATCCACTAGCCACTGTTCCAGGTGCCATCTTCAGTGTGTGGCACAATATCTCTGGAGCGCTTGTCGCAAAAATCTATAATAGGGGGCTTAAATAACTTCCTTACCGAATGGAGCCAAGGCAATCTTTGCCATGCGGAAGTGCATTTTGGCAAATGGAATGCCCACAATGGTGATGGCCAGTAACAGACCGAAGAAGATGTGGGTAAGCCAGATCCAGATACCCCCGATGAAGAACCATAGTACATTCATGAAAAGGTTCAGGCAACCTGGCTGCTGCTCTTTTTCCACCACCTTCGAGCCAAATGGCCAAAGAGCGAGGATTCCAATTTTGAACGACTGGAGACCAAAGGGAATGCCGATGATGGTAATCATCATGGCCACACCGGCAATTAAATACTCAATGGCGGTTTCAAGACCACCGAAAACCAACCAGATTATATTTCCTAATATCTTCATATGTCTTTAATATTTGAGTTTTGCAAATTTACAACATTTTGACGTAACGTTCAAATGAAAAGTTGCAATTCTCAAATTTTTTTTATTATCTTTGCATGCAGATAACCAAACGGAAATGAAAAAATATATTTTAGACTTGAAAGTAGTGGCTAAGGAGTGCATTCATGAGAAATATGTACTGCTGAGGCTCACTGACGAGCAACCACTGCCTGAGATAATTCCTGGACAGTTCGTGGAAGTGCGTGTGGATGGTTCGCCTTCTACGTTTCTTCGCCGCCCTATCAGTGTGAACTTTGTGGATAGGGAAAATAATGAGTTGTGGTTGTTGGTAGCCACCATTGGTGATGGCACCCGACAGTTGGGACGACTGCAGGCTGGAGACATGTTGAACTGCGTGCTTCCCCTGGGTAATGGCTTCACTATGCCCGTAGAGAACAAAAAAGTGCTGCTGGTGGGTGGAGGCGTTGGAGTGGCTCCATTGCTCTATTTCGGACAGCAGCTGAAGGCACGTAATATGGAACCGACTTTCCTTTTAGGTGCTCGTTCTGCAAAGGATCTGCTGATGCTCGATGAGTTTGAAAAGTATGGCCGTGTGTTTGTGACCACTGAAGATGGAAGCGCGGGCGAACGTGGTTTCGTCACCCAGCATTCTCTGTTGCAGAAAGAAAACTTTGATCAAATCAGCACTTGCGGTCCTAAGCCTATGATGGTGGCGGTGGCCCGTTTTGCTCAGAAGGCTGATGTCTATTGTGAGGCGTCACTGGAGAATCTGATGGCTTGTGGATTGGGGGCTTGTCTCTGTTGTGTGGAGAAGACAACCGATGGCAACCTCTGTGTCTGTAAGGAGGGACCTGTGTTTGATGTTAAACGCTTAATGTGGTAAGGTATGGCAAAACTGAATGTTAAGATAGGGCAACTAGAGCTCAAAAATCCCGTGATGACCGCTTCAGGAACTTTTGGCTATGGTTTGGAATTTGCGGATTTTGTTGACCTCAGTCAAATAGGCGGTATCATTGTGAAAGGTACGACGTTGAAGCCCCGTGAGGGCAACGATTATCCGCGAATGGTGGAAACTGCTCAGGGCATGCTGAACTGTGTTGGTTTACAGAACAAGGGCGTGGATTATTTTTGTGAACATATCTATCCGGATGTGCGGAAGATTGAAACACGGGTGTTGGTGAATGTCAGCGGTTCTTCGCCTGACGACTATGCTGAATGTGCTGCACGCATTGACGCATTGGAAGACATTCCCGCCATCGAACTGAATATTTCCTGTCCGAATGTGAAACAAGGCGGTATGGCCTTTGGTGTCACTTGTGAAGGTGCTGCTTCTGTTGTGAGAGCCGTACGTCGACGTTACAGTAAGACGCTCATTGTAAAGCTTTCTCCTAATGTGACGAGCATTGCCGACATCGCACGTGCAGTAGAGGTTGAGGGTGCCGATAGCGTTTCGCTCATCAACACATTGATGGGAATGAGTATCGACATTGAAAAACGCCGTCCACGGCTTAGCATCGGAACAGGAGGACTAAGTGGTCCTGCGGTTAAACCGGTGGCTTTGCGTATGGTGCATCAGGTAGCCAAAGCTGTTAAGATTCCCGTGGTGGGTTTAGGCGGTATTATGACAGCGGAAGATGCAATAGAATTCATGATGGCTGGAGCCACGGCCATTGAGATAGGTACGGCAAACTTCATTGATCCCGCTGTCACTGTAAAGGTTCGAGATGGTATTAATGACTGGCTCGACCGTCATGGTTGCACCAGTGTTCAGGAAATCATCGGAGCTTTAGAAAGCTAAAAGCAAGAATCTCTTCATATAAAAAGCGCCTCATCAGATGATGGGGCGCTTCATTTGTTGATTTCATTCTGATTTATTTCATACCTTCTACAGTGTAACCAGCATTTTTCAGCAGTTGCAGAAGTCCTTTTTCACCAGGAAGTTTTTCGATACCAATGATAAAGAGGGTAGGGGCTCCCTTCATAATCTCAGGCATCTTCTGTGCCCATTGGGCAATGCGTTGCTGGCAGACAGTAGCCTCTTCATCGGTAGCATCGCAAGTGCCTCCCAGTTTTTCATTGAGGGCCTGTTCAATGGTGTTCATATTCTGTAGCATGTAACCGTTTAGAATATTGTCCATTTGCTTCTGATAGAAATCTTGATGGTCCACCACACACATCATCTGTTCTTTCTGACGAGTCTCCGGTATAGTCTGATAAACAGCGTTTGCATATTCCTCAATGGTTTCCAGTCCAAACATCGGCATATTATTCTTCTTGGCCAACTGCACGAAATATGCATCAATCTGTGAAGTGGGATCGAAAGTTCCGCGATGGTTAGCCAGATAAAGCCAAATCTTCATGTCTTTAGTAAGAGCAGCGGGTGACCTCTTCTCAATCTTTTCGGCCAGCATGCGGTTGCGGAGATCTTGTCCCTGAGTTTTCATTAGGAAGGAGTTAAAACGCTTTAGTTCTTCTGCATTGAGCAGCTGTTGAATGGTCTTTCCCTCAGTGAGAGTAGCAGCGTCCTTCACGATTTGTGATGCATCGGCAGAAGCAGCGTCCATATTTAGTTCCCCATATATCTGATCAGAACCGTTAAGGGCGTCACTGACACCATTGATGAGCTGAACCATGGCTGCTGGAGCTAAGTTGTGGATACCCACCACATAGGAAGGTTTGGATAGCTCGTTGCCAGAAATTTTATACATCAGCTGTGCCGATGTATTCAGGGTGCCAAGCCACAAGGCCATAACTAAAATAATTTGTTTCATATACACTCGTTTTAAAGTTAAAAAACCTTTTTTGAAAAGAGAGCGGCCAAACAGCCGCTCTCAACCAACACAAAAACTAAACTAGACTTAACTAGACAAAGGTAGGATTTCACAACCCCTTCTCTTTGTCGACTGCAAATATAATTATTAACTTCGTAATAATATCATTTTCGCGTATATTTTTAACACATTTTGTCAACCTCTGTTCACGAACACACTTTTATTTATCAAATAGTCATCAAGAACAACCATTGCAGCCATCGCTTCCACAATCGGCACTGCCCTTGGTAAAACACATGGATCGTGGCGTCCTTTAGCTTTAAGTGTAGTGGGTTGACCATCTAGATCTACGGTATTTTGCTCAGTGAGTATAGTAGCTACAGGCTTGAAAGCAATCCGCATATAGATGTCCTCACCATTGGAAATTCCTCCCTGAATTCCACCACTGTGATTAGTAAGTGTCCTGATTATTTGCTCTTTGTTGCCTGTTCCTTGTCCCTTGCAGAATACGTCGTTCTGCTGAGAGCCAAAAGTATTGACGCAGTTGAAACCTTCTCCATATTCGAATCCCTTCACAGCATTGATACTGAGCATTGCCGCACCCAGTTGGGCATGTAGCTTATCAAATTCTGGCTCTCCCAATCCGACAGGGCAACCCTTGATGACGCAGGTAATGATGCCACCGACGGTGTCGCCCTTAGCCTTTACAGATGCTATGAGCTCCTCCATCTCTTTTGCTTTCTCAGCAACAGGACAGCGTACGATGTTTTCTTCCACTTTCGAGAGGTCGTATTTTCGATAGTCTTTATCGAGGGAAATAGGACCCACCTGTGAAGTATAAGCCTGAATAACCACGCCTAACTCCTTCAGTGCCAGTTTAGCAAGTGCACCACCCACGCAACGGGCTATCGTGATACGGGCAGACGAACGTCCACCACCCCGATGATCGCGAAAGCCGTATTTACTAAAATAGGTATAATCGGCATGTGAAGGCCGGAACAGACACCGCATATTTTCATAATCTTGTGAGTGCTGGTTCTCATTACGTACGATGAAGCCGATAGGGCTTCCCGTTGTCTTGCCTTCGAAAACACCGCTCAACAGTTCCACACGGTCGCCTTCCTTCCGGTCGGTGGTGATACGGCTTTGTCCGGGCTTACGCCTGTCCAGTTCCCGTTGTATGAAGTCCATGTCTACTTCAATACCTGCAGGCATCCCATCAACCACACCACCGATGGCTGGGCCGTGACTTTCACCGAATGTAGTCAGCGTGAATATCTTTCCGAAAGTATTGCTCATTTCTAAATGGTTTCAGGTTTACGAATATCATTCGTGATTACGGGGGGCGCCTCAGTAAATGAAGCTAGCTTCTTTGCATTTAGCTTGCACCGTAATTTAGGTCTCAAGTACTTATGGTCTTTAAAGTCCTTAAAGATTATTAGCAGCAGCCTCCGCCACAGTTTCCGCCACCACAGCCGCCTTCTCCGCAGTTGCCATCGCTACATCCACCGCATCCTCCGCAACCATCAGCACCACTGATCATGTCAATCATCTGCTTAATTTCTTTCTCATTCGCGTCACGGTTCTCAATTACCGTGCCTATGAAATGAAGGTCCTGGTTGGCCAGAGGATGATTCATGTCGATAGTGACGTAATCTTCAGCAATTTCCTTCACGCGGCCCCAGAATCTTTGACCTTCTTCGTTCTGTAAAGGAATCTGGGCGTCCACTTTCACATGCTCGTCATCGAATTTGCCATCTACCATGAAGGTATCTTTCGGCAGTTCAAGAATACGCTCAGGGTCAATATCACCATAAGCATCCTCTTTTTTAATGACAAAGTCAAATGTCCCGTCTTCAGGAGTGGCCAGTATCTGCTGTTCGAATGTATCAAGTGCAACGCCAAATCCGCTCAGAAAAACGAAAGGACGCTCAAGGGTGGCTTCTTCAATGAGTTGTTCGTTACCGTTTTGCTCGATATAGAGCTTATAAGTGACGGCAAGGAATTTGTTTTGTTGATTTTCCATAATGTATCTACTTTCTTTATTTTGATTGCAAAGGTAATGCAATTTTCGCGTTTTTTTTTGATTTACGTCAAAAAAACGGCAAAATCCTTCAAACAACGAACAAAATATGCTATTCAACATAAAAATACCCGTTAACTTTGCAGCCGGAAATGCAAAAGCTCCGCAAGGACGGAGCACTTAGGATAACAACTTATAAATTAACAAAAAGGTAAAAAGATTGATTATGAAAAAGATGATTGTGATGGCTGTTGCCATGCTCAGCATGAGTACAGCATTTGCTGGTAACGAAGATGTTAAGGCTGTTCGTAAAGCTTATGACATGGACGTGAATTATTCTCGTTTGGCTACGGCTTTGAACCTGAGCGGTGATCAGTTTGAAACCGTGGAGTATGTCCACAACACTTTCTGCAACGACATGCGCCGTGCTTCTTATGCTAATGCTGAGAAGCGTCAGGCTAAGCTCGATGAGGCAATTAGCAAGGACCTCCGCTACATGCGTTCTGTCCTCAACCGCAATCAGTATCGCACCTATGTGATGCTGCTCAATGCTACACTCGTCAATCGTGGTCTGAAATAAGAAGAGTACGAGAGGGTATTTATATCGTGAAGGCTACTGTCTGGACACAGAAGGGCAGTGGCTTTCTTTTTTTATGGGTCATTTGTTTTGAAATTCCACTCATTTGCACTATCTTTGCAACCAGAACAGTGGAGTTTTTTCTCCTGCCAATGGAATAGTAAAGATCGTATGAAGACCCGCTTCCTGCTCCTTAGCCTACTTTTGCTGTCAGGCTTACTTTCTCTGTCAGCCCAGCCGCCTGTTTATGGCAAGATGTCATCGAAGGTGCGCCAAATCGCCTTGAATCAGGAGTCTGCTAAGCGCCTTTCAGAGAAGTCTTCTGCTCCCCACAGGCGCCTTTCCCGCTCATCTAGCCAATCGGAAAGGCTCATGGCCTTTGTCCGTATTGATGGAGATGCTAATCGTATTTTGGCTACTTATGGTTGCCGCTCGTATGCACAGTGGGGGAATATATATGTAGTCGACATTCCCCTTTTCCAGTTGAATGCGCTATCTGCCTCTCCTTCCGTTTTGCGTATTGAAGCGGGTAATAGTTGTCAGGCACAGCTTGATATGACTGCTAAGATTCATCAGGTGCTCCCTATTTATAACGGTGAGAACCTGCCCGGCAAATATACGGGAAAGGGAGTGGTCGTCGGACTTCAGGACATTGGTTTCGACCTCACCCATCCTACTTTTTTAAATAGTGAGGGCACAGTTACACGTATCTGCCGCTTTTGGGATCAGCTGTCCATCGACACGCTGGACAGTCGGATGCCTGTCGGACAAGAATACACCACTCCTGGGGAAATCCTTCAATATGCTCATTCACGTGACGGTGAAGAGCAGTGGCATGGAACGCATACGGCAGGTATTGCTGTTGGAAATGGAGCCGGTAGCAGCTATCGGGGCCTTGCCTATGAAAGCGATATTTGCCTGGTGAGCAATGCTGTTTCGGATGATACTCTTTTTATCGCAGAGGCTGACCGCAACCGTTACACTTCCGCCACAGATGCACTTGGTTTTAAATATATCTTCGACTATGCGCGAAGTGTAGGTCTGCCTTGCGTCGTTTCGTTTAGTGAGGGAGCCCGTGAGGATTTCTCTGATGACACCCAGCTTTATTATGAAGTCATCAGCAACATGGTGGGCGAGGGGAGAATTCTCGTCTCTTCCGCGGGCAATGAGAGCCGTTATCCCAGAACCTATTTTGAGAAACCTGCCAGTGTGGATTCTGCCGGTACCTTCATCCGTGCATCCAGTTCCGATGGAACGTTTGTGGGGGCTAATTTCCTTTCTGCTGACGAGTTTAACCTCCGCATCCATCTGATTAGCGGTACCAGTGACCATATTTTCATGCGCTCCACCGCTGATATTCTTTCTGATGAGGATTCGCTGATAATGGACACAGTCATGGTTGAATCCACACAGTATGTTCTTTTCTGGAATGCCTATACACCCACGGGAAACTATGGTGACCAGATTCTCTATCAACTGCTTGTCCAATGTGCTGAAGGGGTGGGCTATACCCATCCACTTGCCTTCTCTGTGGAAGGTGTCCGTGCTTCGGTGGAGTGTTATAGTATGTTGGGATATTTCGTAGAGAACGCTTTGCTGCCCGCTCTCTGTGCAGGTGATAATACCCATAACGTGATGGTGCCTGGCAGTGCACCTGATGCAATTTGCGTAGGTTCCACTTCCCATCGCGCTTTGTTTGCCGATGATACGGGTGTGCCCGTTCATATGAATTGGGGAGAGGATGGCTTGTGGGCTCCCTATAGCAGTCAGGGCCCCACTTCTGAAGGTATTATTAAACCCGATGTCGTTGCTAACGGAACCATTATTTCAGCTAGTTCCAGTTTCTATTATGCTAAACATGGGCGTAGTTCGTGGGACCTCAACTTGCTGGAATATGAAGGTCGCAGCTATCCATGGCATGTGGATTGTGGTACGAGCATGTCCGCCCCTGTTGTGGCAGGCATCATTGCCCTTTGGCTGCAGGCAAACCCGCGGCTTACCCCTGCAGAAGTGAAAGACATTATTGCCCAAACGAGCCGCCATCCCGATGCTCAGCTTGAATACCCTAATAATAAATATGGTTATGGCGAGATAGATGCTTTGGCAGGACTGCGCCTTTCCATGTCTGATGGTCCTGTCTATAATCTTCAGGGTATTCGTGTCAATTCCAATTACCGCGGCCTCGTTATTCGCCACGGCCGCATACATACCCAAAAGTAGGTATTTATGCAAACCCCCATTTTTAGGTATTGTCATTTTTCTTTTTTCAATGTATCTTTGCATCCGAAATCGTAGGATTATCATATACATCAACAAGATACATCAACAAAGAAAATGAGCAAAACAGTAGTAATTTTCGGTTCTTCAACTGGCACTTGTGAGGGCATCGCAGAGAAAATCGGTGCCAAGCTCGGTGCTGAAGTAGTAAACGTACAAGACTTGAACGATGATGTTCTCGCAGCAGACAATCTCCTTCTAGGCACATCTACCTGGGGAGCTGGTGAACTTCAAGATGACTGGTATGACGGTGTAGATACCATTAAGGGTGCCGACCTCTCCGGCAAGACCGTAGCTATCTTCGGATGCGGTGATTCCGCAAGTTACAGCGACACTTTCTGTGGCGCCATGAAGGAGCTCTACGATGCAGCCAAAGAAGCTGGTGCTAACGTAATCGGTGAGGTTTCTACCGACGGTTATACCTTCGATGACAGTGATGCTATTGTTGACGGTAAGTTCGTGGGACTCGCACTCGACGACATCAACGAGGACGACAAGACTGATGAGCGCATCGACGCATGGTTGGAACGGTTGGGTCTTTAAAAGGTAAATAAGTAAAAAGGTAAAGTTAAGAAAACAATCAAGACATGCAGCAAGCAGAGATTTTACCCGCCGATATGAAGGTGCTAATGAACCATATCTACGAACTCAAAAAAGGAGTCCGCAATATGGTGCTATTCACTTTCAACAAGCGCTATGAGACTTATGCTCGCACACGTCTGGAGCATTCTGGTATCAGTTATATTATCCAGCCCGTGGGAAACGACCGTCTGAATCTATTCTTTGGCAAGAAACAGTGTCTTGAAGCTATCCGTATGATTGTCACCCGCCCTCTCAACCAACTCACTCCTGAAGAAGATTTCATCCTCGGTGCGATGTTAGGCTATGACATTTGTGCTCAGTGCGAGCGCTATTGTGAGCGAAAGGAGCGGTGCAATCACGACTGTAAGCATTGCCGCTGTGCACAGTAAAAAATCAGGGCGTCGCTTACGGCAGCGCCCTTTAAGACTGAAAAATCTTGTTCGCTAAATAAAATTCATAATGTTTTTGTATAATAGGAAAGGGCTGTCCGTGAGGATGGCCCTTTGTGTTTGAGTGATGCGGTCTGGTTGAATATTCGCCGCAACAAAAACTATTGATACAAAAAACGTTTGATACTCATTTTGGGCGTCTTTTCGAAAGGCGAATCCACCAGTTCCACCTTGTTAATTTTGCTGTAAGCAGGAAGCGACTTGTTGGCAGTGGTTCGGATTATTTCCGGGATGCTTTCCTTAGATTCCTGGTCAATGTCTTCGGGAATTTCCGGATAAACCAGTGCCACAATTTTTCCATTGCGGTCAACGACAATCGATTCTACCACATAGGGGCATCCAGACAGCACGGCTTCCAATTCTTCGGGATAGATGTTCTGACCAGAAGAGTTCAGAATCATCGATTTTATGCGCCCGCGGATGAAAATATTGCCTTTATCATCCATCGTGCCCAGGTCGCCCGTACGGAACCATCCGTCGTCGGTGAAGGCCACCGCATTGGCTTCGGGATTCTTGTAATAGCCTATGGTCATGTTGGCGCCCCGGGCTTGAATCTCACCTGCTTCATTCTGCGGGTCTTTTGAATCAATCCTAATTTCATGGACGGGTTTTCCACAGGAACTAGGAACAAAATCGGTCCACCATTCCCAGCCAAGCAACGGGCATGCTTCAGTCATTCCGTAACCCACCGTGAACGGCAGGCGCATCCGGCTGAAGCATTGTTCCACTTCGGGTTTTAGTGGTGCTCCACCCATAATGAAACAGCGTACACGGCCTCCGAAAGCAGAGATGATTTTTTTGCGTACTATCTTGTAAATCAGTCTTTCAGCGTATGGGATGGAATAGAACTTCTGCATTTTATCCAATGCGGGTTTGATGGAATTGGCATAGACCTTTTCCATTACCAACGGTACCGTGACCACCATGTAAGGCTTAACTTCCTTCATTGCTTGGAGCAGCGTAGTGGGGGAGGGGGTCTTCCCCAGGAAATATACGGTTACGCCATCCACATTGGGATGGATGAACTCTATGGCCAGTCCATACATGTGGGCCATGGGAAGCATTGAGACGATGGTTTGTCCCGGATGGTTTGGGAAATGGCTGTTGGCAAATTCGTCTGTATCAGAAAGAGCGCCATAGGTAAGCATCACGCCTTTAGGATTGCCAGTTGTCCCCGACGTATAATTGATGATGGCCATTTTGTCCAAATTATTAGTATGGAAAGATACCAGATCGGGCTTCATACCCTTAGGATGATGGTTCGCAAAAGACCTCTCACGGTTTTCCCATGCCTTGAACACTTTCTCATCCCTATACCACAGCATGCGCCAGTCCTTTACGTTGATAGCAGCCTTGAGTGCAGGCATTTGCCCAGGGATCAACTTGTTCCAGATGTCCTCGTCGGTAAAAAGTATCACGCTGTCTGAGTGACGTGTGAGTGCTGCTACGCTGTTGGGGTGAAAGTCTGCTAAAAGCGGTACAGCCACACAACCATTGACGTTGATGTCCCAGAAAGCTATTGCCCAGCGGGCAGAGTTGCGGGCGCAGATAGCAATCTTGCTGCGCTTGGATATTCCAGCCTCATTGAGAAATAGCCTAAACTGCTCAATGTTTGTAGCCAAATCGGCATAGGTGAATGATTCTCCTTTATAGTCGCAGAGTGCCTTTTGGTTCCAATGCCCACGAATGGTTTCCTCTAGTTTTTTCAGATAGTTTTTCATCACAATATTCGGTTAGAAATTCAATAAATTATCTCGATGCAAAAATACTAAAAATATTTCTAATTCTAAGACTTTATTTTAGATTTTTCAGACAAGAGATAAATCAAGAATGAAAGTATCTGTTTTTATGAGTTAAAGTTCAGGTCTAAGTTTATGTTTAAAACGTTTCATCTTCAACGACTTCATTCGGGAACACACCAAGATTTATCAGCGACAGCTGGAGAGGATCATTATCTTAAAAGGTCACTATTATTTCCTGGAGAAAAACAATCGAAATAACGCAAAATTTATTAACTTTGCACACATGGATGATGAGCTGCTGCAAGAAAACCAGATTGGGGTGGCTTTCACAAAAGGAACCATTAATCAATGATATATATATGAATATGAAAAAAAATATCTTTACCACAGTATCATTATTGTTACTGACCACAATTACGGTTATAGCGCAAGTAAGACTGCAATCCGATCAGATTGACCAAGTCTTGAAAGCGATGACCCTTGAAGAGAAGGCCATGCTCGTTGTGGGTGGCAACCTCCGCATTGAAAATCAGGAAAACAATGGTATGGTGGGCAGTCATTCCCATCTGGTGCCAGGTGCAGCTGGTATGACAAGGGCCATCGAACGCCTTGGTATTCCTGCTACTGTGTTGACCGACGGTCCCGCAGGCGTGAGAATCTCTCCCATGCGTCCCAATGACTCGCAGACTTATTACTGCACGGGCTTCCCTGTGGGCACTGCTTTAGCCTGTACGTGGAATACTAAACTGGTGGAGGAAGTTGGTAAGTGCATTGGCAATGAGGTGTTGGAGTACGGATGCGACGTGCTCCTTGCCCCAGGCATGAATATCCATCGTTCCCCCTTGTGTGGGCGTAATTTTGAATATTATTCTGAAGACCCTTTCGTTACGGGCAAAATAGCTGCAGCCTATGTACGAGGCATCCAGAGCCAGGGAGTAGGTACTTCGGTGAAGCATTTTGCCGCCAATTCACAAGAAACCAACCGAATGGGTGTGGATGAAGTAATGTCGCAGCGAGTGCTGAGAGAAATCTATCTGAAGGGGTTTGAGATAGCCGTGAGAGAGGCAAAGCCCTGGACCGTCATGTCCTCCTACAACCGCATCAATGGTCCTTTCACTCAAGAGAATGGCGAACTGCTCACCACCATTTTGAGAGACGAATGGGGTTTTGACGGTATTGTCATGACCGACTGGACAGGGCTTCGCAATACGGCTGCACAGATCAAGGCCGGCAATGACCTGATGGAGCCAGGAAACGAATCCCAAATCAAAGACTTGGTGGATAAGGTAAAAAGTGGTGTTTTGGCAGAATCCGACCTTGACATCTGCGTGAAACGAATTCTCCAATACCTTGTCAAGACACCCAGTTTCCGGGGATACAAATTCTCCAACAAGCCAGACCTTAAGGCCCATGCCGCGGTGACTCGCAACAGTGCGACAGAGGGGATGGTGCTTCTGAAGAATACAGGCAATGCTCTGCCCATGAAGAATGTGAAGCGAGTGGCCGTGTTTGGAACCACATCTTATGACTTCATTGCTGGAGGAACGGGTTCCGGCGATGTGAACAAAGCCTACACCATTGACCTCATGCAAGGACTCAACGAAGCAGGTCTGGAGGTGAACAAGAAATTGGCAGATCTTTATAAAAGTTACAAAAATTACCAGAATTGCATCACGGCAGCCTCGCCTGCACGAGGCGGTTGGTTCTGGGGTAAGGCTGTATTGTCTGAGATGTCTGTACCCCGTCCCGTCATAGATTTGCAGGCACAGGAATCTGATATGGCTATCATCACGATTGGCCGACAGGCTGGTGAGGGTTCTGACCGCACGGAGAAAGGAGATTTCACCTTGTCAGAAACAGAACGCTTGCTTATCACCGATGTCTGCAATGCGTTCCATCTGGCCGAAAAGAAAGTAGTGGTGGTGCTCAACATGGGTAATGTGCTCGAAACTGCCTCGTGGAAAGGAATGCCTGATGCCATCTTGTTGGCCTGGCAACCTGGTCAGGAAGGTGGATATTCTGTGGCAGATGTGCTAACCGGCAAGGCCAATCCCTCTGGTAAGCTGACCATGACTTGGCCCGTCAGTCTAATTGATGTGCCCTCCAGCGCCAACTTCCCCAATGTGCGGCAAGTCAATCGTCCGCGAAGAGGTGGTAACGATAAAGTAGAGTTTCAAGACTACACTAGGCACGCCGAAGGGCTTAATGTGGGCTACCGCTATTTTAATACGGTCCAGAAGGAAGTGTCCTATCCCTTTGGATATGGTTTGAGTTATACAAGCTTCAGATATAGCAAACCGTCTGTTAAGGCCACGAAAGAGGGGTTCATCGCTTCTGTCACTGTCACCAACACTGGCACTGTTGCAGGCAAAGAAGTTGTGCAGCTCTATGTGTCCGCCCCGATTGGTGATCTGGAGAAACCCGCCCGTGAACTTAAATCCTTTGCTAAGACTCGTGAACTGAAGCCTGGTCAGAGTGAGACCTTGACAATGACCGTCACCAACTACGATTTGGCGTCCTACAATGAGATTACCCAGAGTTGGGAAACTGCTGCGGGCAAATATACCCTTGGCTTTGCCGCCAACGTGGAAGACATCCGTGCTACTGCCCAGTACTCTCTCTCCAAGATGCAGTCTACGAAGTGTCATGATGTGATGAAACCTGATATGGATTTGTAAAAGTGTTGAACTTATTATTATAATGAAATGACTATGACAGAAAACATCTTCAGGCTATTCCATGAACTGAATCAAGTTCCACGACCCTCCTGGCATGAGGAACGGGTGGCGGATTGGCTTTGCGAGTTTGCTGAGAAAAATCAGCTCGACTATCAGCGCGATAGCCATAACTGCATCGTTATCCGCAAACCAGCAACACTTGGAATGGAGCAGGCGCCCGTCACCGTGATGCACGCCCATATGGACATGGTATGCGTGGCAGAAGAGGGCAAAGCCTTCGATCCGCTCAACGATCCGATAGAATCCTATATCGAGGATGGATGGATGAAAGCCCAAGGCACTTCACTCGGAGCCGACAATGGAATTGGGCTCTGCATGGCAATGGCTGTTATGGAGAGCAAATCCCTTGAACATGGTCCGCTGGAACTTTTTGTCACCACCAACGAAGAAGACGGTATGACGGGAGCCGCTAACATTTCGACCGATTTCATCAAAGGGCGCAGGATGATAGACCTCGACTCCGAGGATTACGACACAATTACCACAGGAGCTGCCGGAGCCTATCTACAGAACCATATGTTACCGCTGAAAAGGGAGAAATCTTCTGACAACCTTCATTATTATAAGTTGAGCATTCAGAGCAGTGTTGGCGGCCATTCTGGTGTGGACATCAACAAGGGGAGGAAAAGTGCGGTGAAAGAAATATGCGTTCTTCTGAAAAAGATGCTTGAAAAAGACCCAACGATGGTGGTGGCCGACATTACGGCTGGAGAAGCTAATGCATCCATCCCTGCCAGAGCATCGGCAGTTATCGGAAAAAGCACGGAAGAGGGATTGCCCGTAAATGGTGTCCTGGATTGTGAACAACCAGCGTCTTGCATCGACCGAAAATCCGTCGTTGCCCTTATCCAAGCTATTGACAGGATTCCTTACGGCGTCATTAAAATGAGTGAACGAATGGAGGGTACGGTGGAGACCTCAAACAACATTGGCGTTATCCGCACAAGGGAAGACCATTTCTATGTCACAACTCATACCCGTTCTTTTATCAACAGTAGAATGGTGCAGATAGGGAAAGACATTGCTGGTGAGATAGCAAGAATCGGTGGCACATCCGAAATAGTGATGTCAACGCCAGCCTGGCAGGAGTGCACCGACAGTCCTTTCATACATTTGGTGGAGCAGACCTTCGAGGATGTGCTCGGTTTTCGCCCTCGGTTAGTAGAGATGCATTTTGTGATGGAGATGGGTTATTTTGTGGAGCGTTTTCCTGGCATTCAGATCCTACCCATTGGCCCCCGTATCCTGGAGCCCCATTCCACTCAAGAGCGTGTAGAGATATCCACCATCGAAAACATCTGGAGGGTGCTTGTGGAACTATTGAAAAGACTTAGGTGATAATAAGGTATCTTTCATCTGCAAAGTCACAAATAAAACGGTAATATTAAAACCCTTTTTAACCGCAGAAGTAATAAGAAGATTTGAGAAATCAAAATGTAAGAGGATATGTTACTATATTATTGTAAATGCTCTCAAACTAACCCCGATTATATCCATTACAAAAATTACATTGTTTTTCTGGGGTGTATTTGGGGACGCTTTCAGTTTGATAGAAATAGATAGTTTATTTATAATAATCAAGAAATCAATCAATTTAATTATATGTATGTAGAATTTGGGAGGCTGTAATTAACTTGTAATGAATGTAATCTAACGTCTATTGTCCCCCGCATTCTTACATTGCTTCTACGCCATTCTTACATTGCTTCCACGCCATTCTTGCATTGCTTCCACGCCATTCTTGCATTGCTTCCACGTCATTCTTGCATTGCTTCCACTTCATTTAAGCGCACTCCTCTCTTCATAACAACCATTTACTTCTAATAACGATCCATGACATTCCTGAAGTGGTTTTCAGCCCGAAGCAATATTGTAATTTTGCAAAAGCTTACCTTTTTACCTTTAATTATTCCTGCGGCACGTCATGCATCTTTCTCACCTTTAGCATAAACCAGATTAGCAGCGCGAAGGCAAACAAGGCAGATACGGTGTAACCAACAGCCATGGGAGCGCCGAGTGTGTTGGGCGATACGAGGATGAACATAGTGCAGACCGCGGTCATGAATAGCGCCGGCAGAAGTGTGATGATGTAGGGCTTGCGATTACGGGCTAGATAGACGGTGATGGCCCAGAGGGTGAAGACGGAAAGGGTCTGATTACCCCAGCCGAAATAGCCCCAGATGATGTTGAATCCGTCAGCATTACTGATGTTGAAAAAGAGCAGTCCGAACGTGGCGGCGAAAAGCGGTATGCAGATGTACAGGCGGCTGCGCACGGTCTTTTGTTCTAAATGAAAGAATTCAGCGAGAATGAGTCTGGCCGATCGCAGAGAAGTGTCGCCTGTGGTGATGGGAGCGGCCACGACACCCAGCATCACTAGAAGTCCACCGAAGAGGCCCAGCCAACCTTCGCTCACCACCGTCACCACCTTCGGAGCCGACATGGTTGCCTCGGGCGCATGACCCAGAATGGCTTCACCCGAGCCTCCATAGAAGAAATACATAGAGATGGTTGCCCATATGAGTGCGACGATGCCTTCCGTGATCATAGACCCGTAGAAGATAGGGCGTCCCAAATGCTCACTCTTCATGCAGCGTGCCATCAATGGACTCTGTGTGGCGTGAAAACCGCTGATAGCACCACAGGCAATGGTGATGAACAGGGCAGGGAAGATGGGGGTGCCGTTCATGGGCGTCAATCCGTCGGTCAGTTCGGGCAGCGAAGGCCATTTCACGAAGAGGATAACCATCATAGCCGCTGCCATGAAAATCATGGAAACGGCAAAAACTGGGTAGATTTTCCCGATGATCTTGCTGATGGGCAGGATGGAGGCAATGAGATAATAGACAAAGATGAGCGCACACCAGAAATAGATCCAGCGGATGTCCTCGCCGCAGATATCGCCCAGGATGATGGCGGGGCTATAGACAAACACGGCACCTACCATGATAAGCATGAATACGGTGAAGACGAGCATAATTTTCTTCGTGGTTTGCCCGAGATAGCGCCCCACCAGTTCCGGTTGTCCGATGCCGCTGTGCCTCAGTGAAATCATTCCTGCCAGATAGTCATGGGTGGCACCGGCAAAGATGCAGCCCAACACAATCCAAAGATAGGCCGACGGTCCGAATTTCGCTCCCATGATGGCACCGAAAATGGGGCCAGTGCCGGCAATGTTGAGGAACTGTATCATGAAAATCTTCCATGACGGCAGCACCATGAAATCCACCCCGTCAGCTTTGGCGATGGCGGGTGTCACCCGATTGTCGGGTCCGAAAGTTTTTTCCACGAAACGGCCATAAAGAAGATAGCCCAGAATGAGGGCAATGAGGCTCAAAGTGAATGTAACCATTATCCTTAATCTATTCCTTTAAAACAAAATCGGCTGCAAAAGTAATCAAATTTTATTTAAACGCAAAGATTTTGTTTGGTTTTGTTGTAGATATGGCTAATAATGTTTGGAATCGTAATTTGTGGTGTTGCATCTTTTGGTTGCCTAACCATCCTTCCCCTCCTTCGAAAGGAGGAGACATGGAACTCTTCTGGGTCCCTTATGAGTGTGCAAAAAAAAGTCCTCCCTATGCAGGGAGGATTTGAGTGGGGCTCCTTTCTTAAACCTTATCTAATGCCTGACGGATGTCGTCAAGAATGTCTTCCACATCCTCAATGCCTACGGAGAGGCGGATGAGATCTGGAGCTACACCGGCTTCGTACAACTGCTCATCACTCATCTGACGATGGGTATGAGAGGCGGGATGGAGCACACAGGTGCGGGCATCGGCTACGTGAGTGACGATGGCGATGAGCTCTAGGGAGTCCATGAACTTGATGGCGGTCTCGCGGGTGCCCTTCAGTCCGAAGGCCATCACACCACAGGAACCGTTGGGTAGGTATTTCTGAGCACGCTCGTAGTTGGCATCACCTTTCAGGCCACTATAGTTCACCCATGCCACACGGGGATCATTTGAGAGGAACTCGGCCACACACTGGGCATTGCGGCAATGCTGCGGCATACGCAAATGGAGCGTCTCCAAACCGAGGTTAAGCAGGAATGAATTCTGCGGAGCTGGAATGGAACCAAGGTCGCGCATCAGCTGACTGACGATCTTCGTGCAGTAAGCCATCTTTCCGAATGCCTTAGTATAAGTGAGCCCGTGGTAGGATTCATCAGGCGTGGTAAGACCTGGGTATTTCTCTGCGTGAGCCTCCCAGTCGAAGTTGCCACTGTCAACGACGCATCCACCCACCTGTGTTGCGTGGCCGTCCATGTATTTCGTAGTGGAGTGGGTGATGATGTCGGCACCCCATTCGAAGGGACGGCAGTTGACAGGTGTGGCAAACGTGTTGTCGATAATCAGAGGTACACCATTCTTATGTGCAATGCGTGAGAACTTCTCAATATCGAGCACGTTGCAGCTGGGGTTAGAGATGGTCTCACCGAAGAGCAGTTTTGTATTAGGACGGAAGGCAGCTTGAATCTCCTCTTCGCTGGCTTCGGGGTTGACGAAGGTGCATTCAATGCCAAGTTTCTCAAGCGTCACGCCGAAGAGATTGAAAGTACCACCGTAGATTTCATTTGAAGTCACAATGTGGTCGCCAGCACCGCAGATATTGAAGACGGCGAAGAAATTGGCTGCTTGTCCACTGCTGGTGAGCACAGCTCCAACACCGCCTTCAAGGGCAGCTATTTTGCTGGCCACGGCATCGTTGGTGGGGTTCTGCAGACGTGTATAGAAATAGCCTTCTTTCTTGAGATCGAAAAGCATGGCCATCTCTTCAGAATTATCATACTTGAAGGTTGTGCTTTGGATAATGGGCAGTACGCGTGGGTCACCGTTCTTGGGCTCCCATCCTGCCTGCACGCAAAGTGTGGCGGTTTTAAGGTTCTTCTTCATGACTTTTTTATTGTTGCTTGTTTGTGGGTACAAAGGTACAATTTTTTACTATATTTTTATCACCGAATAAAAAAAAAGTATTATCTTTGCAGAGAAAACCATTTATCATCCAGAAAAGCATTTGTATTATGAAAAAGGTGTTGTTGACTATAGTGCTGATTCTTGTTATTTTGGCAGGAGCTTGCGCACTGACAAATCCTTCGAAAGAGAAGCATATTGACGCCATTCAGGATGCCTATATGGGCAATCTCGACGACAAGAGCTATGATTTTCTCGACGGCAAATCGCTTACCAAAATCTTACTGCAAAACAGTCTCGAATACAAGAGTTTTGGTCTCTGCAGCACGGGCAGAATTCTCGATAAAGATGTGTCGTTTGGTATCCTTGGACACGTTTTCGTACTTGAAAAATAATCATATTAAATCTAAATTACAATGAGAAAGTTAAGAATAATGCTGGCCACCGCACTGGTAGTGTTACTGGCCGCTTGTGGTACAACCCGCACTGTGCCCCTGACTGGCAGAACACAGAAAGTAGCAGACAATGCACAGATGCTGAGCCTCTCCTTGCAGGAGTATCAGACCTACATGAAGACCGCCAAGAAATCGACCAATGCCACAAACACCGCTATGGTGGAGCGAGTAGGTAAGCGACTGGCTGCTGCCGTGGAGACCTATCTGAAGCAGAATGGCTACGAAAGTGAGCTGCAGGGCTATCAGTGGGAATTCAACCTCGTGCAGGACAAGGAAGTGAACGCTTGGTGCATGCCTGGCGGAAAGATCGTGGTCTATGAGGGACTGCTGCCCGTGACACAGACGGAAGACGCATTGGCAATCGTGCTTGGCCACGAGATAGCTCACGCTGTGGCAATGCATTCGGCTGAGCAGTATCAGAAGAAACTTAACCAGCAGACTGGACTTCAGGCTGGCGCCGTTTTGGCACAGGTTCTCGGTGTGGGCTCTACGATGACTTCCGCAGGCGTGCAGGTTGCCCAGCAATATCTGAGCTTCCGCAACCTGAGTTATTCGCGCGATCATGAGAGCGAGGCCGACCATCTGGGTCTGATCTTCGCTGCCATGGCAGGTTATAATCCTGAAGTGGCCATCGACTTCTGGGGCCGCATGGGATCAAGCAATGTGCCTGAGTGGCAGAGTTCACACCCCAGCAACGAGAATCGTATCGCTGCCATCAAGCAGCAGATGCCCGAGGCCCTGAAGTATTATAATGCAGCCAAGGCTGCTTCTACGCCAAAGGCTACCACCACTACAAAGAAGTCAACTTCCACCAAGAAGTCAACGACCTCCAAGAAGAGTGGCAACAGTTTTAAAATCGGCGGTTGAATAGTCTGATGATGATTTTCCGTGCACCGAGGCCTTCACGCGTGAAAAACATGGAGGCCTCGGTAAGCCGTTTCTGGTGCAGAAAGGGCTATACGGGTATCACTATTTTCGGACATATCTTCACCCGAACACAGGAGGATGCCGACAAGTTTAACAGTAAGTTCGACGCATTGAAGAACCATGAGATGATACATGTGCGCCAGGCACAGTCGCTTTATGACAGTTGGTTTCTCTTCTATGTGCGCTACCTATGGTTCTCGCTGATGGCAGTCGGTTATGTACGCAGGATGAAAGGCGCCATGTACTATCTGAATCCGTTTGAGATAGAAGCCTACCGTTACATGTGGGAGCGCGACTATCTGGAACGTTGTAGCGAAGGGGCTGTGGGATGGCGCGAATTCGCTCATATGTCGCTGGCTGCACGCATGCGTTACGTGAAGAAGTACAATATTGCGCACTGACTGCAAACTTTTGCGAACTGACGCTTAAAATGAACATTTTTGCGAATGCGTTTTTTTGGCGGGTTCGCTTTTTTCTTCTATCTTTGCACTATGATTGAATTCCTGACATCGAATTTCGTGCTGAGCAACCGCGAGTTGTTTCTAGTCATCATCGCAAGTGTGATCTACGTGGTGCTTTTTGTGGTGACCTTCCTCAACAGCCGGCGTAAGATTCTCCAACTGCGCGAACGTATTAATAAGGTACACGCGTTGAAGGAGGAGCAGGAGGCGCAGAGCGAGCAGAGTATCGAGGCCAACCGTAAGAAGATTGCCGAACTGGAGAACCTGCTGAAGAAACTCGGTGATGAGAACTCAATGCTGAAACTGGAACTGGAAGAACGAAAGGCCAAGCTCGACTACGCCAATACGCTCGCCATTATCGACAATGAGAAGCGTCAGCAGGCAGAGTCGGTCATCTTCGGTTCTGACATCTATGCGAAAATCAAGGATCTGATCGACCGTGGACAGACGATGGGCAAGGAAGACTGGAAACGGCTGACGGAACTGGTGGACAGCATCTATTCGGGGTTCACTGGAAAACTTTACAGTTTATATCGGATGAACGAGCACGATTACCACGTGAGTCTGCTCATTAAGATCCACTTACAGCCCAAGGAGATAGCAACGCTGACGGCTCATAGCAAGGAGAGTGTGTCATCGACCCGCAGCCGTCTTTACCAGAAGATTTTCGGACAGAAAGCATCGCCCAAGGAGTGGGATGATTTCATCCTTTCATTATGATAGAAGTAAACTTTTTAAATAGATTAGATTATGATAGAGTATTTCGCAGACCACATGTGGCAACTATGGACGGTGGTAGCCGTCGTTTGCCTGATTCTTGAATTGATGAACGGTGATTTCTTCATCATGTGTTTTGCTATCGGCGGTGTCTGCTCTGCCATTGCCGCTGCTGTTGGTGCCGGTGTTTACTGGCAATTGGGCATCTTCGCTTTGTGCTCAGTGTTGAGCCTCTTCTTCGTGCGTCCTGCAGCCTTGCGCTATCTGCATAAGAACGATGACCAAAGGGTGAGTAATGCTGACGCCATTATCGGTCGTGAAGGACGTGTGGTGGAGACCATCGAGGCCGACGGTTTCGGACGCGTGGCCATCGATGGCGATGTATGGAAGGCTGTCACTGAGGATGGTTCGCCTATAGAGAAAGGCAAGAAAGTGACCGTTGTCTCCCGTGAGAGTATTATTATTACCGTAAAATTATAAACTTTTAAAACTATAAAAATTATGGAGATTAACACTGGATTAATTGTATTGATTATTATTGTGGTCTTGGCACTGATTCTTGTCAAGAAGAGTCTTATTATCATTCCTCAGAGCGAAACGAAGATTGTAGAGCGCCTAGGTAAGTATTACGCTACGTTGCAGCCTGGTATCAACCTCATCATTCCATTCATCGACCGCGCCAAAGATATTGTCACACTGAACCGTGGACGCTATGTCTATTCGAACACTATTGACCTCCGTGAACAGGTTTACGACTTTGACAAACAGAATGTGATCACGAAAGATAATATCCAGATGCAGATCAACGCGCTTCTCTATTTCCAGATTGTGGACCCCTTCAAGGCCGCCTATGAAATCTCGAACCTGCCTAACGCTATCGAGAAACTGACGCAGACGACTCTGCGTAACATCATCGGCGAACTGGAACTCGACCAGACACTGACCTCACGCGATACGATCAACACCAAACTTCGCGCCGTGCTCGATGATGCTACCGACAAGTGGGGCGTGAAGGTGAACCGTGTGGAACTGCAGGACATCACGCCTCCTTCAAGCGTGCTTAACGCCATGGAGAAGCAGATGCAGGCAGAGCGTAACAAGCGTGCGCAGATTCTGACCTCAGAGGGTGAGAAGGCCGCAGAGATCCTGTCGTCTGAAGGTGAGAAGACGGCTATGATTAACCGTGCCGAAGCCGCCAAGCAGCAGGCCATCCTGACTGCTGAAGGTGAGGCCCAGGCCCGTATCCGCAAGGCCGAAGCTGAGGCTATTGCCATTGAGAAGATTACTGAGGCAGTCGGCAAGAGTTCGAATCCTGCCAGCTATCTGTTGGCCCAGAAGTATATCACAATGATGGAAGAACTGGCCAAGGGTAATACTACGAAGACGGTCTATCTGCCATACGAAGCTACGAACCTCATGGGCTCTATCGGTGGCATCAAGGATTTGTTCAAGAGTGAATAATATTAATTAGTACACAGAGAAATAGAGACACGGAGTATTTTGTTTTTATTATATTCTCCTGGCCTCTGTGTCTCTACATCTCTGTCTACAAAAAAAACGTGAAATAATGAATATATGTATAGTATGTGGAGCACGGCCCAACTTCATTAAGGTGGCTCCATTGCTCAGGGCTTTGAAGGACAGGGATTTTCATCATTGTCAGCTGGTCTATGCCGGCTGTGAGGATGATCCTACGCTGGAGGCATCACTTTTTGATGATCTCCAGATTTCGCGTCCTGATGTGTTCTTGGGAGTTGACAGTCAAAGTCTGAACGAAATTACCGGGAGGGTGATGGGGGCTTTTGACCAGTATCTCGATAAACATCCAGCAGATGTGGTCATTGTCGTCGACGACTTGGCTTCCACAATGGCAGCGGCCATTGTGACTAAAAAGCGTGGCATTCGTCTTGCACATCTTGTTGCCGGAACCCGTTCGTTCGACATCACCATGCCCAAAGAAGTCAACCGTCTGGTGATTGACGGACTTTCCGACTTGTTGTTTACGGCTGGTATCTCATCAAGCAGTCGCACCAATACCGAAGGCGTTTCGCAGAACAAGGTGTATATGGTGGGGAACATTCTCATCGATAATCTCCGTTTCTGTCACAACCGTTGGAAGCGTCCTGCACTCATGGATGAACTGCAACTCGAGGAAGGAAAGTATTTCGTACTGACTATCAACCGGAAAGCATTGCTGAATGATAAGGAAAACTTGGAAAGGATGCTGAAAGTGATATCTGAGAATGCCAGTGAAGTGCCAGTGGTTGCTTTCATCCGCCATAATTCATCACTTATTACTTATCACTCATCACTCATCACTTATCATTCCTCCCTACCATACTTGGAATTCGGCTATCTGACGGCCAATGCGCAGGGGGTGATTACCGACAGCGGAAATGTTGCCGAAGAAGCTACATTCAATCATGTGCCATGCATTACACTCAATAGTTATACGGAGCATATCGAGACAGTGAAAGTAGGTACGAATGTGTTGGTAGGTGCGGATGCAGAACTGTTAGGAAATCAGGTGGCTGAGATGGTTGCTGGAAACTGGAAACACGGTGATTTGCCAGATCGGTGGGATGGGCGCACGGCTGAAAGAATTCTGCAGATTCTTGAGACCTAGAACTTGAACCGCGCTACTAGCGGCAAATGGTCACTATATCCTTTCTGATAGCGCAAACCATTATAATTACGGTGGGGCTGAACTCCGCCGTATTTTTTGTCCTCTTCCAAAAGAAATTCTGCATCGTTGATATGGCACTCCTGAAACATGGATAGCAAGTTTTCGCTAACTAGAATATGGTCGATGCTTTCCCATCTGCCCTGGTATTTATAAGTGCCCCGAGCACCGTGACTTCCAGTGCTTCCCTTGGAAATATTATGAAGGCCATGTTCACTAAGATAAGTTGGTAAAGGATCGTTAGCGGCATCATTAAAATCACCTGCCACGACGATAAGGGGTGAGTCGTATAGGTTTCGGATGGAGTCGATGGAGGCTACTAGGCGTTCACCAACAACTATGCGATTAGGACGTGTAGTCCGTTCACCACCAAATCTGCTGGGGGCATGGACCACGAAAACATGAAGTGTGTCCCCATTGATGATCTCTCCGCAGGCATAGAGAATGTCACGGGTGGGGCGCATATCCTTCAATGGAGTTACCCGCAGCGAATAGCTTTGAATCAACCGGAAAGAGTAAGGGGTATAAAGCAGGGCGACATCGATGCCACGGAGGTCAGGACTATGCGTGACGAGATACTCATAACCTGCATTTGAGAGGGGTGAACGTTTCGTTAAATCCTTGAGAATCGAGTCGTTCTCAACTTCGCATAAGGCAACTAGGTCAGGCAACTGCCAACTGGCATTCGCTTGCGTATGGAATTCTCCGCATGAAATGATTTCCTGTCCGATGTAGTTCACCTTCCGCCAATAGCGCTTTTGATTCCAGTGGCGGGAACTTTCGGGCGTCCATTCCATATCTTCCTTGTCCTCATCGTGCAAATAGTCGAAGAGGTTCTCGCAATTCAGTTCTACGAATGTAAACAGAGTAGCTAGTAAGATTGTGCTGATGGTCATGAGTTTATATCAAGTTCGTTTCAGTTTTTTTCGCATAACTTTCTCCTCAATCTTCTGGAAGATGATGAAGAGGGCTGGCACGATAAACAAAAGGGCGATAGTGCCGATGAGCATTCCACCGATTGTGCCTACGCCCAGTGAACGGTTTCCGTTGGCACCTACGCCTGTGGAAAAGGCAAGCGGCAGCAGTCCGAAGACCATCGTGAGAGATGTCATTAGGATGGGACGCAGACGGGCTTTGGCTGCAGAGACTGCAGCTTCAGTAATGCTCATACCTTCACGACGGCGGGTAGAAGCAAACTCCGTGAGCAGGATAGCAGTTTTGGCCAAGAGTCCGATAAGCATGATCAATCCGGTCTGCATGTAGATGTTGTTCTCCAGTCCCCATATCTTTGCGAAAATAAAGGAACCTGCCAGTCCGAAGGGCACACTGAGAATCACAGCTAGTGGGATGAACATGCTCTCGTAGAGAGCACAAAGAATGAGATAGACAAATACGATGCAGAGTACGAACACCAGCCAAGTGTTGCCTTTTGTCGAGGCTTCCTCGCGAGTCATACCACCATATTCGAAACCGTAGCCTTCTGGCAGCACTTCAGCAGCCGTTTCTTCGATGGCTTCAATCACTTGTCCGGTACTATATCCGTCAGCCGAGGCACCGCCGAGCATAATGGAGGGGAAGAGGTTGAAGCGTGAGAGCGTTTCCGAACCGTAGATGCGTGTAAGTGTGATGTACTGTCCAATAGGCGACATTTCGCCAGTGCTGCTCTTCACGTAGATATTGTTGAGCGACTGCTCATCCATGCGGAATTCGGGCGATGCCTGTACCATCACGCGGTAGAGTTTGGTGAAACGGTTGAAGTTAGAGGCATATGAACCGCCTATATAGCCCGAAAGCGTCTGGAGCACAGCCGATGGGGATACACCGTTTTGTTTGCAGCGTGCTGCATCCACATCGAGCCGGTATTGCGGATACTTCGTAGAGAAATTTGTATAGCAACGGCTGATTTCCTCGCGCTTGTTCAAGGCATCGATAAACTGGTTAGTGTAATGCACGAGGTCTTCGATGGTACCGCCCTTCTTGTCCTGAACGTGAACCTCGAAACCGTTGATGCGTCCGAAACCAGGGAGCATAGCCTGGGTGTTCACCTGTATCTTTGCGTTGCTAATGTCAGCCGTGCGACGGTAGATTTCTTCCATCACGGAATTTACGTCGTCGCCCTTTCCCTTACGCTCGTCCCAGTTCTTCAGTTTCAGCGTGAAGTTACCGTTAGAGGACGACTGTTCGAAACTCGTGCTATTACCTGCCACAAGCGAATAAATGCGCAATTGGGGCATGTCTTTAATGCGCTTCTCCACCTCTTTCACAATCTTGTAGGTCTCCTGTAAATTGGTGCCTGGCGAAGCTTGCACGTTGATGAAGACGGTTCCCATGTCTTCGCTGGGCACGAGTCCGGTCTTTGTGGTTTTCATTAGCAGCGAGAGTCCGCCAATGGCTACAATCACCAGAACGAATGAAAGCCAGCGGTGACGGAAAAGAACTTCCACAGCTCCTTTGTATTTGGCAATTAAGCGCTGGAAAGCCGAGTCGAAAGCCAAATGGAAACGGCTGGAGAACGAGAGTTTATCTCCATTTTGTGCATGGGGTGTCATAATTAGTGCACAAAGGGCAGGACTCAGTGTGAGGGCGTTGATACATGAAATCGCCACGGCAATAGCCATCGTCAGACCGAATTGAGTATAGAACTTACCCGTAACGCCTCCTAAGAAACTGACGGGAATAAACACTGCCATAAACACCAGTGTCGTGGTGATAAGGGCAGACGTAATACCGCCCATAGCCCCTACTGTTGCATTATATGGGTCTTGTTCGCCGTCGTCAAACTTTGCCTGTACAGCTTCTACCACCACAATTGCATCGTCCACCACCGTTCCGATGACAAGTATTAGGGCAAAGAGTGTGAGCATATTAAGGGAGAAACCAATGGCATAGATGAATGCAAAAGTGCCGATTAGTGAAACGATGATGGCTACGGAAGGAATAAATGTGGAGCGCATGCTCTGTAAGAAGACATACACTACGAGAATCACGAGCAGAAGGGCTTCCAGCAGCGTTTCCACCACACTTTTGATGGAAGCGTCGAGGAAGTCTTTCTTGCTCTCCAGGTCTTCGATGACGATGCCTGGCGGCAGACTCTTGCGTATTTCCTCCACCTCGCGATCCACAGCCTTGATAATCTCGTTGGCATTTGAACCACTTATCTGATTAATCATGATGTTCACACCGGGATGTCCGTTGGTCTCACCTATGAAGTTGTAGTTCACTGAACCCAATTCCACCCTTGCCACATCCTTGATGCGAAGCACATCACCATTGGAAAGAGCCTTGATAACCATATTTTCGTAGTCCTGTTCCTCCTCGTATTGACCGCGATATTTCAGCACATATTGAAAGGTAGTCTTCGAGTCGGCACCGAGTGTTCCAGTAGCAGCTTCGATATTCTGCTCACCCAAAACGGTATTGATATCGGAAGGCGAAAGACCGTATTGCGCCATTTTCAGAGGGTCGAGCCAGATACGCATCGAGTAGTCTGCACCAATCACATTCACATCACCTACACCCTGAATACGCGAAAGCACGGGTTCGATGTTGATTTTAGTATAGTTGGCGAGGAAGTTGCGGTCGAAGGAATCATCGGGTGAGTAGAGCGCCAGCTGTTTGATGTTGGTTGACTGCCGTTTACGTACGTTCACACCGGATTTTGTCACATCACTGGGCAAACGTCCCAAAACTGTAGCTACACGATTCTGAACGTTCACCATAGCCATATCAGGATCAACCCCCTGACGGAAGAAGATGCTCACATTGGCAGACCCCGTATTGGAAGCCGTTGACTGCATGTACATCATTCCCTCCACGCCGTTGATGGCTTCTTCAAGTACCACCACCACGCTCTTCTGCACGGTGGCTGCATTGGCACCCGTATAGCTGGCATTTACGCGCACGGTAGGCGGTGCTATCTCAGGAAACTGCTCAAGAGCCAGACGTGAGAGTCCGATGAGTCCGATGAGCACCAGCAGTACAGAGATGACTCCAGCGAGTATGGGGCGGTCAATGAATGTCCTTACTTGCATCGCGCTACCTCCTTATCGTTTTTTGTGGGTGTTGATTTCCACACCATCTTTCACGAGCCCGGCACCTTCTGCCACGATGATGTCACCAGGTCTTAGTCCGCTTGTCACCACATAGTCGGAACCGTTATTCAGACGGAAGACCTCCACGGGAGTGGATTTTGTCTTGCCGTCCACAATCCTGTACACAAAGACTCGATTCTGGAGTTCGTAGGTGGCTGACTGCGGAATCACGATGCAGTCGTTTTGTATGGAAGAGATGATGACCTGCGCATTTCCACCGTTGTGGAGCAGATGCTCGTTATTGGGGAAAGTGGCACGTATGCGTACGGCTCCAGTGTTGTCATCCACGATACCGCTGACGGCATCGATTCTTCCCAAGTGGCCATAAGGCTTTCCATTGCTCATCAACAGTTCCACGGAAGGTGTCTGCTTGATGAAATTACTCATGGTTCCATATTGTTGCAAGAGGTCAATGCTCTGGTTCTCGGTGATGCTGAAATAGGCGTAGATCTCGCTGTCATCGGAGATGGTGACCAATGGCTCGGAAATAGAACTGCTTACCAGGGCGCCTACATGATAGGGAATCATGCCTGCCACGCCGTTCATCGCACTACGCACCACGGTGTAAGAGAGGTTGTTGCGGGCATTGAGTTCCTGAGCCTTTGCCAACGAAAGAGCTGCACGTGCCTCCTGTAAGGCATTCTGCTGGGTCTTCACTTCGAAGTCGGATACCACCTTGTTGTTTTCCAGCGCACGGGCACTCTCCATGTTCAATTGTGCCGTAGCCAGACGGGCCTTCGCACTCTCCACATTGGCGGTTGCTACCTGCAGGGCCGCACGATAGGGAACCTGGTCGATGATAAAGAGGGGCTGTCCTTTATGCACCTTGTCACCTTCGTTGATACAGATGCGCATGATGTTTCCGCTGATTTGCGGACGTACCTCCACAATCTGCCTACCCGTGAGTCGTGCGGTGTAACGGCTTTTCAATGTTTGTGTGGAGAGTTCTACTTTCATGGTTTTGTAGTCGGGCTTCGATTCAGGGCGTTTGCCTTTCTCCGTACACGAAAGGAGAAGCATTCCTGCCAGTACCCAAATGAATGTTTGTGCGATGTATTTCATGAGTGATAAAAACTTTCAGTTTTTTGACGTAAAAAAAGCCCCTTTGTTTAAATAGGATTCCCGTCTTTTAGGATTAGTTAAGATTTGGGCAAACAACAAGGGCTGCATCATCTTCATGACACAGCCCTTTGTTTTATTTCTTTATCTCAATATCGCGCCTTACATTGTTGCGTATTTTCGTAAGGTATCTTTTCATACCATCAGCGTCCTTGTTGTCGATGATTTCTAACAGTTCCTTCAACTCCGTACGTATCTGAGCTACGTTCTCGGAAGTATAGGGATTGAAGAGCACTTCCTGCAACAGGTAGTCATCCTCGTTGAGCACACCCTTGGCGATGCGCATGTGGCGCTTGAAGGTGGTTCCCGGTGCATCCTGATGCTTCATGACAGCCGCGAAGACAAACGTGGAGACGAAAGGAATGGAAAGGGAGTAGGCCACCGTGCGGTCATGCTCTTCGAAGGTGTACTCGTAGATGTTGAGTCCCAGACGGGTGTAAAGATCCTTGAAGAAAATACGACCGATGAAGTCACCCTCGTTGATGATGATGGCATTCTCCTCGGAGAGTTGGTTGAGGTTGGCAAATGTGGGGCCAAACATGGGGTGGGTGCTCACATAGTGCATCCCTGTGGTTTCGTAAAATTCTTTCAGACCTGTTTTCACGGAGGAGATATCGCTGAGGATACACTCTTTCGGGAGATGGGGAATCACTTCTTGGAAGGCAGGAATCGTGTATTTCACCGTCACGGCATTGATGCAGAGTTCAGGTTGGAACTCATCGATTTCTTCGAGTTTGGTGAAGCGCAGGGTGTTATAGGTAAAACGAAGACGCTTGGGATCGCGCTCATAGACCGCCACTTCGTGTTCGAAACTGAGCAGGTCGATGAAGAAACTACCCATCTTTCCTGCACCCAAAATCAGTATTTTCATAATTATTTATTATATTTCAGTAACCGCTCCCCGCCCTCATAGGGAGGGGCAGGGGGAGGGCCCTTCTTATTTGTTGATAATCTCTATCTGCTGACGCACACTCTCTTGGTGAATGGCCTCATAGATGGTCTTCACAAATTCAGCATCCATTCCGCAGAGTACGCCCTGTGCACCGCGCTTGTCGAGAATCTCATTGTAACGTTTAGCCTGCAGTACGGTCATGTTGTGTTCTTTCTTGTACTGTCCGATTTCACGGCAGACGCGCATCCTTTTGGAAAGAATATCCATGATGGCATTGTCTATTTGGTCAATCTGTTTACGAAGCTGGCTGATACCTTCTGTAGTAGTGGTTTCGTCACGGATCACAAGCAGTGAGAGGATGTAGTCGAGTACATCGGGAGTTACTTGTTGTTTGGCATCACTCCAGGCACTGTCGGGATCACAATGGCTTTCCACTATCAGACCATCTGCACCGAGGTCCATTGCTTGTTGGCATAGAGGTGCGATGAGATCACGACGACCACCAATATGAGACGGGTCGCAGATGATAGGCAGTTCGGGAATACGGCGGCGGAGCTCAATGGGAATCTGCCACATGGGAAGGTTGCGGTAGATGGTCTTGTCATAGCTGGAGAAACCACGATGAATGGCTCCGAGTTTCTTCACACCAGCACCATTAAGACGTAAAAGAGCACCAATCCAGAGTTCCAAGTCTGGGTTGACGGGATTCTTTACGAAAACAGGAACATCAACACCCTTCAAGGCGTCAGCAAGTGCCTGCATTGCGAAAGGATTGGCCGTGGTACGTGCACCGATCCAAAGAATATCAATACCATATTTTAATGCCAGTTCCACATGTTCGGGAGTGGCCACTTCGGTTGAAACGAGCATACCTGTTTCTTTCTTAACTTGCTGCATCCAAGGCAGCGCTTTCTCGCCATGGCCTTCGAAACCACCAGGCTTCGTGCGGGGCTTCCAGATGCCTGCACGGAAGTTATGGCAACCTAAAGTGGCAAGTTGTTTTGCTGTTGTCATCAATTGTTCTTCGGTTTCTGCCGAACAGGGGCCGGCAATTACGAATGGACGGACATTGTCACTGGGAAGATTGAGTTTTTCTAATTCGAGTTCCATATTGCTTTGTATTTTTATTATCTTTTTAAAGGGCTATCTGGTTATTCGGCTATTCAGCTACCATTCTAATACTTTGATTCTGCGGAGGGCTTCGCGAATCTTGTCGTCTTTGGCACATAGTGAGATGCGGATATAGCGTTCTCCGTTGGATCCAAAGATAAAGCCAGGAGTGATAAAGACACGAGCTTCATGGAGTACGCGCTCAGTGAGGTCTTCAACATTTTGGTATTCCTCGGGAATCTTCCCCCAGAGGAACATACCCACCTGATTCTTGTCGAACGTGCAGCCAAGTGTAGTCATAATTTCCTCTGCAATTTGTCGGCGACGCAGATACGTATTGATATTAGCCTCGTGATGCCACTCTGTATCATTGTTTTGCAGAGCTTCTGCGGCAGCTAACTGAATGCCACGGAAAGTGCCACTGTCGATGTTACTTTTGATTTTCAGAATCCATGAGATAAAGGTGGCATTCGTGCAACACATGCCTACACGCCATCCAGGCATATTGTGGCTCTTTGACATGGAGTTGAACTCAATGCAGCAATCTTTGGCTCCAGGCACTTGCAACAGCGAAAGTGGTTTCTCATTGAGAATGAAAGAGTAGGGATTATCGTTCACTACTACGATGCCATGCCTTTTAGCGAAAGCTACCAAACGCACGTAAGTTTCCATTCGGGCTGCTCCACCGGTAGGCATATTAGGATAATTTGTCCACATCAGTTTCACATGCGAAAGGTCCATCTTTTCCAACCCTTCGAAATCGGGCTGCCATCCGTTGTCTTCCAACAGATCGTAGTTCACCACCTTGGCACCGAGAATCTTTGATAAAGAAGTGTAGGTGGGGTAGCCGGGATTGGGTACCAACACCTCATCGCCGGGATTGACAAATGCTAATGTTGTGTGCAGGATACCTTCTTTTGAGCCAATGAGTGGCTGGATTTCCGTTTTGGGATCCAGTTCTACACAGTACCATTTCTGATAAAATGAGGCCATGGCATTGCGCAACTCGGGTGTTCCCATCGTGGGCTGATAGCCATGGGCATTGGGATCATTGGCTACTTGACAAAGTTTGTCGATGGTGCGCTGTGAAGGAGGCATGTCTGGACTTCCGATAGCAAGGCTCACGATGTCCTTACCTTCGGCATTGAGTTGAGCTACTTCTTTCAGTTTGCGACTAAAATAATATTCCTGTACAAGGCTGAGTCTTTCAGCCGGTTGTATGTTAGGCAGATTGTTTTCCATCTTGATATTCTCCTAAAATTTTAAGTTCTCTTGTTAAGGGCATAATAGCATCTATCGACTGGCGGTAGCGGGTGATGTTGTCATACATTACATCGATGTAAAACAAGTATTCCCATTCATGTCCGATGATAGGTAGCGACTGAATCTTTGTGAGATTTATTTTGTAGAAACTCAGAATACTTAGTACCTGCGAGAGCGAACCTTCCTCGTGAGGCAAAGAGAACACCAAAGACGCTTTATTGGTCTTGTCGATGGGGCGAAGGAAATCAGCCTTCCGGGGGTCGCATTCCACAAGGAAGCGCGTGAAGTTGTGCTTATTGTCCTCAATGTTGTTTTCTAAAATCTTCATCCCGTTCATACGTGCTGCCTCAGCATGGCAGATAGCCGCAGTTCCCCGCAACTGATATTCGTGGATATATTGTGCGGCTCCAGCTGTATCCTCAGTTTCCACTGCCTTCAAAGTAGGATGGTTGCTCAGATACTGGCGGCATTGCATCAGTGCTACTGGGTGGGAGTGGACTTCAGTAATAGTGTCCCAGTTGTCTTCCGGCAAACAACAGATGCAATGCGAGATGTGTAGTTTGTGCTCACCCACCACGCTAGTACCTGAATCGCGCAACAGTTCGTAGTTGTGGAGCAGGCTTCCGGCAATGGTATTCTCGATGGCAGTCATACCGATGCAAGTAGGGTCGCGCTTGATGTTTTCAAACACCTGCTCAAAAGTGGAACAGCAAATCAGCTGTATCTGTTCACCTTCGAAATACTGATGTGCTGCGATGTCGTGGAACGATCCGAGCTCTCCTTGTATGGCTATTCTTTTCATATTTTTGTTGTTTCTTTTTTTCAGCTAACCAGGTATCAGGCTATTAAAAAGTCCCACCTCATTGTTATGAAGCGGGACCTTACTGTATCTATTCTGATAACCTTAGTCTATAAGTTGAACATTATACGCAACTTCCCGCTTCACAGATTCCTGCAAAGTAAAAATAAAAGTAATAAAAAGATGCGTATGACTTATTCATAACTCTTTTAAATTTTTAATTCGGTTGCAAATGTATAACAATATTTTTATTCCTACAAACTTTTTGCAACTTTTTTTGCAATTAACCTTACATTTCTGATTATTTACCTATGCTGTCATTCTCTTAGAATCCGTATGGATTGGCATTTTTATATGCCTCATTCATCTTCTCCTCCAGATTCTCATCCATCGTATCAGGGTTGATGTCCTTCAGTTTGGCAAGATCCTCAGCTGCTCCTTGCTGATCGTCCATTTGCATCTTGAGTTTCGCTCTTTCGCTATAGCCATCAATAGAGAACGGGTTTTGTTCAATTACCTTATTATAAAATGAAAGGGCCTTAGCCAACTCTCCCTTGGCTATCTCCACTTTTGCTTTCAGAAGAAGAACGTCCTCTACTTCCGGTGCACGTTCCATCAGCCATTCGCTATCTTTGTCGGCATCTTCCACTTCACCTTTTTCCAACAATACATTTGCCCGCATGAGATAGGCATCAGCATAATTCTCGTTGATAGAGATAGCCTTAGTGTACATAGCTAAAGCATTGGTGAGGTCTTCCTGGCCAAGACAAGCACGGCCATACAGATAGTAAATCTCCAGATTATCCTGAGAGATGAGCAGCGCTTTCTCACAAGAGGAAGCCATGGCCCCATAATCTTCCATTAAGAAAGCCACTTGAGCCATTCTCAGCAAAATGCCCTGGTTCTCGGGTTCTGCCTCCTGCAATTTCTGTAACTGCTCATAGGAAGCGGTGAGTTCGTTGTTTTGAAGAAGTGCCTGTGACAAATAGTCGCGGCATTCAAGGTCTTCCTTGATGGAAATAGCATGGTTCAGGCATCGGATAGCCTGTTCCCATTGTCCTGTTTTCAAGGCTTTCACTCCATCGTATTTCAAGATGTCGAAGTTCTTTAATTCTTCTGCTAGTCTTTTCTCTTCAGGGCTTTCTTCTTTGCCACCGAACAATGCTTTAAAAAAGTTCATGTTTAAGTTTCTAATGAGTAAGATAATATGGGGCTTGTCTTGTTTTTAAATATTATGTTTCCTTTGGAACAGCTTCACCTTTAAGTGCATTCAGGCGTGTGAAAAAATTCTGATGTTGGCGGAAGGAGTCCATAAACTGGGATGCAAGATAATCTTTCAGGTTAGGGATTTCAGGCAGAAAAACCATACTCTGACGTGTATGGACACCAATCACATTTTCCTCGGTATTGATAGTATAGATTAGCGTCGTATGATTATCGAAGTTGCAAGCATTCACCACTTTTCGGATATTTGAAAGCTGCTCGATATCATCAAGAGGCGCGTTATACCACCATACATCGTGAATACTGATGTATTTGCTTTCCTCCGCATAATCGATGATAAAGTGCTCTCCTTGATAAGCCACAATAATGCGTTCCGGATCGTCCTTACTTTCTTCTGGCTGACAGTTGATTTCCTGTAGTACAGTCATCAGCAATTTCTTCCGCGACATACCCTCGTAAGGATTCTTTTTCGCTAAAGTTTCTTCTGCTTGACGAACTTGAGACGCAATGGTCTCTTTCAGCTTGTCTTCACGCGAGCGAAACCAGGCTGCTATGATTGCAATAACAGTAACGAAAATGACGATATTCAGAGTGTCAGCCATTATACTTATTTAAGTTATTCATAATGACGTACACGCACATCCATGCCTTCCTTCTGCAACTGTTCTACAGCGGGACGGAGATCGGTCTGGCTGTAATGGTAGGGGAAGAGAACGCGGGGCTTAAATACACGGGCGGCACGCTGTAACTGATCCGGGGTCATGGTGTAAGGCTGGTTGCAGGGCAGGAAAGCAATATCGATGTCTTTCAGCGAAGCCATCTCAGGAATATCTTCAGTATCCCCAGCGATATAGATGCGCAATCCGTCGATGGTGAGTACATAGCCGTTATCGCGTCCTTTTGGATGGAACTGTTGATGGCCTTCGGTGATGTTGTAAGCGGGAACAGCTTCTACATGGATATCATCCACTTGCAACTGGTCGCCATTTTTCATGACCTTGCCATAACCAATCATTCCTGCACAACGGGTATTGGTGATGAATTGGGTTTTGTCGTTAGTGAGGGTGGCAATGGCCTCTTTGTCGAAATGATCACCATGCTCATGAGTCACGAAGATATAGTCGGCCTTGGGCACAGTTGTGTAATCTATCGTTCGGTTTCCAAGTTTCCGAACAGGATCAATCTCAATTTCCTTACCCTCAAAAACGATGCGTATGCTCGCATGCATGAGAGTATAGAACTTGATAGTCTTACCGCTTTTTGTTGTGAAGGTGTCAATCTCTTTCGTTTCGGTTGTCACTTCCTTACCAGCTTTTTGCCATGCGAGAATACCGCCTTCCAGATTAATTACCTGAAATCCGTCTTCTGCAAGAATACTTGCCGCATGGGCCGAACGGCGCCCACTACGGCAATAAACTGCCACTTCACGATTCTTGTCTAACTGTTTCAGAGCTTCTTCTTTGAAAGAAGACTGTTTTACATCAATGTTGAGAGCCTCAGAAAGGTGTCCGGCGACATATTCTTCAGCGGTGCGGACGTCTAAAATCTGTACACCCGCACTATCGGTGAGTTTTGCAAAATCCTCGACATTTGCGTCTTTATACATCTGTTGGCTACAGGCCGTATTGGCATTCAGTCCTAACAATACCATCAATGATCCGAATAACTTTCTCATAATAAAAAATATATTTTCGGCAAAGATAGGGATTTTATTGATATCCTCCAAATTTTTTTATTACCTTTGCACGGTATGAACATTGAACAATTTGTGAAGAAACAGTTTGAGCAAGCCTTGAAACGCTATGAGCTGATTGAGGATGGCGACCATGTGCTTGTTGGGCTCTCAGGTGGCAAGGACTCTATGGCTCTGCTTGAATTGTTGGCGTTGCGCTCCCGAGTGTTCAAACCTAAGTTTACAGTAGAGGCGGCTTTCGTGAAAATGCGTAATATTCCTTACAAAAATGATGAGACTTATTTGCGGGATTTCGCTGAATCGCTGGGTGTGAAACTACATATCTTTGATACGGAATTCGATGAGACTACCGATGAGCGCCGTACACATTGTTTTCTATGTTCTTGGAACCGGAGAAAAGTGCTATTTAAGGCTGCTCAAGATTTAGGTTGTAACAAGATTGCTTTAGGGCATCATCGGGATGACCTGATGCAAACAGCCTTGATGAATCTAACGTTTGAAGGTAACTTTCACACAATGCCTCCCCGATTGCAAATGGAAAAGTTTCCCGTGGAGCTCATCCGTCCCCTCTGTCTGTTGCGTGAAAAAGAGGTCCTGACGTTTGCGAAGTTACGTGGTTATCGCCAGCAGGAGAGAAAATGTCCTTACGAGGATGCTTCCCACCGTTCAGACATGAAAGAAATGATAACACGCTTTGAAACTATGAATCCTGAGTTCGCCTTTACCTTCTACACAGCTATGGAGCGGACTTTTCCTCAGCAAGATTTTAAGGAACTTAATGACTTTAAAGACCTTAAAAAGAATAAAGAAACTTAAGAAATTTGGAAGGAGAGGGGGAATATATTACTTTTGCCCAGGATGAAACGCATCTTATCTATATTGGTAACTGTACTGCTGACAATTACAGCTAGTGCACAGATGGAGAGCAGGGTCGAGGAACTGCCTGCTCTACGAACAATTGCACCCACGATGGAGTTCAACTCTGACCTGAAATCACGCGTGGATGCATTGCCAATGGATACGTTGCATCTACTCTTGCTGAACAATTACGGTCAAGTACCTATCAATATGTATCCTTACAATTTCTGGGGAGGTTACCATAGTTGGAATCTCCATGAAGGACTGAATATGAATCTGGGCGCTTCTGTATTTGGTTCGTGGGGAGGTAGCAGATATTTAGGGACAGGCTTTTCTCAGGATATCTCATTAATGTATGCCGTGCCATTAAGTAATAGGCTGTCGCTGGCTGTGGGTGGCTATTTCAACAACACCTTTTTTGCTCATGATACTTATCGCGATGCGGGCATTAGTGCTGTTCTGGGTTATCGTTTCAATGAACATTGGGAGGCGTATCTTTATGGGCAGAAATCATTAGTGAAAAATCATCTCCCAATGCCCCTTTATTATGGCATGGGATATGTGGGTGACCGTATAGGAGCAGCTGTTAAATATAATGTGAATCCTACGATGAGTTTCCAGGTGAATGTAGAATTGATGGAAACACCAGCCTATCCCGCACATTATTATATGATGAGACCCAGCCGTATGGAGCCATCCAGTCACGGGGCACCGCCTCCTCCGGCTCCCTAAGTTAAGATTTCCTTTATGACCCGTGCAGGATTGCCTACGGCAACGCAATTATCGGGAATGTCTTTTACCACGACGCTGCCTGCGCCAATGGTGACGTTGCTGCCGATGGTAACACCAGGAAGAATAGTTGTGTTGCCGCCAATCCACACATTGTCACCAATGGTTACGGGTTCTGCCCATTCTTCTCGACTGTTGCGCTTCTGGGGATCGGTATCGTGGCAAGCAGTATAGATACTCACATTAGGGCCTACAAAACAATCATCGCCTATAGTGACGTAGGCTTCATCGAGTACGGTGAAATTGAAATTGGCAAAGAAACTTCTGCCCACGCGGATATGGGTACCATAGTCGCAATAGAAAGGCTGGTTGATGAGCACTTCGTTATCGCAAGCCCCCAATAGGTTCTTTAATATTTGCCGCCGTTTGTCCAACTCACTGGGACGCAGGTTATTGTATTCCCAGATGATATCCTTAGTCTTGTTGAGTTCTTCAAGAAGTTGAGGATCTAAGGCGCAATACTTCCTTCCGCTGAGCATTTTTTCTTTCTCTGTCATATAGTTTGATTTTGATTGTGTGCAAAAGAATGGAAACGAGCCCTTATTTGAACAGTTTCGGCATTTCATACCTGTCGAGATATACGTAGCTGATAGGTGTCTTGTTTTCTTGTATCTGATTCTCTAGTTGCTGACGTTGTATCTGATAGGTTTCATGTCGTTTGTGGAAACGGATTCCTGGGCGGAAACGCAGTTTCTTTTTAGTGCTTGTACGCATGAAGGCAAACTTTCCAATCAAGTCGATACACTTACCGTCGCCTTCAAAACGGCCTTTGGCAACAGCTCCATCGGAACTAATGTTAGCATGGAGATTCTTGATGTGGATGATACGATAGCGGGCTTCTATGACATCCAGATTAGCCACGCCGATAGGAAGTTTTCCGTTGCGCATGGTTCGCATGGCTGCTGTTCGGGCCTTGGCAATGTCAACCATGAAGTTGCCTTTGAAGGCCATGAAGTTCACGCTCTTCACTCCGAATACTTCTCCAAACTTGAGAGAGTCTGTGATGAGATTACCCGCCAAGTATTTGTTCTTTTCGTCGAGACCGAAATTAAAGTCAATCGGACCCACTGAAGAATTGAGCCTTCCGAAGAACTCCTCTTTTTTCCATCGTATTTGGAAATTACCCTTGTAACTAATGTCACCCAGGGCTTCCACCTGTTCCATCATCAGCTTCTTTACGGGAAAGAGGTTGATAATCCTCTCTTTGGAGTTTCCGATGGCTCGCATGCTGTCAACGTCGAATCGCACGATCAAAGAATATTTATCCTTCATGTCCGTGATGTTACCAACAGCCCATATCTTCAGCTGCTCATCAATTGTGTTAACCTCGATATTGTCGAACGACATGTCGTCGTTGGTTCCGCTTACCTTTGTTCTGATATGGAGTGGAAGGGTGAACCCCTTAAGGATAGGAGCAAAGGTACGTGAGATGTCTTGTAGCAATACGGTGCCTTCCACTTGACTCGCTTCATAATGAAGAGGTATGCCCTTGCGTTTATTGGGCAGTTGGAAATATGCTTCGGGAGCCGTCAGTTCTGAATTAGGTAGACGGAATCGTATGTTTTTCAGTTTAGCTTTGTCTTTCTGAATGTCGGCATCGAACAGGAGCGACTTGACGTTGATGCCAGCCACTTCGTCTGTGATGTTGCATTTCGTGAGCGATGCAGTCACTCCGTCTTTGCTCATCTTTTTCACAATGAAAGTCATGTTTGAATGGAGGTCAAGATGCTTGGCGTCAAAGAAACCACGTTTGGGCTTTCCCGTATTTTTCCGTGGCTGGTGGTTGTTTGTGGCAAATCGCAAACCACCGATATCCAATAGCTTGTCGTCTTTCCGCTGCTTCATGCTTAGATTATTGATACTGACCGTATTGTCCACCCATCCTTTTCTGGTTAAGCTGTTCCACTTCAATAGCAGATTGCTTGCTGCTCCTGTATAATCTTTATTTAGATTGAGTTTATTGAGAGAACAATTAATGTGCTTATCGTAGAGGCGGTTAAACAACTGGGCTTCCAATGCGTTAACTTCAATGGCTTTAGTCTTTTTATCAGTCTTCAGGTTCATCTGGAAATTGGCATCATAGTCGCCCCAGGTGAGGTTCCCATGAATCCCGTTGAGGTGGTTCTTTTTCAGGCCACTTTTTATGGCCATCTTTAAGCCGGCAATGTTTAACCCTGATTCTTTCTCTTTGGCATCGAAGTGGGTCAACACAAAGTCTATCGTGTCTTTGCCAAAGTTGTTCAACAACATCTGTAGGTTACCTGTGATATTGAGATGTCCTGTATCGAGGGTTGGAGTGCTGCCTTCAGACTTTTTCCGTGGCTGATGGTTGTTATTGGTGAATTGAACGCCTTTCAGAGATATTAATTGTTGGTTGTTCAGGTTTTTGATATTGAGGTCTGCAATGCTGAAATGATTGTCGGTTTTCCCTTTAGCATCTTGCGTGCTCCAGTTGGTTGACAACTGGCTTATTTGTGTGCGTTCATTATTTATATTTACCTTTAGTTGCAGATCTTTCACGCGCATGCCTGAGATACGGTCGAAGGCCTGACCGTTGGTCACCGTTAATTTCACATCCTCCTGAGTGTTCTTGTCGAGTAGGGCGTGCAATTGGGCGGTCATGTCAAGGTGCTGCAAATCGGGATATCCTTTTGAAGATGTTTTTTTGTTGCCGTTTTGCTGGCTTTCTGTGGCATAGTGCAGGCCATTAAGGTCCAGTTTTAAAAGTTGATCTTGGTTTCGCACTAATATCGTTTCTATTTGTGCCTGATGGTTGGTCTTGTAACCCCTGGCGTTCGGTGCATTCCATTGTACCTGCAGATGTTCTATGGTACCCAGTTGTTCTTTTTGATATTGAGCCTTGTCCAGTTGAAGGGTGCCGTCTAGCTTCATCTGCGGATTCTCCACTTGTACTTTCAGTCCGTCCAGAAGGGTTGCCTGCTTGTTGTGGGTGAGATTCAGTTGCAAGTCGGTGATTTGCATTCCGGAGAATTCTTCGGTCAGTTCACATTGGTTTAGAGTGACTTCCGTGGTACCTGGTACAGGTTGTTTTAATGCCAGCTGCAGGTCTCCCTCAACGTGCAGGTTTCCGATATCGGGAATACCGGTCCTGTTTTTGCGGGGCTTATGAGTGTTGTGCTTATAGACAATGCCTTGTAGTGTCAATATCTGCTCGTCTTTTTGAGGTATCAGGCTGAAAGCCTCCACAACGGCTTGATGGTTTGCATCGGTCTTTTTCTCTTTAACTGTCCAGTCCGCTTTCAGGGACTGGCCGTCTATTCTTTTATCCTTTTCTATATGGGCACTTTTCAGGCTCAGCGTGCCTTCTGTGAAATTATTGTTGCCTTTGAGGTGACAGGAGAGGTCGTAGATGTCAGCCAACTGTTTGTTTCCACGAACCGTGAGCATCATGTTAGTAAGATGGTAGCCGCTGTTTTGCTCAGTTATTTGCAAGTTAGTAATGGTTGCGTCAAGCGAGTCGATGTCGAGGTAGTGAAAGTGCATTTTCAGATCTGCTTTTGCCTTGATGCTATCCTTTGTGTACTGAATACCACGGATATTCAGTAACCGGTCGGTAGCAACATCGTCAGAGAAGCCAATGTGGTCAATATTGAACTGGTGGGTGTGCTGCTGTCCTTTTCGGTCTTTTGCCGAGAATGTGGTTTTTATTTCTTCCAGCCGCCCTGTGTAGCCTTTGCGGTAGAACAGGCGTTTCAGGGAGAAATGATTGCCGTTGTAAGTAATGCTGTTGTTCTCAACCATTATTTTTTTGACATTGAGCACCAGTTTTCTTTTTCTCTTGCTTGGTTTTTCTTTTTTGAACGCATCTATTACGAACTGATAGTTGGCAGGCTCATGAGTGGAGGGTTTGTAAAGTTGGGCATGAAGTCCGCGGATATGTGCATCGTTGATTCTCACCTCATTAAAAAGTAAGGGCCACCATTGTGTTTTTAGATTAAGATGATCAAGTTGTATCATCTTGCGTTTCTGGCGATCTTCAATCTCAACGCCAAACAGACTAATCTTAGCATGAGGCAAATCGATGTCGGCGTCCTTTATGGCTACGTGTGTATCCAATTTCTCAGAAAGCATCAAGGTGGCTTGGTGTGCTAACTGACTTCTGAAAGCCTCGCTGTTCAGAATGATTATAGCAGCAACGATAAGGACGACAAAGAAAACACCAATGCCGCAGCCGATTCTTAATATGTTACGTTTCCACCTTTTCATTTGTTGTCTACTTTGCAAAGGTAGTTTAAAAAATTTGAAAAAGATAGTTTTTCTCTAATAATGTTTTATAAAAGATACTTTGTGAGGCAGATTCTGCGCCTTTGCCTTTGTTATTTCAAGAAAAAGCACTAATTTTACACCCACTTAAAAACTTAAAATCAGAAATACTAAATTATGGCCAGAAAGATTATCATTACGGTGGCACCTGTCTGCCACGTGGGAAAGGAAATACCGGAAGGATGCAAGAATCCGCTCACGCCGGAGGAAATTACCGAGGACGTCATCAACTGCTACAAGGCTGGAGCCTGTGAGGTGCATTTGCATACGCGTGACTTGCAGGGTAACCCGACGTTTGAACTGGATGTGTTCAGCGATACCATCCGCCGCATCCGTGAACAGTCGGACATGATTATCCAGAGTTCCACGGGCGGACTCTCTTCGCTTTCCTTGGAGCAGCGCTGCGTCTGCCTGAATGTGCCTGAGGTGGAGGTGGCTTCGCTGAACTTAGGTTCCGTGAACTTCGGAGAGACGGTCTATGTGAACACCATGCCAGAACTGCGCTACTGGGCGAAGCGACTGGATGAGACGAATACCATTCCCGAGATGGAGTTTTTCGATTTGAGTCATGTGGAGACGGCTACGCGCCTGGCAGATGAGGGCGTGCTCCACCGTCCGCTTCACTATAACTTCTGTTTAGGGCCTGGCGGTTCCAGCAATCTGGCGGCTACGGGGCGCAACTTGGCTTTCCTCACGCAAGCCATGGAGCCGGGCAGCAGTTGGGGCATCACCCACGACTCGATGAAGGACTTCTCGTTCCTGGCTTGTGCCATAGGCATGGGAGCCTCCGTAGTTCGCGTAGGCTTTGAGGACAGTTTCTATTATGCACCCGGCAAGTTGGCCAATACCAATGCCGAGTTGGTGGAGCGTCTGGTAGCCCTCATCCGTATGCTGGGCTGTGAGCCTGCTACACCTGAAGAGGCCCGTCAGATGCAAGGAATTCCCTCTTTAAAGTGAATAGTGAATTATGAAGAGTGAAGAATTAACCCGTCTGGTCATTCTCGATGATGACCCTACAGGCATTCAGACCGTCCACGGCTGTCTGCTCATTACGCAATGGGATGCGGCCACCGTTAGGATGGCCCTCCTGCACGAGCAGCCCTTCTTCTATATGCTCACCAATACGCGTGCAATGACCCGTGAGGAAGCAGCCCAAGTGGTGCGATCGGCTATGGAGACGGTGCTCGAAGTAAACCGCGAATTAGGCTACCGGCTCATCTTCATCAGCAGGAGCGATTCCTGTCTGCGCGGACATTTCCCTTTGGAGACCGACGTGATGCGGCAGGTGCTTCGGGAATACGGCGTAAAGGTATGGCCCAAGGTGCCTTTCTGTCCGGCGCTCATTGAAGCAGGGCGTGTCACCATCGGTGGCGTACATTATATGAAGGATGGGGAACGGCTCATCCCCGTTTCCGAAACAGAGTTTGCCCGTGACAATGTGTTTGCCTATCACACCTCTGTGCTCCGCGATTATATCGCTGAGAAAGATGCTAATCCTGAAGAATACCAGATTGTGAATGCCGCCTCCTACGACGAACTCTATGCCTTTGCCAAAGCGCTTTATGCTGAAACCAAGGACTTCGATGGAGCTGTGGTGATCCGCAGCAGTTCTTCCCTGCCCAAAGCGATGAGTGGCATTGCCGACAAGCCCTTGCTCGACCGCAGCATTCTGAAGCAGAGTGGGGTAGGGTGTTTTGTCGTGGGCTCCCATGTGCAGAAGACCACTCGCCAGTTGAATACTTTACTTTCAGAGCAGGGCGTGGCAGGCATTGAAGTCGATGTGGAGCGTGTGCTCCGCGATGGGGAGAAGTTGATGCAGGAGTTGCTTACAGAGATGAAGCAACGGGCTGATGAAGGCCTTATGCCCGTGGTTTATACCTCCCGCAAAGAAGTTCGTCTGACGGATGCCGATGAGCGTCAGCATCTGGGTCAGCGCATCTCCGATTTCCTCGTGGAAATGGTGGCTCACCTGCCCTTTGTTCCCTCCTATTTGGTGGCAAAGGGTGGCATCACCTCCAACGACATTCTCACCAAGGGGCTGGCCCTCAAGTCTGCCGTGGTATTGGGTCAGATTGTTCCCAATGTCCCCTGCGTGATGACCCCAAACTTCCCCTACATCATATTCCCGGGTAATGTAGGAAATGATGATTCTCTTCGTGAAGTTTTTCTAAAACTCAAATAAAACACCCTTCCAAACTCCCCTCTTGAGGGGAGTACAGTTAAGGGGGGATTTGGTTTTTCGTGCTGCTTAAATGACGCAGATACAATGCTCAAATGGCATTCTTACGTTGCGAAAATGCCATTCTTACGTTGCGAAAATGCCATTCTTATGCTCTCTAATTGGCATTTAAGATATCAACTCCATTCACATGTACTCCAAGGGAATAGGGGAAAAACTGAAGAACGAGGGGGGCATGCATGTTTTTGAGGCCTATGAGAGCAGAAAAATGACCCCTTTTTTGTTTTTCAATATCTCTGCTTGTATATCTTGACTTTTTTATAAGCAATTGATATTCAGTCTTTTAGATAAAACTAAAATCTATTAGAGTTTCAGTTTCAGTTGTTTCAGCCAATATTTAAGGGGTATTATATTCCCTGTTCTTATGTAACTTGTTAATAATTAATCAGTTATATGATTTAAGAAGGGGGTATATAATAATACTGAACCTCTGAAATCAGTCTGAAACTGAAACAACTGAAACACTTGGCCATGAAAACTCATTCTTCTACAAGGCACTAAAGCGCTGGATAGGGAATTATTCTACTATGGGCTTCGTGGGGTTGATGAAGCTGAAGAGGACAGCGGAGACGAGTAGCATGCCGGCAATCATATAGAGCGGCAGGTTGTAGTTGCCGGAGGACTGTACGAGATAGCCGAAGAGAATGCCACAGAAGAAACCGCCGATGTTGCCAGCGGTGTTCATGGCCCCTGAGATGGCTCCCGCATGCTGCTTTCCAAGGTCGATGCAAATGGCCCAAGCTGATGGAAGCATCAGGTCAAAAATGCCAAAACAAAGGGAGAGGAACACGAACACGGCCATCTTGCCGGGAATAAAGGCAGCCAGAAACATGCAAACGGCAGAAATGGCCAGAGAGGTGGTTCCCAGGGCTTTACGTCCAATTTTCAGACCGTATTTCTTGGAGAGCTTATCCGTGAGATAGCCGCCGGAGATGTTGCCTATCATACTCATGATAAACGGAACAGCTACGGCATAGGTGAGTTCGCTCTTGGCGAATCCGCGGCCTAATTCCATGAAGGTGGGGAACCAACTGAAGAAGAACCACGAACCGAAAGCATAGAAGAAATACATGGCGCAGATGGTCCAGAACTGACGGTTGCGAAGAATCTTGCTCCAGGGGAGAGAAGGCTTGGCTAGAGCTGGATTACCCGGAGATTCTGGTTTTTCCGGATCTTTGTACATTATATACCACACCACGGCCCAAACCACACCAAGTCCACCCAGCAGATAGAAGGCGGCACGCCAGCCTAACCACGCCATCACGGGAATCACCACAAACGGGGTGAGAGCTCCGCCCATTCGGCTGGCAGCCCACACATAGCCCTGTGCCTTGCCTACTTCGTGCTTCTCAAACCAACGGCTGATGACACCTGTAGAACAAGGGGAACTTCCAGCCTCGCCCACACCGAACATAAAGCGGATGATGAGCAGCGAAACAAGTCCTCCTGCCAAGCCCGTGAAAGCCGTGAACATAGACCACCAGAGCACAATCTGTGTGAGCACTTTGCGGTGTCCGTGACGGTCACCATAGGCTCCCATTGGAATCTGCATCAAGCCGTAGCTCAGGATAAATGCACTCTGCACCCATCCCCATTCGGCAGCCGAGAGGTTCAGGTCCTTCATAATGGATGAACCGGCCACGCTGATGTTGATTCGGTCAAGGAAAGTGACGACGCCCAAGATAACCAGCATCGTCAGGATAAAGTTCTTCTTATTCATTTTTTTAAGATGGGGCGAAAGGACGAGAGTGCGAGATATGTTTTGAGACGAGATATCTATCACAGAGAGTAATCTCGTTCCCTCGTCCCTTCGTCCTCTCGTCATGCGGGCCATAGATCCTTGTGCCAAAACAAACATATCCACTTGGTCTGCAATTCTGGCGGCAGCCTCCGCAATCAGTCGGTCATGGGTCTCACCGTCTCCACTTTGTCCGGCGGCAAAGGCACCATCAGCCAATCCATCTACCAATAATACTTTACGTCCTGCCTTGCGGGCCTCGTTTTCCAAGAGCCGACGGGTAGGGTCGAGAGTGGTGGAGAGGGTAGAGATGACGCCAATGCGATCAGCAGTCATAACTGCTTTCTGAGCCATAGGCTGGTCGATGCGGAACACAGGAATGGGGGCATAGAGGTTGCCATAGTCAGCCACGTCGCCTACTGAAGAACAGGTGTTGAACACTACATCAGCCCCGGCATCGGCAGCAGCCACATAGTGGGAGAGTAGACGGCGACGCACGGCTGGCGTCACCTCATTATTGGCGATGACCTCCTGGATGAGCGTGTCGTCGGCAATGTGGTTTAGTTTCACTTCAGGAAGGTGCTCCTTGAAAATCTCTGTAAGGGGTTGTACAAGCGCCATGGCAGTATGTACGGCAACTACTTTAATCATTGTTTACGAGTTTATGAGTTTTTAAGTTTGTGAGTTTGATGTTGCAAAAATAGTAAAAAGTATGATATGCTGCAAGTATTTTACTTTTTTTACCTTTTTACTTTTTTATCTTTTTACTTTTTTGTGTACTTTTGTAAGCAGAATGGCCATTAAATATTCAAAAGGTGAAGAGATATGGAACTCCAGTTCCCACGGTGCCGGCATATTGCTGGGTGTCGCGGTCGGCATTGTCTTCTTGATATGGTGCTTCCGTGCTGGTGACAGTTGGGCTTCTACGGCTGTCATCCTTTATCTGGTGGGCATGCTTTTCTCTTATATCACTTCTACCGTCTATCATGCCTTGCCACACCGCTTTATGACGGGCAAACGTGCTATTGCCAAGGAAACATGGAGAAAGCTGGACCACGCAGCTATCTATTGGCACATAGCTGGTTCCTATAGTCCGCTTACGCTCATTGCCCTTCGCGAACAGGGCTATTGGGGGTGGACGCTCTTCTGCTTCGTTTGGATTTGTGCCATAGCGGGTACGGTCATCAGTTTTTTGCGGTTGAAGGAGCATAGCAATTTTGAGACTTTCTGCTTTATTGGTATGGGGCTTTCCGTGCTAGTAGCCTTCAAGCCTTTGCTTGCGTGTGTTTCCACGGCAGCGGTAATTTGGATTATTGCCGAAGGTGTGTGTTATATCACTGGAGCCGTGTTTTATAGCCTGAATAAACAGAAATATATGCATACGGTATTCCATTTCTTTGTCCTGGCTGGAAGTGTCTGCCACATCATTGCCGTGTGGGACGTGCTGATGCAATATCTTTGATGGTTTAAAAAACGTTAACGACCTAAAAATTCTTCACTCTTCACTCTTCACTCTTCACTTTTATTCGTACCTTTGCATCCGCAATTTAGCAGAATGGGGGCGTAGCCCAGTTGGTTTAGAGCGCTGCAGTCACATTGCAGAGGTCAACAGTTCGAGCCTGTTCGTCCCCACAACAAATGGTAATGGAAAGTGAATAATCACTTTCCTTTTTTATTAATCACAAAATAGAGAGAAAATGCCTAAGTCCTTAGATGCCAAAGAGATACTCCAGCGTAATGTTCAGAAACTGAGCGTTCCGACAAAGGAGGAAATGTGGATGGTTCCTACTACGGATGCACCATTACCTTCGGTAGATGAACTTCAGCATATAGTGGATATGCTGAAACAGGTGATTTTTCATGGATTCTTTGATGAAAGAAAACAAAATCCAGAAGTGCGTTCGTATGGTATAGGTGTTAATTTGGAAAAGGTGGTTTCTTCATTAAAAAAGCAGATAGAGCGTGCCATACATTACAAATTTTCTGAGCGCAATAGGGAGGAAGTGAAGCTGCAGGCATCCGAAATAGCTATTAGTTTCCTAGACCGTATCCCGGAAATCAAGCGGCTACTCTTCACGGATGTTCTGGCTGTCTTTGAGAATGATCCTGCCGTTGACAATTATGGAGAGGTCATCTTCAGCTATCCTGTCATTCAAGCAATGGTGAGTTATCGCATTGCTCATGAGCTGCTGGTGATGGGTGTTCCCGTTATTCCGCGTATCATTACAGAGCAAGCTCATTCCGCTACTGGAATTGATATTCATCCGGGCGCTCAGATAGGAGAGTATTTTTCTATCGATCACGGTACTGGTGTGGTAATTGGCGAGACCTGTATTATTGGCCATCATGTGACATTATATCAAGGAGTTACACTCGGTGCCAAGAATTTCAAGATAAACCACGAAGGAAAACCGCAGAACACACCACGTCACCCCATCTTGGAAGACTATGTTACTATCTACTCAAACAGTACGGTTTTAGGACGCGTTACCATCGGCCACCATACTGTAATCGGTGGTAATATTTGGGTAACTCATAGTTTGGCCCCTTATAGTACACTCATCCAAGGCAGGGCCATAAGTATGGACTTTACAGACGGTGCAGGAATATAAAGAAAAGTCGGGCGAAAATTTGGAACTTAGCCCGACTTTTCATATCTTTGTACCCATGAAAAGGAAACTTTTGGTGATGGGCATGCTATGTGTGCTCTCTTTTGCTTATGCACAAGGGCCTAATGGCAGCGGTACTTATTATTCGGGTGCCGATGGCAAGTGCGGTTCGGAATTGAAAACCGCACTATATAATATTATCAAAAATCCTGAAGTGATTGGTTATAGCGACTTATGGCAAGCCTATAAAGAAACCGACGTGACTTCTTCCGGTTATATTTGGGATATGTATAGCAATACTACCCAATATGTGCCTGGCGGCATTTATCAAGGTGCCAACATTACAGGAAAAGAAGGAGAAAGTTATAACCGTGAACACTCGTTTCCTAAAAGCTGGTTTGGAAGCCAGACTCCGATGTATTCGGATATCGTTCATATCATTCCCACGGATGGCTATGTAAATACCCGCAGAAACAATAACCCCTACGGTACGACCAATGGCGAAACCTTCACAACGGCCAATGGATTCAGTAAATTGGGCAAATGTACTTGGAGCGGATATACGGGAATTGTTTTTGAACCTAACGATGAATACAAAGGCGATTTAGCACGTATTTATTTCTATATGGCCACATGCTATGAAGACAGCATCATGAACTGGTCGAGTGATATGTTAGGCGGTTCAGATAAGAGCCAGCCTTATGCTGCTTGGGCTTTCGATATGTTGATGCAATGGTCTAAGGAAGACCCTGTGAGCCAGAAGGAGATAGACCGTAACAACCGTTGTTACGTGATACAAGGTAATCGTAACCCCTTTGTGGATTATCCTGGATTGGAGGAGTACGTTTGGGGCAACAAGTCGAGTGTGCTTTTCTCGTATGATGTGGGTGGTGATGTGATTACACCTGTTGATGGTAGTAGCACCCAAGATCTTGCCAAAGGTGTTCAGATATATAAACGTGTAACCTCGCATGTAGGTTTCCAAACGGGCAAGGGTTATGTCATTGCCCGTGAGAAAGACAAAAAGGCCTTTGGCGCAATGGTCGGTGACTACGGCAGTAGTGTGACTGTTCGCTTCTATGGCGATACCATTGCTACCGAGGTGGATGGCGAAGGGCTATTACACCAATGGACCATTGGCAAGACCGACGATGCCTACACGTTTTACGATGCCGTGGAGAAGAAATTCCTGGCTGTTAGCGGTAGCAAACTGACTTTGACGGACGATCCCTCTCAGAATGCTGCTAAATGGAAGATTACCTTTGGTGGTGGATATGCCGCTATTGAAAATGTCGCATCGGCAGGTTGTTATCTTCGTTATCAGGACGGTTCGGGACACTTTATGCTCTCTAGTTCTCAGGAATGGCCTTCACTCTCCGTGAGAATCTATAAGAACATTACGGATGTGGCTTCTCTGCCCGTTCATTATGGTGAACCTGAAGAAGAGGAAATTAACATTGATGTTACCGACTATGAACACCGGTGGGATCGTGTAAGCACTCAGGACGAACTCGAGATGGGAGAGCAGTACCTTCTTATATATGAGAAGACGCGAGTGGCTATGGGCAATAAGCATTCTAAAAACTATTATACTCCAGTGGAGATACCATTGAAGGATAAGATAGCCATTACGGAAGTAAATACCGGCGGTGTGCCTCATTCATTCACCCTTGGCGGCACTCAGGATGCCTATACGCTGAAGGACGACTCGGCTAATGTTTATGTCTCGTTGAATAGTGATGGCAATGCCCTCTATACGGCTACAAGCGTTACAAGTAAAGCCCAGTGGAAGATTACCATCAACGAAGCTGATAGCACGGCAACAATTCAGAATTTGAATTTCACGGAGCGTTACTTGATGTATAATTCAAGTAATAATGGCCTCCGCTTTGCCTGTTATAAAGGAACGCAGAAGCCTGTTTATCTTTATAAGAAACGTCAGCCAGAACAGCGAGTGGTGAAAGGCATCTATAATCTGCAAGGCCAGCGTGTGGAGCATCCCACGCGGGGAATCTATATCAAGAACGGTAGGAAATACATAATCAAGTAAATAGCGATGAAGAAGTTATTATTTACAGCAATATCAGCACTTTTTGCCATGAGCGTTTTCGCTCAGGGGCCCAATAACAGCGATACCTATTATCAGAATGCTGATGGCAAGAAAGGCAGTGCCTTGAAGACAGCCCTTGCCGGAATTATTAAGAAACATAAAACGCTTTCCTATACGCCTGATGTTTGGGAAGGTATTGAAAAGGTGGATATCCGTGACGATGGATATATTCTCGACAGGTATTCAAATATAACTAATTACACGAAGGTTAAAGATAGGGCAGGTAATTATAGTAAAGAGGGCGATTGTTATAATCGTGAGCACTCGTTCCCTCAGGATTGGTTTGATAGTCAATCACCGATGTCCACTGATTTGATGCATATAGTCGCTTCCGATGGTAAGGTGAATGGTAATCGAGGAAATTTACCTTTTGGTGAGACAAATGGAGGTAAGAATAATTCTGCTAACAATTATAGCAAGATTGGAAGTTGCACCACAGCTGGCTATACGGGCTCAACAAATGTTTTTGAGCCCAATGACGAGTGGAAGGGTGACTTCGCCCGCATCTATTTTTATATGGTCACATGCTATGAGGACGTGCTGTCAGGCTGGCATAGCGAGATGCTGATTGTTCCTGCCGATACATACCAGCCTTTCTCTATTTGGGCTATCAATATGCTGTTGAGATGGGCGAAAGATGACCCTGTGAGTAATGTGGAGAAGAAACGCAATGCAGGTGTCTTTGGCGAACAGGGTAATCGAAACCCCTTTGTGGACTATCCCGGACTTGAACAGTACATTTGGGGATCGAAGAAGAATGATAGTTTCAGCTATTCTAATTATGAGGAGCCTACTGAGTATGTGATAGAATATGCCAGCTCAGGTGGTGGAACCGGAGAAGATACAGGTGGAGATACCGGTGGCGGTGAAGGGGGAGTTCCTTCTAACTCCACAATTTCCCTGAATAACACTTTCTTTAATTGCTCCTATACTGGCGCAATCGATATCAAAAACAATGAAGATCTCACAGGTACACAAGATGGTGTTAAGGTTGTCTATTCGTTAGCAACTGGTTCTAACCGCTATTGCAACGCCTCTCAGATTCGTCTCTATCAGAACAATACGCTTACGGTTAGCGTAGGTCAGGGTACTATTACAAAGATAGAATTTGAGTTGGCCACTACTTCAAGCAAGGTTTTATCTGCTTCTACGGGCACCATGGATGGCCTCACATGGACGGGCAATGCCAGCAGTATTGTGTTCAATGTGAATAGTGGTAGCGGCAATATGCAGATTAAGAGTATCAAGGTGACGGTTTCCGTGCCTTCTGCTATCAAAGGTTTGTCCACAAAGGCACGTACTATTCGAAGGACGTATGATTTGAAAGGTCAGCGTGTAAGGACGACAGGTAAAGGAATCTATATTAAGAACGGAAAGAAAATAATTATTAACTAAAAATTTAAATATCATGAGATTAGACGGAAGAAGAGAAAGCAGTAATGTGGACGACCGCCGCGGTATGAG
>CACZVX010000018.1 GCA_902784755.1 uncultured Prevotellaceae bacterium
AATGGTAGCAGCATTGGCCGTATGAACAAAGACATTTGGCTCACCCATTTCAAGATTACTGGAGCCATAGATGCCTCTGTCTATCCGCCCATAGAATTTTCAAATAGTCTTGATAAAGACAATGACGCTGTGAAGCTCGTGGTATTCAAGAACGTTTCTTTCAAAGAGGCCAACGGCAAGAATACCTTCGCCACGACTGATGCTACGACCAACCGCAACTTGAACGAGTTTAAGGTTATTGTACGCACCAGTAATTACGCTGACTTTGCTGGCGACATACTACCTATGGGAAAAGTCAACCTCACAGGTATCCTGACTCGCTTCAATAACGACTGGCAGTTGCTCATCCGTACTGCAGACGACATTCAAAAAGTCGATTAATATTTCACCGAAACAAAAAAAATAACATCATATGAAAAAGCTATTTTATTCTATGTTTATGCTGGCTGCGATGTTATCCTTCACAGCCTGCGAGGATGTACCTGCTCCTTACGACATTCCAAATGCCTCAGGAGGCGAATCAGGAGATGACGCCGATTACAGTGCTGCAGCCGGTAGCGGTACATTAGCAGATCCCTTCAACACCACAGCAATACTGAAGTTGGCCTCTGAGCTAGATGCCGATGCTCAAAGTGACCAGGAGTACTATTTCAAAGGCAAAGTGGTTTCCGTCACAGAACAATTTGGTACCCAATATGGTAATGCCACTTTCTATATGTCTGATGATGGTACAACCAAAAATCAGTTCTATGTATTCCGCGCACTTTATTTCAACAATAAGAAGTACACATCGGGTACCACTCTCAAGGAAGGCGATGAAGTCGTTGTCTGCGGAAAAGTTACCAACTTCAAGGGCAATACACCTGAGACTGTTCAGGGCAGTTGCTATGTTTACTCTATCAATGGAACAGGCGGTGGTGGCGGAAGTTCTGCCGAGACCATTGGAACCATTGACAATCCTAAGAGTGTCAGCGATGTGGTCACCATCATCAATTCTATGGCAGACAACCAGACTAGCAATGAATTGTACTACGTAAAAGGTACTATCAAGCAGATTAAGACCACCGATGAAAATATTGCTAAGTACAAGAACATCGACTACATCATCACAGACGGCAAGACCGATATCACTGTTTACCATGGAAGGAACCTTGACAATACCGAATTTACTGGTCCCGGACAGATTAATGTAAACGACGAAGTTATCGTTTTGGGTAATCTCCAGAAGTATGTCAATGCAAATACGGGTGCCGTGACTCCCGAGCTTGCTCAGGGCAACTACATTGTGAAACTCACCAAGGGATCTGGTGGGGGCGGTGGTGAAACCCCATCGACAGATGCCAAGAAAGTAACCGTAGCAGAATTCAATGCTGCTGAAGTAAACGACAACGTATGGTATCAACTCACGGGAACCGTGGAGAATCTCAAGGATGGAGACCTATACGGCAACTTTGACCTTAAGGACGAAACGGGTTCTGTATATGTCTATGGACTGCTCTCTGAAAAAGGCGGCGAGAAAAAGAAGTTCCAGGATCTGGCTGCAGCCAAGGGAATTAATAACGGCAGCAAGATTACTATTATCGGTACACGCGGTGTATTCAACGATAAGATTGAAGTATTGAATGCCTACTTCGTAAGCATCGAAGGTGGTGGCGGATCAAGTGAACAAGGCGGCGGTGGTTCCGGTGACGGCCCTGGAACCGTTAGCGGCAATACCATTACAGTCAATGCAGCAGACTTCGGAGTAGCTAACGGTACAGAGATGGGTACACAGACATTGTCAGATGGTACAAAACTCGTGTTCGACGGTGGTGGAAACTCGAATGCCCCTAAGTATTATAACTCAGGTACCAACATCCGTATGTATCCAAAGAATACAGTTACCATTACGGCTTCTAAGAACATTTCAAAAGTTGTCTTTAACGTCGACGAATATCAAGGAACCATCTGCAATGCTAGCGGTGATATCTCAGCATCTCCCGGAACGATTGCTCTTGATGGTAAGGTCGTTACAATAAGTGGCATCTCTGACAAGTCCACTGTGATCACCAACACCTCTTCAGGTACGGGTGCTGCGAGCCAGATTCGCGTCATTTCTATTGAAATTACTTACGCGAATTAGAAATAATTTCAGAAATATTTGGCGGGCTGCGAAATTCTTTGTAATTTTGCAGCCCGAAATATATTTAATTAATTAATAAACAAGAAAATGAAAAAAGGTATTCATCCCGAAAACTATCGCCCCGTCGTGTTTAAGGACATGTCCAACGGCGATATGTTCCTCTCACGTTCCACATGCAAGACTTCAGATACAGTGGAATTTGAAGGCGAAACTTACCCAGTGGTAAAACTTGAAATTTCTAACACTTCTCACCCGTTCTACACTGGTAAGAGCAAGCTCGTTGACACGGCAGGTCGCGTTGATCGCTTCATGAGCCGCTACGCTAAGAGCACCAAGAAGTAATATCTTTTTAAGATAAACCCAACAAGCGAAATGCGTCAGCGTGTAGTTGCATATGCACGCTGGCGCATTTTCTTTTTAACTGAAACCCATGAAGCACAAACATCTTCTCCCCACCCTTTTGTTCGCCCTCGCACTTGCGGCTTGCGGCGGCAGTGATGGCGATGGATATACTCCTGGTCCTGGTGAAAAGCCAAAACCTGTCAATGCGAATGAGAACAAGAATATTACGACCAGTGATTATCGCTACGGTCGTTTTGAGTTTCCGAAACTCAGCAGCACCAACAGTGTGGTCATCATCCATACTACTAACGACAATGTGGATCCCGACCGTATCAACTATTGTGTAGAATGGGATTATCAGAAAAAGTCGCAGCGCTGGAGTTGCTATCAACTGACGAAATCGACCACAAAGCAGAATACAAGGCGCTATGAAGGAAATCCACAATACCCCATTGATCCTGATTTGGCAAGAATTAATTCCACCTATTATTTCGACCGCCCATCAAGCGACTATGCTATAGACGATTATTTCTGGGGCTCAGGCTTTGACCATGGACATATCTGTCCTTCTTACGACCGTCTGTATTCCAAAGAGGCTAATTACCAGACTTTCTACCTCACCAACATGCAGCCGCAGTATAATAATTTCAATGCCGGACTGTGGCTCAATATGGAGAACTTCGTGCAGAAGGTGGCTTCATCATTGGCTGCAACCGACACCATGTGGGTTTGTAGAGGTGGAACCATTGGCAACGTGACTATCAACGGAGTAGAAGAGTATGGCATTCTACAATATATCAAGGACAAACTCATTGTACCTAAGTTTTTCTTTTCCACTTTCATTATCAAGAAAAATGGCCAGTACGGTGCCTTCGCTTTCTGGGCTCTAAATGAGAACAAGAACCGCAAAAACGAATATCTTAATGCTTACACGCTCAGCATTGACGAACTTGAAAAGCGTACGGGCATCGACTTCTTCTGTAATTTTACTGACGAATTAGAGAATAGGCTGGAAGCCATGACCGCAGAGAACATTAATACAGCCTGGCAAAATTACGAGCAATTTAAATAATCAATAAAGAAAGAACGTACGACCTGAAAATCGTACGTTCTTTTTTTATCTGACTTCCTGTCAAGCGTTTACTTTGTCAAGACAACCGTCCGGGGCTTCACTTCTTTCTGAATCTTAGACCATCCATAATCCCAGCTATACTCGCGGTAGAATCTGAAGGATGCCAAGTATTCACCACTGTAGTAATCATGGAACTCTCCAACGAAGGTGTCTCCGTAATCATACAGATTCCAGTTGTAGATGGCAATATGAGAACCGTCGCTATAATCCATGTAAATCACTCTGTTGCGAACCTCATAGTAGAAGTCAACGATATCTGTAACTCCCCAACTATCGTAGTCAACTTCACGACCGCTACCGCGAGCATAAGAATAAGGATCTTGATAGAACTCGATCTGAGCCTTTGTATAGTAGGAACTTCCGCCATAGCGATCATATCCACTGGTGATAGTGCCCCTCCAAGTGCCTTGCAGGCTGTAAGCAATATCATCATCGTCTGTTTCGCAAGACATAACCGAGAATGACAGCATTGCTATCGCAACCATCGTCATCAGTGTGTGAAATCTTTTCATATCTCTAATGTTTTAACCGTTTAACTTCTTGTTTACAATGCAAAGGTAAGGTAAAAACATGGATTCTCCAAGGGAAAAAACCATATTCTTCAGTAGGGAAATCCCCATTTTGTTGAAAAAGAGATTTTTCTCTCTTCATCGCAAAAATATGTTTGAACCAAAGGCTTTGTCTAAATGCCATAGAAGCAACGCTTAAATGCCATAGAGACGTTGCCTAAATGCCATAGAGACAATGCTTAAATGCCATAGAGACAAACCTAGGTGCTATGAAGGATATTGAAAACCTTAAAATTCAATAATTCTTCATTCTTCATTCTTCATTCTTCATTTATTTAATGTATCTTTGTACAAGAAACTATTTATACAAACACGTCAATAGAAAAAATGAAAACAATTTATGATTTCTCTGTCAAAGACAGAAAGGGAGGCCTTGTTTCCCTGAAAGAGTATGCAAATGAGGTTATACTCATCGTCAACACAGCCACCAAGTGCGGCTTCACTCCTCAATACGACGAATTAGAGGCCCTCTATGAGAAGTATCATTCTCAGGGCTTTACAATTCTCGATTTCCCCTGCAACCAGTTTGGACAGCAGGCACCAGGAACCGACGAGAGCATCCATGAGTTCTGCAAACTCAACTTTGGCACCGAATTCCCCCGATTCAAGAAGATTAAGGTAAACGGTGAGGACGCTGATCCTCTCTATAAATTCCTTCAGGAGCAGAAGGGTTTTGCAGGCTGGGATATGGAGCATCCTATCGCTCACATCCTCGACGACATGCTTTCAAAGGCTGATCCCGATTACAAGCAGAAGCCCGACATCAAGTGGAACTTTACCAAATTCCTTATCAACAAGAAGGGACAGGTGGTTGCACGCTTCGAACCAACAGAGAAAATAGAGAACATCGAAAAACAAATTGAAGAGCTTTTAAAATAAATGGAACACATCAAATGTCTGATTATCGGCAGTGGCCCTGCCGGCTATACCGCCGCCATCTATGCCGGACGTGCCAATCTGGCTCCCGTACAATATTGCGGACTACAAATCGGGGGACAGCTCACGCAGACCACCATTGTAGAGAATTTCCCCGGCTATCCTGACGGTGTGGATGCCAATCAGATGATGATGGAACTCCGCCAACAGGCCGAGCGTTTTGGTGCTGACATCCGTGACGGCGTCATCATGCAAGCAGACTTTTCTAAAAAACCTTATGTGCTGACGCTCGACGACGGAACAGCTGTAGAAGCCGATACCGTTATCATCGCTACTGGTGCTTCAGCAAAATATCTGGGTCTTGCTGATGAACAGAAATATATGGGACAGGGTGTTTCTGCCTGTGCCACCTGCGACGGATTTTTCTATCGCAAGAAGGTCGTGGCTGTTGTTGGTGGCGGCGACACAGCTTGTGAAGAGGCCTCCTATCTTGCACAGCTTTGCTCAAAGGTATATATGATTGTTCGCAAGAATTATCTCCGTGCCTCTGACATCATGAAGAAGCGTGTAGCAGAGAATCCCAAGATTGAGGTGCTCTTTGAGCACAACACTCTCGGTCTTTACGGAGAGAACGGCGTGGAAGGTGCCCATGTAGTGAAGCGTAAGGGTGAACCCGACGAGGAGCGCTACGACCTGCCTATCGACGGATTCTTCCTGGCTATCGGCCATAAGCCTAACACCGATGTCTTCAAAGAGTGGCTGGACCTTGACGAAACAGGCTACATCAAGACCAAAGGCGATTCACCTTGCACAAACATTCCCGGTGTCTTTGCCGCCGGTGACTGTGCTGATCCCCATTATCGTCAGGCCATCGTAGCTGCCGGTAGTGGCTGTAAGGCTGCCCTTGAAGCCGAGCGTTATCTGCAGACACTCTAATAAAAAACCCTATCAGGCACAGTAGCATGAATGCTTTCATGCTGCTGTGCTTCCTAAACATAAAAAACAAACTATGTCTGAATCAACCCCCCAAGAAAAAAGAAACGAGAAATTCAAGATGGAGGATTTTGGCGAATATTTTCGCCAGAATAATCCTGAAACTAAAAGTCGTGCCTATATCTGGGCTGCAGCTATTGGCCTGCAAGCCACTGACGGTCTGCGAACATCCAATGTTCTGCGGCAGACAGCACGGCAACATATCGAGCATCTAATTACAATGGAGGAAGCTAAGCAGTACATCAGGAAATACTACGAAGACAATCCCGCCACGACACCAGAGAAGAACAAGGAGCAGGAGGCCGACAAGGTTGCCTGCAACATTGCAGAAATTCTCTTCAGCGAACAGGAAGTAGATTTCAGCACTGATGGCTATATGAACCTCCACCGGCAGATTTTCGACGGAGTCTATGAACACGCTGGAAAACTGCGCAACTGCGATCTCTTTAAAAAAGAATGGGTACTGGAAAAAGAGACTGTGGTCTATCTCCATTGGGAAGAAATACGCATAGCCCTAGACAGTAACTTTGATTTCAAGGAGAATATCAATTACCAGAAAAGAAGAGGCAGGGAACTTGTGGAATGGATCTCACATTTCACCGCTGCCATTTGGCACATCCACCCCTTCAACGAGGGTAATACCCGAACAACGGCAGTTCTGACCATCCTCATCATGCGTTCCCTTGGTTATGATCTCAGCACTGACGTCTTCGCAGACCATTCCTGGTATTATCGAAACGCTTTGGTGAGGGCCAATTATATGGATCTGGACAGAAACATCCATGTACATCCCGAATATCTGATACGCTTCTATAGCAACTGGATACTTGGTGAACGATGGGATCTCCGCAACCGCTATCTCCTCCTTCACCCTACGCTCAACTGGTTATCACAACCCAATCTGGCAGACTAAAACTTAAATAACTTTTTTCGTCCGCTCAAGAAGAGACCGAGAAAGGTGAGCAGACCATTTAGCATCAACAACTCGTAGCCAAACTGGTAACCGGTTGTTGATGCTACTGTTTTATCCAAGGCGAAGCAAATCAGCGGAGAAGCAATGGCAATGTAAGGCACCACACAGTCATTTACACCACGATTCGTGAGCAAACCATAGGCAAAGAGTCCTAACAGCGGACCATAGGTATAACTGCAAAGGATATAAATGGCATCGATGACGCTGGTAGAGTTCACAGCATCCACCATCAGTATCAGGGTTGCAAAAATGACAGCCATGCCGATATGAACACGCTTGCGAAGTTTCTCATCGTCAGCCTTTTCCTTGATATCCACACAGAAAGAAGTCGTCATGGCCGTCAATGCGGAATCAGCACTGGAAAAAGATGCCGCGACGATTCCCAGAGAAAACAGAACCACTACACTCTGTCCCAAAGCGCCCGTGGCAGCAAACATCGGTAACAGTTCATCGCCCATGGCAGGCAACGCCACGTTCTGTTTCTGAGCCAGCAGCATGAGAAGCACACCCAGCGCCATGAAAAGCATATTGGCAGGAACGAAGGCAAAACCGTAAGTGCACATATCCTTCTGCGCCTCACGGAGTGTCTTGCACGTCAAGTTCTTCTGCATCATATCCTGATCAAGACCTGTCATTACTATCACGATGAAGACACCGCTTAGGAACTGCTTCCAGAAATTCTGCCTCGACATCCAGTCATCGAAAACGAAAATCCGCGAATGTTCGTTCTGTACAATGGCAGTAAACGCCTCTCCTACGGAAAGATCGAGCGCCCCTATTACCTTATATATAATAAGGAGAAGAGCTGTGAACATACAAACTGTCTGGAAAGAATCCGTCCACACCAGCGTCTTGATACCTCCACGGCGTGTGTAAAGCCAGATCAAACAGACCATTCCCACGACAGTGAGGGCGAACGGGATACCGTACTGCTCGAAGACAAAGCGTTGCAGAATGATGCACACCACATAGAAACGCACGGCGGCACCCGTCATCTTCGACAAGAGGAAGAACCATGCTCCCGTTTTATAGGAATAATGCCCCAGACGCCGTTGCAGATAACTATAGATGGTAGTCAGATTCAGCCGGTAATAGACGGGAAGCAACAGAAATGCCACCAGGAAATAGCCGATAATAAAGCCTAGACAGGTCTGCACATAAGTCATATTCATCTTCATCACCATGCCCGGTACCGAAACGAAAGTGATGCCCGAAATGGAAGCGCCTACCATCCCGAAGGCCACCATATACCAAGGTGACCGGCGGTTACCACGATAAAAGGTTTCGTTAGTAGCGCGGCGGGCTGTCCATCTGCTAAATGCAAGTAAACAGAAGAAATATGCAAGAACAGTAAATAGTATCAACATTTGAGCGACAAAATTACAAAAAAATGATGATAAATGAAATTATTTTGCTACATTTGCACTCGGTGATCTCATTTTATAACAACTCAAACAATCATGAAGCAAAAAAAATTCATTCTCCAAGAAAGTGAACTACCCACACAATGGTACAACATCCAGGCCGACATGGTGAACAAGCCATTACCGCCATTGAATCCAGCAACCCACGAACCACTAAAAGCAGAAGACCTCTTCCCTATTTTCGCGGAAGAGTGCTGTCGCCAGGAACTCGATCAGGAACATGCATGGATTGACATTCCAGAAGAAGTGCAGGAAAAATACCGATTCTATCGCAGCACGCCACTCGTACGTGCCTACGAATTGGAAAAGGCTATTGATACACCAGCCCACATCTATTTCAAGAATGAGAGTACCAACCCTTTAGGATCTCACAAAGTAAACTCCGCTATCCCCCAGTGCTTTTATTGTAAGAAGCAGGGCATCACTAATGTGACTACCGAGACCGGTGCTGGCCAATGGGGTGCAGCACTCGCCTATGCAGCTAAGATCTACGGACTGGACGCTGCCGTTTATCAGGTGAAGCTTACGATGCAGCAGAAGCCTTATCGCAGTAGCATCATGCGCACTTTCGGTGCATCTGTAGAAGGTTCTCCCTCTATGTCGACACGTGCCGGTAAGGATATTCTCACCATCGATCCTACGCATCCCGGTTCTTTGGGAACCGCCATTTCAGAAGCTATCGAACTGGCTATCAGCACGCCTAACTGTAAATACACCTTAGGTTCTGTATTGAGTCATGTCACACTCCATCAGACCGTGATAGGCCTGGAAGCTGAGAAGCAGATGGAAATGGCAGGCGAATATCCCGATATGGTGATCGGTTGTTTCGGTGGTGGAAGTAACTTTGGCGGTATTTCTTTCCCCTTTATGCGCCACAATATCCTCGACGGCAAGAAGACGATTTTCCTGGCTGCAGAGCCTAACAGCTGCCCGAAACTGACTCGCGGTAAGTTTGAATACGACTTCGGTGACTCTTCTGGTTACACGCCGCTGCTGCCGATGTACACGCTGGGCCATACTTTCAAGCCTGCTAACATCCATGCCGGTGGTCTTCGCTATCATGGCGCCGGCGTCATTGTCAGTCAGTTGCTGAAAGACGGTCTGATGTCTGCTGTTGACATTCCTCAGATTGAGACTTTCGATGCAGGTCTTCTTTTCGCCCGTACAGAAGGCATCATTCCTGCTCCTGAAAGCTGTCACGCCATTGCGGCTACTATCCGAGAGGCTAAGAAGTGCAAGGAAACTGGCGAAGAAAAGGTTATCCTGTTCAACCTCTCCGGTCATGGCCTTATCGATATGCCGTCTTACGATATGTATATCAATGGTGACCTTCGCAACTACACGGTTACCGACGAGGAAATCAATGGTTTCCTGAAGGATGTGCCACAAGTCTAAAAGATCAGCCGGTTACTGGCTATTCGGATAATAATAAAAGCGTGAGATTCACATCTCGCGCTTTCTACTTGAGTCAATCTTAGTCAATCACCTATCTGTTATATATTACAATAGTGGTTTAAGGTTTTAACATTAGCAAGGATGTTAGTATTTATTCGTACAAGTAACTGTTCATTTACACCTGAGCAATCTAGTATCTAATGCACCTTTTCCAAAAGTGGATAATCCACCTGTGTTTTCTGTTGCAAATTTATAATAAAAAGAAAATTTACAGGATGCCGAAATGTTTCCCGGTAGTGTACAAAATGTTAACTTAACTGCTGATTTCTTTGCAAAATATGTATATTTTGTTAAATGAGGTTCGAAATCAACCAAAATCCCCCCTTATTCGGCTATTTTTCTAAGTATTTCGACGGCTCCCTTTACCGTTGTAACATTCTTCAAAACCATGCTCCTTTTCCCCTTCACTTCACGGAAATTGCATCGACGTGCATTGGCTCCCACGTAGTTGAGCACACGATCGAAAGCCTTACTTTGATAATAGGCACTCATGGGGTTGCTCACAAAATACATCATCATCTGTCCCTGTTTCAGCATAATCTTCTCGCAACCCAACTGACGACCCAGTCTTCTGAGTGGAACAATCTGCAGCAGTTCCTCACCTTCTTGGGGAATCTCACCGAAACGGTCCTTCAGACGCAAACGATAACGCTCCAGGTCTTCATCACTCTTAATGTTCTCCAACTCACGATAGAGCAGCATGCGCTCACTGGAAGAAGGCACATAGGGGTCGGGAAGATACATCTCAAGATCGCTTTCTATCGAACAGTCGTCCACAAAGTCATCTCCAGAAACGTTTTCTCCCTGTTTGATTTCATCTTCATAAAGCTCATTAAACTCGTCATTCTTCAGTTCGGTAACGGCTTGTGAAAGGATTTTCTGATAGGTTTCGTAGCCCAGATCCTCCATAAATCCACTCTGTTCTGCTCCCAGCAAATTACCAGCTCCGCGGATATCCAAGTCCTGCATTGAAAGGTTAAAACCGCTTCCCAGACCTGAGAAAGTCTCCAGAGCCTCCAAGCGGCGGCGAGCTTCTGGCGTCAAACTGGCCATAGGCGGAGCCAGCAGATAGCAGAAAGCTTTCTTGTTGGAGCGCCCTACCCTGCCTCGCATCTGGTGAAGGTCGGAGAGTCCGTAGCGGTGGGCATCATTAATAATAATGGTATTAGCATTGGAAACGTCGATTCCGTTCTCCACGATAGTTGTGGAGAGCAGCACGTCGAAATCGTGGTTCATGAATCCCATGACAATTTTCTCCAACTCTTCCGGCCTCAACTGTCCATGTCCGATGACCACACGCACATCGGGCACACGCTTCTCAATGAGCAGTTTCAGTTCTGGGAGATTGGCAATACGGTCATTCACGAAGAACACCTGTCCGTTGCGTGACATCTCGAAATTGATGGCTTCCGCTATCACATCCCCGCTGAACGTGTGGACTTCCGTATTGATGGGATAACGGTTAGGAGGCGGTGTCTGGATAATGCTCATGTCACGGGCGCCCATCAGCGAGAACTGAAGGGTTCTCGGAATGGGCGTGGCACTCATCGTGAGTGTATCCACATTGGTCTTCATCTTACGCAGTTTCTCCTTGACGGAGACGCCGAACTTCTGTTCCTCATCGATGATGAGCAGTCCCAAGTCCTTCCATTTCACAGCCTTTCCAATCAGCTTATGCGTACCGATGATGATATCAATCTTTCCCGATTCCAAATCAGCCAGCACCTCTTTGGTCTTCTTCGCACTACGGGCACGTGAAAGATACTCCACCCTGACGGGCAGGTTTTTTAGTCGTGAAGTGAACGTCTGGTAATGCTGATAGGCAAGCACCGTCGTGGGTACCAGCACGGCCACCTGCTTGGAATCACAGGCCGCCTTGAAAGCTGCCCTTACGGCCACTTCCGTCTTTCCAAATCCTACATCGCCACAAACCAGACGGTCCATAGGACGGGCACGTTCCATATCAGCTTTCACGTCGTTGGTGGCTTTCAACTGATCGGGAGTATCTTCATAGAGGAACGAGGCTTCCAGCTCATGCTGCATGAAAGTGTCGGCGCTGAAGGCAAAGCCCTTCTCCCTGCGACGGGCAGCATAGAGTTTAATCAAGTCGCGGGCAATGTCCTTGATACGCGTCTTCGTACGTTCCTTCAATCGGTCCCATGCTCCGGTTCCCAAAGTGGAAAGTCGGGGAACCGTCTCGCTGTCGCGACGCTTATATTTCGAAATCTTATAGAGCGAATGGATGCTTACGTCCACCTTGTCGTTGTTGGCATAAATGATACGTATCACCTCCTGATATTGCTGCGTGTCGGACGGATGCTGGGGATTGACGATAGGCACTCTGACGAGTCCTGCAAACTTACCGATACCCAAATCCACATGCACGATGTAGTCGCCAGGTTCCATCTCCTGTAGTTCTTTCATCGTCAGCGCCATCTTACCGTTGCGCGCCGCATCGGAGCGGAGGTTATACTTATGGAAACGGTCGAAAATCTGATGGTCGGTGAAGAAGCACAGTTTCAGGGCGTCATTGGCAAAACCCTCATGCAGCGTATGGTCCACGGGAATAAACTCTATTCCGGATTCAGTATCCGTGAAAATATCCTTCAGACGCTCCTGCTGCTTCTGACTGTCCGCCAGAATATACAGTTTATAGTCTTTCTGCAGATATTCCTGCAAGGCAGGAATCAGCAGTTCAAAGTTCTTATGGAACAAGGGCTGGGGCGTAATCTTACAGTGCACGGTGGCCTGCGCCCTTCCTTCCATCCGTGTACCGAACCACACCTTTCGGAAGCCCTGTATATCCGTCTCCATCTGTGAGGAAGTCAGCAGTTTCCGTTCAGCCTTCATCCCCTCGAGAATCTGCTTCTGTTCCATTTCCGTAACCCCTTCGAGGCGCTCCGTCAATGCCTGTGAGGAAAAACCTTCGCGGTAGATGCGGTCAATGGTATCAATCACAAAACGAAAATCCTTGGAAGCCAGCACCGTATGCTCCGGCAGGAACTTCATAAAGGATATAAGTTCAGAACTGAGTGTAGTCAATTCTGGTACAATCTCCACCGTTTCGCGCCGTTCCCGGGATAGCTGACTCTCCACCTCAAACGTACGGATGGAGTCGATCTCATCCCCAAAGAAATCCAGACGGAACGGGTATTCATGACTAAACGAATAGATATCCAGAATACTGCCACGCAAGGCAAACTGCCCGGGTTCATATACATAGTCCACTTCCTGAAACCCGAAGTCGCGAAGCGTCTGCTCCAATTCCGTCACATTCTTCACTTCTCCTGTACGCAACTGCATGGAGCGCTCATCGAGTTTTCGTTTCGAAACCACCAGTTCAGCCAGAGCATCTGGATAAGTGACGATATAAAGTGAAGAGTGAAGAGTGATGAGTGAAGAATTTGCTGCCGTCGTTCCTGCTATAGGTTTCTGCGATGATGAAGAATAATCATTAAGTCTTGCCAGTACCTCTGTACGCAGAATCTCATTGGCCGCATCCCGCTGTCCGTACTTCACTTGTCGCCGATAGCTAGAAGGGAAGAACAGCACCTCAGAGGATTTCACGTCTTGAGAGATTTCTCTCTCCACTCTCCTCTCTCCTCTCTCCTCTTTTATCACGGAGCTCCCCTCCTCTTTAGGGAGGGGCTGGGGGTAGGCTTCCTCCAACATCTGTCTCAGATCCTGATAGAAATAGCCAGCCTCATCGGCATCAGGGAGAATGAAAAGAATGGTTTGTGGAGTGCGGCGTGTCACCGAGGCAAAGAGCACGGCTGCGGCAGAGGCTGTTAGTCCCTCCACGAAAACGTTTCTCATCGAAACATTCCCGAGTGCTTTTGCCAGGGCCGCCGACTGTGGCGAACGGGCATAAAGGTCAATCAATTCCTCTATCTTCAAATATTGCTATTTGTTGATAATTCTCTAAATCTTTATGCTGCAAAAGTAATACATTTATTCCGTATGAGCAAAATTATTGGAAGAAAACTCAGATAGTGGAAACTGTACTATTCACCAGGCGACTTGAAAGTGAAGTTGAACTACGCCTTATTACCTGCGTACTTTGAAAGAAATTAAAGTAATAACCGTAATTCACTTATCACTCATCACTTATCACTTCTATTGTGTTCCATCTCCGATTCTCCCTGTTTGGAAGGACTTGAAAGAACCAAACATTTCAGAGCTATTTTGCTTGTCGTATAAACTACATGCAAGGCCATAAATAAATTAGAAGTGGAAAAGTTTGGGACGTACGAAAAAAATAGCTATCTTTGCATAAGTTAAGCTAAAAGAAAGACTCTCACACCATGAACCAAAGCGACAGCATTGTTATCATTCCGACTTACAATGAGAAAGAGAACATTGAGAAGATTATCCGGGCCGTGTTCGGACTGGAAAAGTGTTTTCACATCTTAGTCATCGACGATGGTTCACCTGACGGTACAGCTCAGATTGTGAAGGGACTGATGGCCTCTGAATTCTCCGACCGCTTGTTTATCTTGGAAAGAAGTGGTAAACAGGGATTGGGAACAGCCTACATCACGGGATTCAAATGGGCTCTGGAACGCGATTATGAATACATCTTCGAGATGGATGCCGACTTCAGCCATGATCCCAACGACCTGCCACGGCTTTACAGCGCCTGCCATGACGAAGGCAACGACGTGGCAATCGGCTCCCGCTACATTTCAGGCGTAAACGTGGTGAACTGGCCTATGGGACGTGTGCTGATGAGCTATTTCGCCTCAATGTATGTGCGCCTCGTGACTGGTTTTAAAGTGCACGACACAACAGCGGGATTCAAATGCTACAAGCGCCGCGTGCTGGAGACCATCGAACTCGACAAGATCCGCTTTAAGGGCTATGCCTTCCAGATTGAGATGAAATTCACGGCCTACAAGATTGGCTTTAAGATTAAAGAAGTGCCCGTGATCTTCGTCAACCGCCGCGAAGGTACGTCGAAGATGAACAGCGGCATCTTCGGTGAGGCTTTCTTCGGCGTCATGCGTCTGCGCTGGGACGGATGGTTTAGGAAGTACCCGAAGATTTAGTGGAGAGTGTAGAGTGATGGGTGCGCTTTCATCAGGTCATAGTCATCGTCTTAAATCTTTAAACAGCGAAGCGCTTAAACAGTCGCAACGCGACGCTTAAACTTTTATAATATGATTACCTTATTATATAGAATATATCAGACGTTAATAGCCATTCCGCTCATTATCATATACACGATTCTGACAGCAATTATGGTCAGCGTGGGATGCGCCATTGGTAATCCTCACTTCTGGGGATTCTATCCCGGGCAGTGGTGGGGCGCGTTTATCTGCCGCATCCTCCTGTTGCCCGTCAAGGTTGAAGGAAGGGAGAATCTGCAAGAAGGGCAGTCCTACGTCTTTGTATCCAATCACCAGGGTGCTTTCGATATTTTCCTGATTTACGGTTTCCTCCACCGTAACTTCAAGTGGATGATGAAATATCAGATAGGCAAAATTCCTTTCGTGGGATTTGCCTGCCGCAAGAGTCATCAGATTTTTATTGACAAACGGGGAGCTAAGAAGATCAAGGCAAGCTATGACCAGGCTCGCGAGATTCTGAAAGACGGCATTTCGTTGACGGTGTTCCCCGAGGGCGCCCGCTCTTTCACCGGACATATGGGATATTTCCGAAGAGGAGCTTTTATGCTTGCCGATGAGCTGCAGCTACCGGTAGTACCACTTACTATTAATGGTTCTATTAAAGTGATGCCCCGTACACGCGACTGGCACTTTGCCAACTGGCACCCTCTTCAGCTCACGATTCACAAGCCGATAGCACCGCAAGGTCAGGGGCCTGAGAACGTCAAGCATACCATGGACGAAAGCTACCAGACGATTATGTCGGCACTATCTCCGGAACTGCAAGGGTTTGAGGAGAATCCGGATCAATAAATTGAATTTTGAATTAAGAATTTTGAGTTTAGAGTTGTCGCCTTTGGCGAGTAACAATTAAGAATTATAATAAAAAAGCATCTCGAGTGAGATGCTTTTTCTGTGTTCTGCACTGGGTTCGAACCAGTGACCTCCGCCCTGTCAAGGCGGCGCTCTAAACCAGCTGAGCTAGCAGAACGAATGATTAAGAGTTGCAAAGGTAAGGGAAAAGAATGACATTCCCAAATAAAAAATCAATTTTTTAGAAAAAAAACTAACTGTTACGCAAGGTAATAACCACAATCTCGGGAATGACGCCAAAACGGAAAGGAACAAGTCCGCCGAGTCCAGTGCTCACCAAAAGCGCCCGTTTGTTTTCCTGATAGTGTCCGCCCCATTCATCAGTGGTCAATGAAACAGGCGTCCATCCAAACAACTTGAATTGTCCACCGTGTGTGTGACCGCTGAGCGTCAGTTGCGCCTTCGTCTTGGAAAGAATCGTTCTCCGCCAAGCGGTAGGCTCATGTTGCAGCATGATGACAAAAGCATCATCGGGAACGCCGGCCATCGTCTTCTGCAGGTCACTTCGCGTCTGCTCCGCTTTCTGACTTTCGTTCTCCATGCCTGCAATGAAGATACGCTCACCTCCACGTTTTACGGTAAAGTTCTCGTTGAGCAACAACTTCCATCCCATGTCGTGCTGTTTTTGCTTCATCTTTGCCTCATTCAAGGCAGCAGTAGCGAAATCGGTGTTCAAATAGAAAGCATAGTCATGATTGCCCAATATACTAACCACGCCATCCTTTGCTTTGAGTTCTTTTAGAATAGGCATCACAGGGTCTAATTCGTCGGGTTGCAGATTCTGCAAGTCACCCGTGAAGACAATCATGTCTGGTTTCTGCGCATTGATGCTGTCAACAGCTTTCTTCAGCAAGTCCACAGGGAGACTTCCCACATGGGCATCCGTGAACTGGACAATGCGATAGCCATCGAATGACTGAGGCAGTTCTTTCGAAACGAACTCTTCCTGACGGACCGTAAAGCGGTGAGGACCAATCAAGAAACTGTAGAATGCCATATAGATGGTGAAAAGAGCCAAGAAGAAACCGATGAGATTTCCATAGTTCTTGCGAGAGTGAATCATGCGGCAATAGCCAAGCCCTAACGCGGAACAAATGGAATAGACGGCTTTGGGAATGACAATCACTCCTAAAAGCAGGAGATAGACGCTGATGATTTCGATGGTATCGGGTATGAAAGCCTTCACTGTGGACAATCCTATCGTAAAGACGATGAGAATCAGACTTGGAAGCCACCATAAGAAACGTTTCCCCAGACTTAATTTCTTGCGAATGACGTAATGCTTATAGAGATACAGGTCGGGTATCAGGATCAGCAGAATGAGTAAGAAAAATATTCTTGCAATCATGTCGGAATTCAGTTTTTAATAAGACTATTGGTTAGAAAACGACGCATCAGCTCAACAGGAACGCCACGACGGCGGGCATAATCACACAACTGGTCTTCACCAATCTTGCCAAGGTCGAAATAGCGGGCCTTGGGATGGGCAATCATAAAACCACTCACCGAGGCATGGGGCATCATCATGCCACTCTCTGTAAGGCGAATGCCGATTTGCTTCATATCGAGCAAGTCAGAAAGAATGAAATTCAGACTTGTATCGGGTAATGAGGGATAGCCAATGGCAGGACGGATTCCCTGAAAGGCTTCAATGTGGAGCTGCTGAATAGAGAGGTTCTCAAGAGGAGCATATCCCCAGTGGAAGACACGTACTTCCTGATGCATCTTCTCGGCCGTAGCTTCCGCTAAACGGTCGGCAACCGTTTGTGCCATCATCTTCTGATAAGGATCGCTGTTGGCGAAATCATGTTCTAGAGAACTGTCAATCGTGGTGGCAAAAAGACCTATTTCATCTTTCTGACCGGAAGATAACGGGCGGATAAAGTCAGCAAGACAAAGATTAGGCTGCCCTTTTCTGGAAGGTTTCTGCTGACGAAGCATCGGGATGCGGACGCCATTGTCCAACAACAAATCATCGCCATCGCTATTGGCGTTGAAAATTCCGAAAAGTGCATGAGCCTGATAGACGCCATCAAGCTCCAGCAACAGACGTTTGGCATCCTCACGAAGCCGCTTACGTTCATCAGCGCCTTTGCTGCCTACGCCCCAAGCATAGTCAAAATAAGGCCAATTGATATAAGGTGCCACCTCACTGACCTGGTAAACGATATGCCGTACCTCGTTAATCATTCTTTCGGAATTGGATAGCTTCTCCGCGATAAGAATCGTCGAAACCTTCTGGACTCAACAGATGACGACCATTACAGAACACATCACGAACGCGCCATTGATACTCATGTCCCATCATCGGACTCCATTTGCATTTACTCTGAATGACTTCTTCCGTCACTTTCCAAGGCTCACCACGATGCACGATGACGATATCGGCCTTATAACCCGGACGCAGATAACCACGATCCGCCACCTCAAAGAGTCGGGCAGGATTGTGACACATCAACTCCACTAGCCGCTCCAAAGGCAGAACGCCTTCGTCAACAAGTTCCAGCATAGTGACCAGTGAGAACTGAATCATGGGCATACCTGAAACAGCTTTGGCTGCCCCACCCTGTTTCTCAGAAAGCAGATGAGGAGCATGATCGGTTCCTATGACGGACACATGACCATCCGTCAGTCCCTGACGCAGAGCATAGCAGTCGCGGAAATTTTTAATGGCGGGATTCACTTTAATCTGTGAGCCTAACCGCTCATAGTCAACCATCGAGAAATAAAGATGTCCCACGGTAGCCTCAGCAGTAATCCGCGAGGTGAAAGGCGGAAACATTTCCAACTCGGTAGCTGTCGTCACATGAGCCACATGCAGACGGGCATCGTGAAGGATGGCCAGTTCGATGGCTTTCTGCGTGGAAGTCAGACAAGCTTCCTCGCTACGGATAAGCGGATGCGTCCAAATTTCCGGGTCGTCACCATAGCGTGCCTTGAAATCAGCCATATTCTTATTGATGATGCCGGTATCTTCGCAATGGGCCATAATGGGTAACGGAGCCGCATTGGCAAAAATCTGATTGAGAGCCTCGTTGCGGTCCACCAGCATATTTCCCGTACTGCTGCCCATGAAGAGTTTGATGCCAGGAATGCGGTGGATGTCAAGTTTATTAAATAAGGTGTAGTTGTCGTTTGTAGCCCCGAAGAAGAAAGAATAGTTCACGTGACTCTTCCGGCCCCCCAACTGGAACTTCTCGTCGAGCGCCTCCAAAGTAGTAGTCTGCGGAACGGTGTTTGGCATATCAAAATAACTGGTAACGCCTCCATAGGCCGCTGCCCTACTCTCACTTTCGATATCAGCCTTGTGCGTCAGTCCGGGATCACGGAAATGCACGTGATCATCAATGACGCCTGGTAATACAAAGCACCCAGTAGCGTCAACCACACGGTCCTCACTACTGGGTGTATATTTTCCTTCTAAGATTGCTGCAATGCGGTCATTCTCTATAAGGAGATGCCCCTCGAAAGAACGTCCCTCATTGACCAGCGTCGCATTCTTTATCAGTGTTTTCACTCTTCTGAATTTCTCTTTCTTCTTATCTCCCGAGAGAATCAATAGGCGTAGCCATCTGATTGGGCGTCGGAGCCGTAGACATCGGCGGCAGCTGCTGAGCTGGCGGAGGAGTAATCTGGTCAGCCGTTCCGTTCATAATGGCCTCATTCTGCTTGGCTTTCTCGTAGTAGTCCTTCACATAAGAGTCATTCTTGAAATTATCAGTGGCCTTGCTCATCAAAGCCTCTATCCAAGGAGTCAGTTCCGGATAAGGATTTCCTGCCGTCAGCATAAAAAATACGCCAGGACCCAGCACGTTGTCGAAATTCTCTTCGATAAAGCTTGTCTGCAATTCATCCTTTTTCTTGGCTATCTCCAAAGCTTCCTGATTCAGCCTTGCATTCACCACATTCTCGTCCTCACCCTCCATGATGGCCTGACTTTGCTTATGCCCAAGATCTACGACCTGATTATCCAGCTGATTATATTCCTCGATAAACTTGAAGAGTTTCTCGTTAAGAACTGTTCCACTGACATTCTGCTGCGTATTGTCGATTCTCACGGTAATGTCACCACTCTCCAGCACAACAGGCATGACACTCTTGTCGTCCATAAACAAGGTTGTCATCTTTGTGCTGTCGATCGTTCCTTGAAAATGGAACTGCCCATGAACCACCTCACAAGAGTCCACATTCTTCAGGTCGCCATCCTTATAGACCTTCAGGTAAAGCATACGTCCATCCAACATCGAGACGTTGCTCGATCCCTGGATGTTGTAAGAGTTGGCACACGACGTAAACGCAGCCAAAGTTAGCAGTGCATATAGTATTTTGTTCATAACGATCTTGCGGTCGATTCAAAAATCTGCCACAAATGTACAATGTATTATCGAGGAAAGAAAAAATTTTTATGCTATTTAAAACAAAAGCCTCTACTTTTATAGTTTTTTTGCCTCTTTTTCCAATTCACTTGAGATTCTGTGCATCGTATAGAGTTCCAAGATAGCTCCCAGAAAGAGTGCCAGCACCCAGTTGTTATGAACAACATACTGCGCATAATTGGTCACTCCCTGCAACCCGCTCCGCTGGAAAACAGGCAACAAGAAATTGAAATTCTGCTCCACAAGCAACAAACCCGACACAATGAAAAGAACATCTGCGAAGATCATGATACGGCGCAAACGGCGGATTACAATGCTCTGACCTTCATAGCGCTGAAGCATCTGCATCACACCAAAACAGACGGCGCCAATCAGGAAAAGGCAGGCGCCCACTTGCTGGACACCAAAGAAATTCAAAGCCACACCGACAACCATCAGTGCGCCACCCATCAAAAAAACAAAATTCTGTAGTTTACTTAGCTGTTTCATTTGCAGGAGAAGGAAGGTCGTCGCTCAACACAAAGATATCCTCGTCATCAGCTTTCATAAAATAACGCTCACGTGCAATCTTCGTAATGCTGCTGGGATTCATACGGATATCCTTCAGTTTGGCCTGGTCCTTAGCATACTGTGCATTATAAACATCAATCTGTTCCTTGAGTTCACGAATCTGCATATCCAGTTTCATGCGCTTCATGAAACTGTTTTCATCCACGACACCCGTAATCAGCAAGCCAATGATAATGACCAGCCAATACTTGTTGTGGCTAATGAAACTCCAAACAGGATTTGAACGACTCATTCCAATCTGATTATTAACAATTAATAATGATAAAACTCGTTGCAAAGATACTATTTTTTGCAAATAAAACACTATCTTTGCACAAACTTTTTTAGAATATTATGAAAGAATATATTGTCTCGGCACGCAAGTACCGTCCCATGACATTTGATTCCGTGGTAGGACAAACGGCACTGACCACCACTCTGAAAAACGCCGTTAAGAGCGGGAAGCTGGCTCATGCCTATCTTTTCTGCGGTCCTCGTGGCGTCGGAAAGACCACTTGTGCCCGCATTTTTGCCAAGGCTATCAACTGTGAGCACCCTTCTGCCGACGGAGATGCCTGCAATGAATGTGAGAGTTGCAAGGCTTTCCAGGAACAGCGTTCCTACAACATGTTTGAGCTAGACGCTGCCTCCAACAATGGCGTAGAGCAAATCAAGACGCTCATGGAACAGACACGTATCCCGCCACAGGTAGGACGTTACAAGGTGTTCATCATCGACGAGGTGCACATGCTCTCTACCTCTGCATTCAATGCATTTCTCAAAACACTTGAAGAACCGCCTGCACATGTGATATTCATCCTTGCCACTACTGAGAAGCATAAGATCCTGCCTACCATCATTTCACGCTGTCAGATTTACGATTTCGAGCGTATGACGGTGCCCAATATCATCAACCACTTGAAGATGGTGGCTCAGCAGGAGAATATCACCTACGAAGAGGATGCCCTCAACGTGATAGCCGAAAAGGCCGACGGCGGCATGCGCGACGCGCTCTCCATTTTCGATCAGGCGGTCTCCTTCTGCCAGGGAAACATCACCTATCAGAAAGTGATTGAGGATCTTAACGTACTCGATTCGGAAAACTATTTCAAAATCATTGATCTCTCGCTGGAGAATCAGGTGAGTGACGTGATGGTGCTGCTTAACAGCGTTATCTCAAAAGGTTTTGACGGGGGCCATCTTATCAACGGACTGGCACAGCATGTGCGTAACGTGCTCATGGCCAAGGACGAACAAACCCTGCCCTTGCTGGAAGTCAGCCAGCAACAAGTCAACAAATATAAGGAACAGGCCAAGAAATGTCCTACCCGCTTTCTCTATCAGGCTTTGAAGCTGATGAACCAATGTGATCTGGGCTATCGGCAGAGCAGTAATAAGCGTCTATTGGTGGAACTCACCCTGATTGAGATAGCACAACTTACGCAGGAAGATGACACACCTGCCGCGGGGCGTAGCCCTAAGCGTTTAAAATCCCTGTTCAAGAAACTTATTAAGAATGTTCAGCCACCGAAAGCAGCTCAGCAGGTGGTTGCGGCTGAACCCAAACCCTTACATACCGCAAGGGTTAATGCCCAACATCCCGATACCAGCACACCGTCTCCGACGCCTAAGCTAAAAATTGGCAGTCTTGGGATGTCCTTTGCCAATCTTCGTAAAAGCAACGATAGTAATTCAACAACCGGAGAGACGCCCATAGAAGCAGTCCCCGACGACCAACAGCAATTTACCGAGGAAGAAATGCTCATACAATGGGTGGCCATGTGCCAGCGCATGCCCCAGCAGATGGCCGGTATTGCCGCCCGTATGCGTAATATGCGTCCCCGAATCACGGAATATCCCCATATTGAGGCCGTTGTTGACAACCAGATTCTGCTTGACCAGATGAATGCCATTCATGGACGTATCCGCAGCACGCTGGCCAAAGCCCTCCACAATAACGAGATTACGCTCAACCTTCAATTAGCCCAGGCAGATGAGGTGACCAAGGTGCTCTCACGTAAAGAGATATTTGAAGAAATGAGCACGAAAAACCCCGCAATCAGTAAACTGCGGGGCCTCTTAGATCTCGAACTGACGTAAATAGAATGTAGAGTGCAGAATTGAGAGTGTAGAGTTATGATTACAGTTTGAGGCAGATTTCCAAGCAGATTCCAGGCTTGCCAGGTAATCATAACTCTACATTCTACACTCTACACTCTCCACTTTAAATAATATTGATTCCCAGTTTCTCACATTCCTTAATCATATCATCAGGCCAGATACTTGCCTGAATCTCTCCAAGGTGGGCCTTATGGAGCAGCACCATACAGAGACGGCTCTGTCCTATACCACCACCAATGCTCAACGGCAGTTCATCTTTGAGTAATTTCTGATGGAAGTAAAGCTGTTGACGCTCCTCTTTGCCTGTCAGCTGCAACTGACGAAGCAGACTCTCCTTATCCACGCGAATACCCATCGAAGAGAGCTCCACGGAACGATCCAAAATGGGATACCAAATGAGGATATCACCATTCAATCCCAAGAATCCGTCCTCATTGGGTGTTGTCCAGTCGTCATAGTCGGGTGCGCGTCCGTCGTGAGGCTCACCATTCGACAACTTGGCACCTATACCTATAATAAATACAGCGCCGTAAGCCTTTGCAATCAAATCCTCACGTTCCTTTACCGACTTGTCTGGGTACATCCTCAACAGTTCTTCAGCATGGATAAAGTGTATCTCCTGAGGCAGGAAAGGCTTCAGCTTACAATAACGCTCGCAAACGAGAAATTCCGTGCGCAAAATGGAAGCATAAATGCGTCTTACAATTTCCTTCAGGCACTTCAGCGTACGATCTTCCTTACGGATAACGGCCTCCCAGTCCCACTGGTCCACATAAAGCGAGTGCAGGTTATCCAATTCCTCGTCGGCTCGGATGGCATTCATATCAGTGTAAATACCATAATCGGGCTCCACCTTATACTCTGCCAATGTCAATCGTTTCCATTTAGCCAAAGAATGAACCACCTCAGCCTTCTGATCTCCCAAATCCTTAATGGGGAAGGTCACTGGACGTTCCACCCCATTCAAGTCATCGTTGATACCCAAGCCTTTTAACACGAACAATGGAGCTGTGACTCGGCTCAACCGGAGTTCCGTGCTCAGGTTCTGCTGAAAGAACTCCTTAATCAACTTGATGCCCTGCTCCGTCTGTTTCATGTTCAGTTCAGGCTGGTAGTTCACGGGCTGCAATATCTTACTCATTCTATTCTATTGTTTTAAAGTCTAACACTTGCGAAAAGAAGTCAAAACTTTCATTTTCGGAGTGCAAAGGTACACATTAATTATTAATATGCAAGCATTTTCCTTAAAAATTACGCATTATGTTCAAATATTTTACAATATTCTATCAATATGCACTTTCTTTGTCCTTTAAAATAAGGTCAGTAATATTTGGTAATCACAAATTAATTGTTTACCTTTGCACCGCTTACGGCCCCGTAGCTTAGCTGAATAGAGCGTCGGATTCCGGTTCCGAAGGTCGCGGGTTTGAATCCCGCCGGGGTCACCCTCCCGAAAAGGAGGAAAAACATTATAATGTCTTGAATCTTAAAACCTGAAAACCTCATCAATATGAATATAACCGAACGTTTTCTCAACTACGTGAAATTTGACACGCAGTCTTCGGAAGAATCCGAAAGTGTACCCAGTACCCCGAAACAACTAATCTTCGCTGAATATCTCAAAAAGGAACTAGAAAACGAAGGACTACGGGATGTGGAAATGGACGAAATGGGATATATCTATGCCACGCTACCTTCCAACATCAAGAAAGAAGTGCCTACTATCGGTTTCATTTCCCACTACGATACCAGCCCAGATTGTTCTGGAGCCAACATTAAGCCAAGTATCGTGAGCCATTACGACGGCACAGACATTGAACTGTCGCCTGGTATCATATCCAGCACCAAGAAATTCCCCGAACTGCTTCAGCACGTGGGCGAGGATCTGATTGTTACAGACGGCACCACACTTCTTGGTGCTGATGACAAAGCAGGTATTGCTGAAATCGTGCAGGCCATGTGTTATCTTCGTGACCACAAGGAAATTCCTCACGGTGATATTCGTATCGGCTTTAATCCGGATGAGGAAATTGGCATGGGTGCCCACCACTTCGACGTTGAGAAATTTGGTTGTCAGTGGGCTTATACCATGGACGGTGGTGATTTAGGCGACCTTGAATTCGAAAACTTCAATGCTGCGTCAGCTAAAATCACAATCAAAGGCGTCAGCGTACACCCGGGTTATGCCAAAGGGAAAATGATTAACGCTAACCGTCTTGCAGCTGAGTTCGTGGAAATGCTGCCAAAGGATGAAACGCCAGAAGAGACAGAAGGCTACCAAGGCTTCTATCATCTGCTGGGTATCGAGAGCAACATTGAGAATGCCCGTCTTTCCTATATCATACGCGATCATGACAGGGAGACTTTTGAAGACCGTAAGGACTTCATCAAGAAGCAGGCTGAACTGATGAACCAGAAATACGGTGAGGGAACTGTATCGATCATTGTCAACGACCAGTATTACAACATGAAGGAAAAGATAGACCCCAACATGCACGTCATCGACATCGTTCTCAAGGCTATGCAAGCCTGTGATGTTCCTCCTCGTGTGGAGCCCATTCGCGGTGGTACAGACGGTGCTCAGCTTTCCTTCAAAGGACTTCCCTGCCCCAATATCTTCGCTGGAGGCGTCAACTTCCATGGTCCCTATGAATTTGTCAGCATACAAGTCATGGAAAAAGCCATGCAGGTCATAGTCAAAATCTGCGAGATAACAGCAGGTTTCAACGATTAAAAGAATAAAGGCTCTGGAGATTTCCAGAGCCTTTATTCTTCATTTCGCGTTCTTATTCAACCTGTTGAGGCTGTCCTTTTCCGCCACGACCCAAACGAGATCGCCTTTTTGGAAAACATGATTGGGATCAGGATGTGAAAGGGTTTCCTTTCCTTCTTCAAATCCCACCACCAGACATCCGTACTCCTCACGGATACCGCTTTCGGAAAGCTTTTTACCAATAAAAGGACTGCTCCCCGTAATAATCATCTGACTGAGATGCATCTCTCTTTTCTCCACATCGGGGTCTTCAGGAACAAGGGCGTCAGTAGCAGATCTGGAAAAAGCAGTCAGTTGATCATCGCTGCCAATCACCTGCACACGGTCACCAGGGAAAAGCACGGTTTCAGCACCCGGAATATTGATTCGCTGACGTCCGCGGAGAATACTACTCACATGAATTCCGAACCTGGTGCCAAACTGGAGTTCACGCAGTGACATACCTGCCCAGATCGTATTCTCAGGCAGTTCGACATCAGTGATGTGAATATCACGGTCAAGGAGATGCCCTTCGTAAAGCGGACGTTTATGACCATGCACCTGTGCCTCAATATCACGGGAACGAAGGTTCAGGACAAACATGCGTTCAAGTCTGATACTACTTCTCTTGAGCCTTCGAGATGAAATCATGAGAATAACCAAGACAAAAGTAATGACAATCTCTATAGCATGGGTGAAATGAAAAAGATATGCGAGAATATAATAGACAAATAAGGAAGCCAAGAGGACACGAACGAGTACTGTAAGAATAATCAGAAAGCGATTCATCTTATTGACTTTCCACAAGGTCTTGACTTCTTCACTGTGGTTCTTCTTCATCATAATAGCTCGCAGGAAAGGAGAAACGGCCAAGATGGTAAGGATACCTACCACAATATCGGCAACCCTTTCAGGCATGACAAGTTTGGCCAAAGGCAGGACGAAAGAGAATATCTCAAGGACAATGGCCACAGAAAGAATACCGTAGATGACGGTAATACGGAAAAGTGACAACAACAGACTTTTCCAAGGATTATCACCTACTTTTGAGGCATATTGTGCAAAAATCGGGTTGTTGAGTCTCTGTATCCATTTTTTTGGCATACGGCGTTCCAAGTGGTTGTAGCAAGGTACCGATGCTCGGATCATGTAAGGTGTGAGGAATGTAGTGATCACCGATACTGCCACAACCACAGGATAGAGGAAATTACCAATAACGCCGAGCGACAAACCCAGCGAGGCTATGATAAAAGAGAACTCACCTATCTGAGCCATGGAGAAACCACACTGCATGGCGGATTTCAGCGACTGTCCACTAAGCATGAAATTAAACGTGCCAAGAATGGTCTGTCCCAGAAGGATGGTAAGTACGAGTACGATTATCGGAACGGCATACTCAATGAGGATATTGACATCCACAAGCATACCTACAGAGACGAAAAAGATGGCACCGAAAAGGTTCTTCACAGGTTCAACCAAGCGAATAATCTTCTCGGCTTCGACTGTTTCTGACAGAATGCTTCCCATGACGAAGGCACCGAAAGCACTGCTGAAGCCAACCTCCGTACTGATAACGGCCATGCCGCAGCAAAGACCAAGAGAGACAACAAGCAACACCTCATTGTTCACCAGTTTTCGGGTGGCACGCAGAAACCAGGGAATGGCGAAAATGCCTATCACAAACCAAAGAATCAGGAAGAAACCTATCTTAAGGATAGAGCCTAACATCTTTCCACCATCAGGGTTTCCACCTGAAGCGACAGCTGCCAGCATCACCATCAACACGATAGCAAGGATATCCTCAAGAATCAGGACACTCATCACGATGCCCGTAAAACGCTGCTGGCGCAATCCCAAATCATCAAATGCCTTATAAATAATGGTGGTAGAACTCATGGCCAACATACCTCCCAAGAAGATACAATCCATCTGTTTCCAACCGAAAAGATGACCGACACCCATACCCAACAGCACCATAGAAACAATAATAGCTACTGCTGCGATAACGGGTGAAATGCCCATTTTCAGTATCTTTTTGAAAGAGAAATCCAGTCCCAAAGAAAACAGAAGGAACATCACACCGATATCAGCCCAGGTTTGAATGTTCTCTGTATCAGCCACAGATGCAGTAAACGGCATATGAGGCGAAATCAGGAAACCGGCCATGATATAACCTAGCACCAACGGCTGCTTTAATTTCTTAAAGATGATAGTGACTGCTCCTGCTACAACGAGTATTAGGGCAAGATCGCTGATTAGACTAGGTATTTCTGACATAGTTTAAAGAAAAATAGTAAAACCTATACTTAATACCATTGCACTGATTGAGAATAACCAGAGCGCTTATCATATTTCAAAGCATCAGTCAGGGTTGCTGCATTACAACGGAAAGAGAAGTTGTAACTAGTGTAAGGAGCCAATACCACCGAACAGCTCATACTAAAGCAATGAAGGTCACGGGAGAGGGAGGCCGTAGTCATCGACAACTTATGGTAGTTAAAGTCGTAACCGCTGGAGAAGGAGATGTTCCACCCTTCGCTGATACGAATGTTTCCACTGAAATTCAGATTCTGTGTAAACTTATAAGGATAACGCATGCGTTCCTTGTTGAATTTTCCACCAGTATTCTCTGACATTGTGATACCATAACCAATGGTAAGTGACCAAGGTAAAGAAAAAGCCATATAGCCGTCAGCATCGGTTTCGGCTTTTCCGCCCTTACTTTCAGCGCCATGTTTACCTTTCTCCATATCTTTATCGATATTAGTTTCTACACCCGTATCATAATCATCATCTGGATCACGGTCTCGCCTATCGTCCTTGTCTTCATCCTTTTCCCTACTGAATAGTTTCTTCAGTTTTTCAGGAGTCAAAGTATAAGACAACGTCTGAGAAGTTCCTTTAAAACGTCCGAATCTTCCGTAGCTATACTCCGTCCGGGTACCGATATACGGCCGATCGTTCTCATCAAGTTCATAAGCGTAAGTAGCAAAGGATGCACTCATATTGAACGTGTAGTTCTTTGAAAGCTTCAGTCGGATACGCGTGTCAAGGTCACTCCATGGAGTCTCCTTATCAGCCACATTGTATGACATTGAGGCAGACAGTTCATCAATCAGGCTGATTTTCTTAAAGCCCGTTGAATCTTCGTCGGAAGTGACTTTCATTTCCAGATTATTCGACAATGTCAAAGAAATGTTTCCTGCTACACCTCTGCCTGGCGGTGAGGATATACCCATTGAGGTAAAAGGAGAATATTGCACCAAGGATACATTGCCGTCAGCATCTGTTTTCTGATAGGTTTCAAAAACTCCATATCGACTGGCTCCAAAGTCAGGATGGTAAGAGAAACTAACGTTTGGCGTCAACAAATGTCGGATGGCCTGCACCTTTTCGCCAAAAATTTTACGGTTGGGAATAAAGAAACCGTAGAGCTTGGTATTTGCTGACAGACTAAGATTCCAGTCATAGATGTTATAGAAACCACTCTTCTGCGTCTGCGTCTCCACCTGATTTACATCATCCCACGACCGCATAGTCTTCGTGAAGTACATACGATCCGTAAAGTTGAACGACGGAGTGATGTTCAGATAATTAAACAGTGTAAATGAGGCGCTGATGGGAATTTTATGTTCCATACCGTTTTTCCAGTCTTTTGTCAGGCTGGAGTGAAGCAGCAGGCTCTCCTTTGTGTTAATCGAGTTAGAGATACGACCCGTATAACTCATTGCAATCTTTTCATACCAGCGTTCCTCTCCAGCAGCCTTCTTTCTTTTGAAAGGATAAAAGCGAGCTACAGAAATGTTGAGATCGGGTAAAGTGAGAGCAATGGTCGAGTCACGCATATTCTGATTCAAATTAAGACCACCACTGAGTGTCATACCAATACTGGAGAATGTGGTTGTCCAGTTTACGCTCGAAGTGCGCTGACTCTGAGTCATCGACTGTGGATTATAAAGGCTGGAAAGATTATTTCGCTCAAAACTTGATGTGGCAAAATTGACGCTTGCTGATAAGGTGGTAAATGGATTTGACTTGGAGTCTTGCTGATGGCGCCACTGTATCTTAAAGCTTTCCTGCTCGGTAAAATCAGGCATACCTTTGTCACCGTTCTTCGTATCCTGATATTGAATCATGAAACTGCCGTTATAACGATAACGCTTACGATAGTTACTGGCAGCCGAGAGTCCCCATGATCCCTTCGTGTAGATTTCGCCCAGTACCTTCAAATCCCAGATATCACTCATAGCAAAATAGTAGCCTCCATCACGCAGATAAAAACCTCGTGTAGACTCATCACCATAGGTAGGCATGATGAAACCACTGGAATAGCTTTTTGTAAAGGGGAAGAAGCCGTAGGGAATAGCCAGGGGAAGAGGCACGTCAGCCACCACAAGATAAGCCGGACCGAACACTACATCCTTTCCAGGTCGCACCTTAGCACGTGAGAGAGCAATATAGAAATCTGGATGTTCCTCGTCACAGGTGGTATAACGTCCATGTTGCAGATACAGGGCACCCGTACTATCACGCTTGGCCCGTTCACTACGCAGGAACCCGTCTTCCTGTTCAGTATAGACATTACTGATCAAGCCTTTTTTCGTTTTGAAGTTAAAGGCCATCGTATCGTTCTCATAGGTGTCAGAACCCATTTTAAAAACAGGTGTTCCAGAAAGAACTCCAGCTGTATCAGCAACACCTGTGGCATGAACGACACTGTTGTCAAGACTCATATAGACCTTTTCGCTCTCCAAGTCCATATTGGTGTACTTCACCTTAGCCTTTCCATAGAGATGGGCAGTCTTGGTAGCGGCATCATAAATAAGTGAATCCTGTGCTTCGTAAGTCACCGGGGCGTCAATACCACCAGCTTTTGCACGGAAAACACTGTCTTCATGAATAGAATCATCCACAGCCTTATTATGTTTGTAGATGGCTAATTCCAAAGAATCCATTTTGGCTGTATCAGGAAGATTGCTGAGTGAGTCGAAAGAAAACGTATCAGTAAGAAGGGAGTCAATAACTGCTGAATCCTTTTTGATCACATCTACCGGTTCTATTGAATCGTTTTCTGTTTGCACTTCTGTTCGTTGAAGAAAAGGCATATGGGTATCAGCCATCAAGAACATGAAGGCTCCAAGCAATAAGAATATCAATGTCTTTCTTCTCATAACGAACTTGGGTGCAAAGTTACTACAATAATTTGACAAACGGTAAAAGAAGCCCGTTTATTAACTAAATTATTCAAACATTTGCGCCCATTTGCGGAATCTCAACACGCCCTCTTCACCAAACTTTTCCAAGGAATGTGCAGCCTGTTCCAGCGTCTTCTCGTGCTCTAATCTGGTCTTAGAGTAGAACTTATCCGCATAACAGATAACCTGCTCAGCCGTTGTTTCAGGAAGAAAATCCTCGTGAGGCAACGGAAGATTCTGCCTGACAATCGCTTCCTTAGTAAGACCGGCACCCGTATGTCGCTCGCATACCCGTGCCAACGCTTCCCAATCACCTTCTGAAACCTCAAACTTGAAACCTGAGGACTGTAATTTCCTCAGCATCTCAGCCCCCAAACGTCCATGACAGATGTAAGGCTCAGTACCAAAACACTGGATACTTGGAGCATTGCAACGGATGATGCCAATATCATGAAGCATGGCTGCAGCTTCCAAGAAATCCTCATCAAGTTTCAATTCCGGATGACGACGGGCTATCAGGAGAGCCCTGTCAGCAACTCTCCGACTATGCACAAGGAGGATGTGCTTCAAAGCATCATCCTCCTTGTAAAAATGATCAATTACTGAATGATAGTTCATGTGTAATTAGCCTTGTGGACGTTCTATCCAAGCTAAGGTCTGGCCTTTCTGTACTTTACTGCCCTGCTTAGCTGCAATCTCCACAAGTTTACCGCCAAGAGCTGCGGGAACAGGAACGATCTCACCCCAAGGAGCCTGAATATAACAGAAAGTATCACCTTCCTTATACTCAGCACCTATGAATGGCTCAATACAAGGAGCGCACTCACCATCACCTGAGAACTCATAATATATCTGACCCTTCACGGGAGCTACCAACTCATCTGCCTTTGCATGCTTGAATGCTGCCAGTTCTTCTGGACTGAGCTTAGAGCCCAGACGGGCATCCTTTGCTTTCTGCAGATCTGCCAGCATACGCTTCTTAGCGATGCCGCTCTTGAAGTCACGATACTGTTCAGGATGCATGCCTAACTCGTAGAGTTCCTCATCATCCGGTCCATATTCCCATCCGTTCTCATCCATCTCCTTACGGAAATCGTCGAGGGCATTAGGAATAAGAGTATGAGGGTCAGCATCTGTGAACTCACGGCCTTGCTTTGCAGCCAGCTCCTTCAACTCAGGATCGATTTCTCCAGGAATCTTTCCGCTCTTGCCGAGAATCATTCCCCACATAGAATCGTCCATCATGACAAAGCGTCCCTTGCCCTGCTCAATGGTGAGTAGGTTCATCAAAGCAATGTTCTTCACATATTGTGAGAATGGGGTTACCAATGGTGGATAACCTACGCGCGGCCAAACATAAGCCACCTCGTCGAACAACTTCACTAGCATCTCGTCTACATTATACTCAGGCAGTCCTTTCTTTGCACGGATGGTATTTATCGTACGGTGCATACCAGCAAGGTCAGCCATCATACTTCCCATCATACCTCCGGGAAGTCCGCAACCCAGAAGAAGTGAAGACATGTGTTTGTTACCAGGATTAATGAAATAGCCAAGCCAGTCGTCAATGAACTCCTGAGTCAGGGAACGAGCCTGCATATAGGCATTCATATTGATTTCCTTTACCTCGAAGCCTTCATTCTTCAACATAGACTGTACAGAAATGATATCAGGATGGACCTTTCCCCATGACAAGGGCTCAATGGCTGTATCAATAACATCACCACCATTATTACAAACCTCCAGAATACTGGCCATAGAAAGACCGGGGCCAGAATGGCCATGATACTGAAGGATAATATCTGGATGCTTAGTCTTAATAGACTTGGTCAGTGCACCAAGCATAGCAGGTTGTCCGATACCAGCCATATCCTTCAAGCAGATTTCTTCTGCGCCGGCAGCAATCAACTCATCAGCAATACCACTGTAATAGTCCACAGTATGAACTGGTGACGTGGTAATGCAAAGAGTGGCCTGCGGAGTCATTCCGGCAGCCTTTGCCCACTTAATGGAAGGGATAATGTTACGTGTGTCGTTAAGGCCGCAGAAAATACGGGTGATGTCCACACCCTGTGCATGTTTCACTTTATACTGGAGTTCACGCACATCATCGGGCACAGGATACATACGCAAGGCATTAAGTCCGCGGTCCAGCATGTGAGTCTTAATACCCACTTCGTTGAAAGGCTTACAGAATGCACGCACAGCATAATTGGGGTTCTCGCCAGCCAGCAGATTCACCTGTTCAAAGGCACCACCGTTGGTCTCTACACGATCGAAGCAACCCATGTCAATGATGGCGGGAGCTACACGCTCCAACTGATCCTTGCGAGGCTGAAACTTGCCTGAACTCTGCCACATGTCACGATAGACAAGGCTAAACTGGATTCTCTTTTTCATAAATAACAAGTTTGAATGATTTGATAGTTGATTGTTCAGCTATTGTATAAAATATGGATACTAATTATAATTGTATTTAGAATGCAAATATAGATATTTTTTCTTAATTACCTATCAAATAAACGGAAAAATAATTATCTTTGCATTAAAATTTAACGAATAATGAGAAATAGCACCTTATTATTAATAGCCGCACTTCTTGTGTTGCTAAATGCATGCGGAAACAAAGAAGTAAAGAAGCCAGAAAAGACCCTAGGTCTTAACACCAGTATCGAAGGAGACTCAACACTCTACGGACTGGCTTGTGACGGTTGTACTGATTCATTTCTGGTATTCCTTTCCGGAAAAGGTGGTGACCCTGTCACTTACGACATCATCGAAGCCCGTAAACGACAACGCATCATCGGACATCCGAAAGTTGGAGACTGGGTGTGTCTCATCGTAAACGGAACAAATAAGAACAAGGCTGATTTGGTCATCGATCTAGACGAACTGAAAGGAGAATGGGTCTATCTGGAAAAGCCCGAGAAGCGTCAGATGATAAATGGAGGAACAGCAATAAAGATGGATAAGGAAGCCAAGGCAGAGATGGACTCGTTGATAGAGAAACTGATGAAGCCTGTCGAAATTGGCTTTGCCTTGAAGCGTTCTTACACAGCTCAGCCTATTGGAGGACAATATAGCCGCAATCAGAATGAAGATAGTCCTGTCATTTTTCCTGTTCCTAAGCGTTATACGGAATGGCACATTTTCAATGGGCAACTGGTGCTCACGGAACGAAGAAGAAATTATAATGACAAAGAAGCCTCTTCTGAAGAAAAAGCAAAAAGTGACACCGTGGACATCCTTATGATGATAAAGGACTCACTGAGAATCCGCTACAAGGACGGAACGATAAAAGGCTACCACCGTAAATCTTAAAAGATTAACTCTTACTCATGTCGGGCAAAGCGTTCCTGGGCCAGTTTTTCATATTTCGTCCCGGGAATGCCATAATTGGCATATGGGTGGATGCTGATGCCACCACGAGGGGTAAACAGCCCAGTCACTTCGATATATTTGGGATTCATCAGTTTAATCAAGTCTTTCATGATAACATTCACACAGTCCTCATGAAAGTCGCCATGATTACGGAAAGAGAAAAGATACAGCTTCAGACTTTTGCTCTCCACCATCAGTTCTCCTGGGATATACATGATACGTATCTCGGCAAAGTCAGGCTGTCCCGTGATAGGACAGAGAGAAGTGAACTCCGGGCAATTGAACCTTACCCAGTAATCATTTTCCGGATGTTTATTCCGGAAGGTTTCCAAAACCTCAGGAGCATAATTACTTTTATATACCGTTTTCTGGCCTAATGCCTTCAATCCTTCATCTTCTCTCATAAGTCGTTGTTGTTAGTTATTCGTATATCTCCTTAAGTTTGGCGTCCAAGAGATCACCGCGCAGATTCATACCGATAATCTTACCTTCACCATCGAACAATATACTTGCGGGAATCGAATTGATGCCATAAACCTTGGCACCGGCACTCTCCCAGCCTTTCAAGTCACTCATTTGAGGCCATGTCATGCCCATTTCCTCCACAGCTTTCTTCCACGAATCGGCCTTACTATCGAAAGAAACGCCCACGATCTCAAAACCTTTTGCATGATATTTCTGATAATTGCTTACCACATTAGGCATTTCCTGACGGCACGGACCACACCAGGATGCCCAGAAGTCAACGAGCACACAATTTCCCTTGCCTACCCATTGGCTCAGCTTCACAGGAGCACCTTGAAGGCCGCTCATCTCCAAATCGGAGAAAGTGGTTCCATATACCAGCTTGCGAAGCAATGAATCCTGTGCAGCCGTATAAGCAGCATAGAGTTTTTCTAACTGGGGTTCCAAAGATTTTGCTTTTTCCGCATTATTGGCCTCAGCAGCTTCCGCATACTCCTGATAGACTTTTTCAAAAGCTTCAAATTGGGGCGCAGCCCCTTCTTCTACGGCCTTCATCTTCTCAGCCAAACCACCTTGCATTGCAGGATCTGCCGCATCAACTTGCTTGGGAGCATTTGTCTGGCATGAAACCAGCAACACTGTAATGATTATATAAGAAAAAACTTTTTTCATAATCTGTTCTTTATCCTATCACATTATAGACTAACCATCCCATATATCCCCCGAAGAGCAGCGTCAGCAGGGCTCCTTCCCAACGAGCCACCGTATACTTTGTATAGGAGAAAGCCCACAATAACAGTATGCTGCCTAAGAGTACACCCATATCAACCAATGTAATACCATGTAAATCCATTGGGCATATCATACCTGTAATACCGAGAATCATCAAGATATTAAACACGTTGGAGCCTATCACATTACCAATGGCTATCGAAGAACGGCCTTTCATCGCTGCCACCACACTCGTAGCAAGCTCAGGTAATGAGGTTCCACCAGCAACTATCGTCAGACCAATCATAGCATCACTCACTCCCAACGACTTGGCAACTACGGAAGCAGCCTCTACAAACAAATTACTACCGAAAATCAAACAAGCCAGCCCTAAAAGGACATAGAAGACTGCTTTCAATAATTTCATCGGCTTGATGACAGTCTCGTCCTTCTGACCTGTCTTAGCCAAACGAAGCGTGTAAGCCATAAATAACAGGAATGCCACGAACAAAACGGCTGCATCGATACGCGAGATCTCATTATCCAGACTCATCACAGCTAGCATCAGCGATGCTAACACCGCACAAGGGATGTCTTTTCTTACCGTGTTCTTTGCAATGGTCATCGGTGCCACCATAGCAGCAACACCCACGATAAGCATCGTATTGAACACATTAGAACCCACCACGTTACCTACAGCCATATCTGTGGTCCCTTTCATCGCAGATACAAAACTAACAAAAAACTCAGGTGCAGAAGTGCCCATGGCCACAACCGTCAGACCGATTACGATCTGAGGCACATTTAGCCGGTGAGCAATGGCTGTGGCTCCGTCAGTAAGTCTGTCGGCTCCCCACAAAACCATTACAATACCAATAATTATATATAATATACTCATATCGGCTGCGAAGTTACAAAAAAATCCCGAATGTTCACACACTCGGGATTAAAAAATCTAACAATCACACAATCAAAAATCTATCTATAATCCTTACTAACAATCTTATATTACCTTGTTTATCGAATAAACCTTTATTATTTCACCTAAATATTAGCCCACATTAATCTGACGAGCCACTTTTATTTCCTCCTTCACAATCTTGGGCAGATCAACGGTGAGAACACCGTCACTGACGCGAGCAGCAATCTTGTCCTTATCAACATCTTCCGGAAGAATCAGCGTCTGCTCATACTGTGAGTAGCTGAACTCACGGCGCAGGTAGCGCGTATTCTTGTCTTCCTCCTTCTGCTCTTGCTTGTTCTGCATCTTGATGACCAGATTGCCCTCATGGTTGATGTTCACGTCGAAGTTCTCCTTCTTCATACCCGGAGCAGCCAGTTCCACGATATAAGCCTTGTCCGTTTCCTTCACGTTGATGGCCGGTGCGGTAGCATTGGCCTTCGGCATAAAGTCCGTGTCAAAGAAATCGTTAAACACTGTGGGCAACCACGAATTGCGTCTTGCAAATGTTGGATACATCATAATCATTACCTCCAATTATACTTTTAGTTGTTACTTATATTTTACTGTCTGGAGCCTTGCGGCTTCACCCACTTATTTGCAACTTATATGCCAACGCCCATATTCTGTCATTCTGTCAAAACCAAGTGTCAATCTGTCAAACCGATTCCCCTTTCACCGTTAATAACAGAAAAGAGCGGAGCCATAATGGTTCCGCTCTTTTCGTTTATTACATTCATTTACGCCCTCACTTCCTTTCCGCAGGATTCTGCAACTGGAAGCCCTCCTGGCGATTAGGTTTCTGAAATGAGTGCTCAATACTCTCCACGATGATAGAACGAGGTACGATGTAACTAATCACCGTATTATAGTCGTAATGCGAATGATTGCTGACGAACTCTTCCTTGGAAGCTGCCGTCACATGCATGAGGGCACTACGGGAAGGATTCGGAATCTCACTAACCCTGACAATCTCCTCTTCGCCAGTATTCACATCTACGCGAACCAGATACTTCCAGCAATCCTTCGGCGCTTTTACAATATACGCATGATCAAGACCTGCCTTCTT
>CACZVX010000019.1 GCA_902784755.1 uncultured Prevotellaceae bacterium
CGATGATTATATCACTCATCCAGAGAAATCAACTGACAATTTCAATTCTGATGAGATACCCACTTTTCTATCCCAAAACTGGAATCGCAATGATCATCATCATATTTTCCTAACCCATCGCTATAATGTGGGGTTCAACCGCAAGATTCCCATGACGCCAGAAGAAATCAAAGCAAAAAAGTTTGCCATGGAAAGCCAAAAGGAGAATGAAGAAAAGAAAGCGATTGAAAAAGCGAGAAAAGAAGCAGAAAAGCGCGGAGAGGATTTTAACTTAGAGGAATTTAAGCGTAACCGAAATTTGAGTTATGCAGGTCGTCCTGATGGTGCAAAAACTGCTGGTAAGGAACCTGACAAAAAAGACGAAAAAAATAAAGGTGAAGACCGTATCAAGGTGGAAGGTCAGGCAGCTATGGACAGTTTAATGGCTTTAAAACTACAAGAGGCAACCGAAGACACCTCTTGGTTAAAGAATGAATACGTACCTGTAACCAGTTTCATTCACACATTCAATTACGATTTCGCTAATCGCATCTATCAGGCTTATTTCACTCCTAAGAATTACTACATGAATCCTTCATATTATGTTTCCGATGCTGATGTCGTAGGAAAAGATTCCATTATGGATTGTACCCGCCATTACCGTATTAAGAATACTTTTGCCCTCAATTTACTTGAAGGATTCAATAAATGGGCGAAGGCTGGATTAAAGGCTTTTGCCACTTCTGATTTTCGTCATTTTTCACTGCCTGATACTACAGGACATGACCTTTCCTATACCGAGCATAATCTCAGTATAGGTGGACAATTGAGCAAGACCCAAGGCCATCTTCTTCACTATAATGTCACAGCAGAGACCTGGCTTATTGGTGAAGATGCAGGACAGTTAAAAGTAGATGCTACAGCCGATCTCAACTTCCCACTCTTTAAGGATACGGTTCGCTTAGAAGCAAATGGATATTTCTACCGTCTCAATCCTACGTTCTATTTCCGTCACTTCCATTCAAAACATCTTTGGTGGGATAAGGATTTAAGCAAAGAAATCCGTACTCATTTGGAAGGCCGTCTTTCTTTCCCAAAAACAAGAACGATGCTTCGTGTAGCTGTTGACGACCTTGCAAACTACACTTATTTCGCCTTGTCGCATTCCATTGCAGACGAAAAACAGACCGCCAACAATGTAACAGTGAATCAGCATGATGAAAATATAGCATTAATCACGGTACAACTCGACCAGCGCTTTAAGTTTGGACCTCTCAACTGGGAGACATTGCTGACTTATCAAAAGTCGAGTTCTGAGAGCGTTCTGCCAGTTCCTCAATTTAACATCTACTCAAATCTTTATGTGAAATTCAAGATCAACAAAGTGTTGAATGTTGACCTCGGTGGAGATGTCAGATGGTTCACAAGTTATTACGCTCCAGACTATTCGCCTTTAATTGGTCAGTATGCCGTACAGAATAATGGAGATAACAATGTAAAGATTGGTAAATACCCCTGGGTAAATGTTTATGCAAACCTAAAACTCAAGCAGGCACGCTTTTACGTGATGATGAGCCATGTGAACTACTCGGGAGGTGCAGATTGTTTCCTGGTTCCACACTATCCCACCAACCAGCGTGTGCTTAGATTCGGTGTTTCATGGAATTTCTTTAATTAAATAACAAAAAGTGACTTTATCTCAGGAAAAATCACTAATTTTGCAGCCAAAATCATTAAATTGTAAAATTCTAATAGGTTTATTATATGCCACAGATATCAACACGCGGTTTGGAAATGCCCGAAAGTCCAATTAGGAAATTGGCCCCGTTGGCTGCTGCCGCTAAGAAACGTGGAACTAAAGTTTATCACTTAAATATTGGTCAGCCTGACCTTCCTACCCCCAAGGTAGCACTCGATGCTATTAAGAATGTGGACCGTGACATTCTTGAATATTCACCATCACAGGGGTATCTGAGTTATCGCGAGAAGTTGGTAAGCTATTATGCAAAATATGATATCAATGTCACAGCTGATGATATCATTATCACCTGTGGTGGCAGTGAAGCCGTGCTCTTTGCATTCATGTCGTGTTTGAACCCTGGCGATGAGATTATTGTTCCAGAGCCCGCCTATGCTAACTACATGGCTTTTGCTATTTCTGCAGGTGCCAAGATCCGTACGATTGCAACCACTATTGAAGAAGGTTTCTCACTTCCCAAAGTAGAAAAATTTGAGGAACTCATTAACGAGCGCACACGTGCCATTTTGATTTGTAATCCTAATAATCCCACAGGATATCTTTATACTCGTCGCGAGATGAATCAGATTCGCGACTTAGTTAAGAAATACGATCTTTATCTCTTCTCTGACGAAGTTTATCGTGAGTATATCTACACGGGTTCACCCTATATCTCCGCATGCCATCTCGAAGGCATTGAACAAAATGTCGTACTTATCGACTCCGTTTCAAAGCGTTACAGTGAATGTGGAATCCGTATTGGAGCATTGATTACCAAGAATAAGGAGATTCGGCAGGCTGTCATGAAATTCTGTCAGGCTCGTCTTTCTCCCCCATTAATAGGACAGATTGTAGCTGAAGCTTCTCTCGACACACCAGAGGAATACCTTCGCGATGTTTACGATGAATACGTGGAACGCCGTAAATGTCTTATCGACGGCCTTAACCGTATTCCAGGTGTTTATTCTCCAATCCCTATGGGAGCTTTCTATACCGTGGCAAAACTTCCTGTCGATGACAGCGAGAAATTCTGCCGTTGGTGCCTAGAAAAGTTTAACTATGAAGGCGAGACCGTCATGATGGCTCCTGCAAGTGGATTTTATACGACACCTGGAGCCGGCATCAATGAGGTACGCATTGCCTACGTATTAAAGAAAGAAGATCTCACACGTGCCCTTTTCATTCTAAAAAAGGCATTGGAAAGCTATCCGGGAAGAACTGAACAGTAAAACTTAGGAATACTTTGAACTTTCCCCTTTTTATAGCCAAGCGCATTTACAGTGATCAGGGCGACAAACGAAAAGTAAGTCGTCCTGCTATACGTATTGCCACCATCGGTGTTGCGATTGGTCTGGCAGTCATGATTGTAAGTGTATGTGTTGTATTGGGATTTAAACATACTATCCGCGACAAGGTCATCGGATTCGGTAGCCATATTACCGTTGCAGAATTTTCCACCATTAACGGTAATACTCAGTTTCCCATTGTCATAAACGACTCCATGATGAATGTTCTCCGCAAAATCAACGGGGTGAAGCATGTGCAGAAGTTTGCTATGACGCAAGGTATCCTAAAGACAGAGAAAGATTTCCTTGGTGTTGTCTTCAAAGGCGTTGATGAAAAGTATGACACCACTTTTATCCACGACAATCTTCTTGAAGGTTATATACCAACATTCAGCAGTTCTGCTTCTAAACAGAAGATTCTCCTCTCTAAGCTGATGGCAGACAAACTTCAGCTTCATGCCGGAGAAAGCGTCTATGCATACTTCATTAATAACAATAATGTCCGTGCGCGCAAATTTACCATCGCCGGTATCTATCAGACAAATCTGAGAAAATTTGATGAGATTCTTTGTTTCACCGACCTCTACAATGCTGTCAAAATCAATGGTTGGAAAGAAGATCAAGTTACAGGAGCAGAACTGACTGTCAATGATTTCGAAGAGATCAATCAGACGGAAGAAACCATTATTGCTTTAGTTAATCGTACTTCCGATAAATATCATAACACTTATTCCTCTGCCACCATTCAGGAAAGTAACCCGCAAATTTTCTCATGGCTCGACTTGCTTGACCTGAACGTATGGATAATTCTCATCCTAATGATCTGTGTTGCTGGTTTTACTATGATTAGCGGCTTACTCATCATTATCTTGGAACGAACCAACATGATTGGTGTCATGAAGGCTTTGGGGGCCCGCAACAAGGTTATCCGTCATACTTTCCTTTGGTTTGCCGTCTTCATCATTGGTAAGGGAATGCTTTGGGGAAACATCCTGGGAATCGGGATTGTTACTTTACAGAAACTGACAGGTCTCATCAAACTTGATCCTGCAACCTATTATGTTGACATCGTTCCAGTAGAAATCAACATCCCAATGATTCTCCTTATCAACATTTGTACATTGATAGTGAGCGTATTTGTACTTATCGCTCCAAGCTATCTAATTTCCCATATCCATCCAGCAAAATCCATGCGATATGAATAGCAAATTTCATATAATATGAATAAAATGAATGTGCAAAATAAAAATTTGCACATTTTTTTTTGGAATGTGCAGAAAAAGACTTACCTTTGCACAAAATTTAGATTTTTGTGCAGAATTGTATGCAAGAGATACCAAGCTTTAATTCTTATATTGAGCAGTCAATCACAAAAAACTGGGATTTAGATGCCCTCACCGACTATCAAGGGATAACCCTTCAGTATAAGGATGTAGCTCGCAAGATAGAAAAGCTCCATATCCTGTTTGAAAACAGCGGAGTCCAAAAAGGCGACAAGATAGCCCTATGTGGGCGTAACAGTGCTTTTTGGGCAACAGCCTTCTTGGCTACACTTACATATGGTGCCGTGGCTGTACCTATACAGCATGAATTTCACGCTGAACAAATCCACAACATTGTTAATCATTCCGAAGCCAAATTGCTATTTGTAGGTGATGTGGTAGCTACCATTATCAAACCCGACGAGATGCCTGCGCTTGAAGGTATTGTGTATCTTCCTGATTTTTCTCTGTTCATGGCTCGCACTGAGAAACTTGTATATGCCCGTGAACATCTCAATGAACTATACGGCATCAAATATCCCAAATATTTCCGTCAGGAGCATGTTCACTATCATCAGGACAAGGCTGAAGAACTGGCACTCATTAATTACACATCTGGAACAACAGGCTTCTCTAAAGGTGTAATGATTCCTTACCGTGCGATGTGGGGCAATCTCGAAATCTGTACACGCGAACTCTCACAATACGTGAAAGCCGGGCAGAACATGCTCTCTATCCTTCCGATGGCACACATGTATGGCATGGCTTTTGAATTCATCTTCAGCTTCTGTCAGGGATGTCATCTGTTTTTCCTGACTCGTCTTCCCTCGCCCGCTATCATAGCCCAGGCATTCCAAGATGTTAAGCCTCACATTATCATCTCAGTACCACTGGTTATCGAGAAAATTATCCGCAAACGTGTTTTCCCGAAAATTCAGAATAATGCCGTCCGGCTGCTTCTCAATATGCCTGTTGTTAGCAAAAAGATAAAAGAAGCAATTTGCCAACAAGTAGTGAATGCATTTGGCGGTAATGTGCAGGAAGTTATCGTTGGCGGTGCTGCTCTCAATCAGGAGGTTGAGCAGTTTATGCTTCAAATTGGCTTCCCCCTCACCTGCGGCTATGGCACAACTGAATGTGCACCACTCATCTCCTACTGCAACCATAAGGATTTCGTGGCTACTTCTGTTGGTGTTCCTGTTGCACGTATGGAAGTGAAGATTCTTAGCAGCGATCCCGCTCACATTCATGGCGAGATTGTTACCCGTGGCACTAACGTTATGCTTGGCTATTACAAAAACGAGGAAGCCACACGCCAGACAATTGACGAGGAAGGATGGTATCACACTGGTGATCTTGGCATTATGAGCCCCAGCGGACATATTTTCATCAAAGGCCGCATCAAGAATATGCTACTCGGTGCCAACGGGCAGAATATCTATCCAGAAGAGATTGAGGACAAGCTGAACTCCATGACTCTCGTCAGCGAATCAATCATTGTTCAGCGTGACCAAAAGCTTGTCGCCCTTATCTATCCCGATTACGACGAGGCCCATAATTTGGATTTCACATCAGAAGAAATCCATCAGATTATGCAAGAGAATCTGACGCTCCTCAATCAACAGCTTCCTGCATACTGCAATGTCAAGAGTTTCGAGGTTCGTGAGGAGGAGTTCGAGAAAACGCCGAAAAAGAGCATTAAGCGGTATCTATATAAATAATAAGGTACAGAAAATTGTCAAGAATCAAATCGAATAAAGTTAAGATATATGGAAATACCAAGTTTTAACCAACTCATACAGCAGAGCATCATCAAGAACTGGGATCTTGATGCCCTGACTGACTATAAAGGCGCTACACTACAGTATCACGATGTGGCACGAAAGATTGAGAAGCTCCACATCATGTTCGAGAACAGTGGTGTTGTAAAAGGTGATAAGATTGCACTCTGCGGACGTAATTCTGCTAACTGGGCAACTGCTTTCCTGGCTACACTCACCTATGGCGCTGTGGCCGTTCCAATTCTTCATGAATTCACGGCCGACCAGATTCATAATATCGTAGAACACTCTGAGGCTAAACTGCTCTTTGTGGGTGATGTGGTAGCGACAACCATCGATCCTTCCAAGATGCCAGGTCTTGAGGGAATCATCTACATCCCAGATTATTCGTTGGTAATTTCCAGAACCGATAAGCTGACCTATGCCCGTGAACACCTCAATGAGATGTACGGTCATAAGTTCCCCAAATATTTCCGTAAGGAACACGTCAGCTACTATTTCGAGCAGAGTCCTGACGAGTTGGCCCTTATCAACTACACCTCAGGTACTACAGGTTTCTCCAAAGGTGTGATGATTCCCTACCGTGCACTTTGGAGTAACTACGACTTCGCAATCGATGTCATTGGCCGCAATCATGTAAAGCCAGGTTCCAATACGCTTTCCATCCTACCCATGGCCCACATGTACGGTATGGCTTTCGAATTCATTTTCGAGTTCCTCCATGGCTGTCACATCTTTTATCTCACTCGTGTACCGTCACCCGCCATCATCGCTCAGGCATTTGCCGATATAAAGCCTTCCATCATCATTGCCGTACCGCTAGTGATTGAGAAGATTATCAAAAAGAAGGTTTTCCCAAAGATACAGAACAACCGTATGCGCCTCTTGCTCAACATGCCCGTCATCTCAAAGAAGGTAAAGGAGAAGATTTGCGAACAGGTGGTCAATGCATTCGGCGGCAATTTCTATGAGGTCATCATCGGTGGTGCCGCATTCAACCAGGAAGTTGAGCAGTTCCTTAAGAGCATCGACTTCCCTTACACGGTTGGATATGGTGCCACAGAGACTGCTCCCATCATCTGTTATCACGATTGGAAAAACTTTGCAACAGGCAGCTGCGGACGTGCTGCCATTCACATGGAGGTTAAGATAGACAGTCCAAATCCTGCCAACATTCCTGGTGAGATTCTTACACGCGGACTTAATGTCATGCTCGGCTATTACAAGAATGAAGAAGCTACCGCTCAAACTCTCGACAAGGACGGATGGTACCACACAGGTGACCTCGGCACAATGGACTACGAGGGCAATGTTTTCATAAAAGGACGTTCCAAGAATATGTTGCTCGGCGCCAGCGGACAAAACATCTATCCTGAGGAAATTGAGGACCGTCTCAACTCCATGGCCATGGTGGTAGAGAGTGTTGTCGTTCAGCGTAATGAGAAGCTCGTTGCACTCATATATCCTGACTACGATGAAGCCAAGTCGATGGGATTAAGCAATGAAGACCTCGTGAACATAATGGAGCAGAACCGTCAGGCTCTCAATCAGACTCAGCCTGCTTACTGCAAGATTACAGCAGTAGAACTTCAGGAGGAAGAGTTTGCCAAAACACCAAAGAAGAGCATCAAGCGCTACTTATACACCTAAAAAGGATTCAAAATTGATTGTTGAAGTTAAATCACTTACGCAGCCGGGCCTTGAGGTTTTTAGCACACTAACCGAAGCCCAGCTGCGTAATAAGTTAGAACCCCGCAAAGGTATTTTTATTGCAGAGAGTCCAAAAGTAATCCAGGTGGCCCTCGATAATCATTATGAGCCGCTTTCACTCCTTTGTGAGCGCCGCCATATAGAGGGCGATGCAGCTTCCATTATCGCCCAATGTGGGGATATTCCTGTTTATACTGGAGATCGTGAACTGCTGGCGAATCTCACAGGCTACCAACTCACTCGTGGCGTGCTTTGTGCATTCCGCCGTCCTGTTCTCGGGAGTGTTGCAGATATCTGCCGCAATACTCGCCGAATTGTAGTTATCGACGGGGTGGTCGATACCACCAACATTGGAGCCATCTTCCGCTCTGCAGCTGCCATGGGCATTGAGGCCGTGCTGCTAACGCGAAGTTCCTGCGATCCGCTCAATCGCCGTGCGGTACGTGTCTCCATGGGTAGCGTGTTCCTCGTTCCATGGACATGGCTCGATGCTCCCATGCCCTCCTTACATGAATTAGGTTTCAAAACAGCCGCCATGGCCCTTTCCGAAGACTCCGTCAGTATCGATAACCCACAGCTTATGGCAGAACCTCAACTAGCTATCGTGATGGGAACAGAAGGCGATGGCCTCCCGAAGCAGACCATCGCCGAAGCTGATTATGTGGTGCGTATCCCTATGCACCATCAAGTTGATTCACTCAATGTGGCAGCAGCCGCAGCCGTTGCTTTCTGGCAATTGCGTTAATTATAGCATTGCCAGATATCCTCTACGTATTTTTCAGAAAGGGGCTTGGTCAAGAAACTAACGATTGCAGCCACTACAAAACCGCCAACCATGGCAATTGCACCACAGTTGATGGGTGATATAGGATTACCTACAAGCATGTTAATAACCGTCAGACCCACACCCCATATAAAACATGCCCACACAGAAGCAGGGGTGACACGTTTCCAATAGAGTCCAAGCATAAAGGGAGCCAGGAAAGCTCCTGCCAATGCGCCCCATGAGATACCCATCATCTGGGCAATAAACGTGGGTGGATTTAAAGCCAGCATCAGGGAAATAACAATGAAGAACACAATAAGAACACGCATCACTACAACCTTACGGCGTTCCACTTTCTCCGCTACCTCATCATCAATTTCGCCGTCTTTCACTTCACCTTCCTCAGATTTCTTGTCACGATAGATCAAGTCAAGCGTCATTGTGCTCGATGAAGTCAACACCAGTGATGCTAATGTTGACATAGATGCTGAGAGTACCAGCAGCACTACAAGAGCTATCAGAATATCAGGAAGTGTTGCAAGCATACCAGGAACAACGGCATCAAAATCGAGACGACCATTAGGAAGCATTGGGGGCATGTCAAACAATCGTCCAAAACCTCCCAGGAAGTAGCAGCCTCCAGCAACCACTAGGGCAAAGATTGTGGAAATAACCGTGCCACGATGGATGGCGCTCTCATCTGTAATAGAGTAAAACTTTCCTACCATCTGAGGAAGTCCCCATGTACCTAATGACGTAAGAATCACAACACCAAGCAAATTCCACGGGTCAGGTCCGAGTAAAGAAGCAAAGCCACCATTCTCTGCAGGATTGGTATCTGAAGGAAGTTCTGCCATTTGGCTGAGTGCTTCCACCAGTCCACCTTTCTGTGCTAAAACAGCAGCGATAATAGTCACAATACCAAAGAGCATAATGATTCCCTGAATAAAGTCATTCATGGCAGTAGCCCGGTATCCGCCTAATATCACATAGACAGCTGTCAAGATGGCCATAATAATGACGCAATATTCATAAGGAATGCCAAAGCCCATTTCAAAGAGTGCAGAAATACCCTTGTAAACTCCAGCTGTATATGGAATAAGGAACACGAAAGCAATCACCGAAGCAACAACGCGAAGACTCTGTGAGTCATAACGGGTTCCAAAAAAGTCGGGCATTGTACGACTCTGAATATGCTGAGTCATCAGTTTGGTACGTTTTCCCAAGACAATCCAAGCCAATAGGGATCCTATCACGGCATTGCCAACACCAATCCATGTTGACGACATTCCATATTTCCATCCGAACTGTCCAGCATAGCCCACGAAGACCACAGCTGAGAAATAACTGGTACCATAGGCAAAAGCAGTAAGCCACGGACCTACAGCACGACCACCTAAAACAAAGCCATCTACACTTGCAGCTTGTTTACGTGAATAAATTCCCACACCAATTAAAACGGCGAGGAATACAATGGTTAAAAGAATTTTTATAAACATTTCCTATTATGAAATTAAATATCTATATAAGAATCCGTTATCCTAAAACGCCACTTGAAGCTGAGCCTGAAGCGTGCTATAGTGTTTCTGATTCATGTTACATGGATTTGACAGCGTGTATTGCAATTGAGCACGACAAGTGCGATAGAACCAATGCTGAACGCCAAGCGTAACGTTTGTCTGCTCCATCTTTGCATCCGTGTTAAAGTTGAAATAATCTGCAGAACCGATTACATCTAATGCCTTGCAAACAGGTACGCAACCCGTCAAGTAACCACCCCAACTTTTCACATCACCATCCTTACCGCCAAGTACTTCACCATGCACACTGGCAGCACGGTTCTTCCAATAGTCAACGCCCTTTACGTGGCTTTTCCACTCAGCACCAGCTGACCAGCGGTTGCGTTTATAATCATCACCAACCTTGATGTCTGGATTATATTTAGAAGTAGCCACCGCATGACCTGTACCTAACTGGCCACTTACCACTACCCGGAAATTTTCTACAGGACGGATATCCAAACGGGCAATCACATCTTTCTTGTTGTTCTTGTCTTTGATGTTGATCCCCTGACCCTGCATCACCGCCAGTTCATAATAGAGATGATTTTTGAAAAGGTCACCATAGATCATCAAGCCCAAATCACGACCATACTGAACGCCAAAGAGAGGATCGCTGCCGCAACCCGACAAATATGTCACACCCTGCGAATATACGTCGATGAGTTCCATCTTCGTTGGCGAAAGTGGATTCTCCAGCGTGTAAGAGTTCTTGAACTGTCCGAATCGCACAGTTAGCGCACGATCGTTCGTGACACGGAAGTCCGTATAGAATTCCTGTACCACCGACGAGAAGTCATGCATGAACAAGAACGACCACCTGTCCGTGATACGCGCTTTTGCCCAAAAGAGCATGCGCTTCAGGTCAGCTGTGTTCGTCTGCTTCCCGTCTTGTTGTTTCCATGTGTAACCCGCCTGACCATAACCGTGGAGTTCAATGCGCTCCGTCAAATTAGCCATCCAATCAGGCATTTCGATAGTTTTCTTCTTATCCTGCCCCATCACCGTTAACGGTACCAGAAGCAGGATAGCCAAAAGGATTTTTTTTCTTTTCATTAGCTTTCATTCTTTGGTTTGAAAATTATCGGGGGCGAAGGTACTAATAAAAATTCAGTTGTGCAAGCAAAACTACAAGAAAATAGAATTTTGTTTACAGAACGACTTGGAAACAAAACAAAATGTAATAAATATCTGGGAAAAGGCTCCCATTCTTCACATGTTATACTTATCATCAAACAGTTAAATAATGAAGTTTTATATGTGTGTTCCTTCCACGGCATTCTTACGTTGTTTAAATGGCATTCTTACGTTGCTTAAATGGCATTTTTACAACGCTTAAATGGCATTCTTACAAAGCCACTTTATTCATCATGGATTTGCTGCTTTATTAGTGGTTTAAATAAAGCTTTTGAGAAAAGAAATCAGCCGCTTCCATAACAGAAACGGCTGATTATATAAGAATGTAAAACTCCGACTATCAAGCTTGTCGCTTAGATACCTTATACATACTGACTCCATAGGCGCATACGACTATAAAGCAGATGAAGGGAAGAATAAACGAGGCGTTAGTAGCGGGAAATCCACCGAATACTGTACCCTGGTCGATGATGGCAGCCTGGAACGGAGGCAGTACACTTCCACCAAGAATGGCCATGATAAGACCGGCAGCACCAAACTTGGCATCATCACCAAGTCCTTTAAGGGCAATACCATAGATTGTGGGGAACATGAGTGACATGCAGCCGCTGACAGCCACCAGACAATACATACCAAGACGGTTCTGGAAAAGAATGACGCCCAGCGTACAAATCATTCCACCAATCGCAAAGGCAGCCAACAGACGGGCAGGATTAACATACTTCATCAAATAGGTAGCCACAAAACGAGAACAGATGAAGAGAAGCATAGCAGCGATATTGAAGCGCTGCGAAAGAACTTCAGCGGCCTGCTCTCCCATGCCCTCAGCCATGAAGACGCGCGTACCATACTGAATTATAAATGTCCAGCACATAATCTGAGCGCCAACATAGAAGAACTGCGCTATAACTCCCTCGCGATAATACTTCAAAGAGAAAATGCGCTTGAGCGTAGGCAGGAAATTGATGTTCTTGTTCTGATCACCATTCTTCGGCATATTCATCAGCCAAATGACAAGGAACATAGCCACGATAACCAATCCGATTGCGAGATAAGGAGAAATGAGAACGCTCAGATCAGCATCCTTCATGGCATCAAACTCCGATGGCGAAAGTGTGGCACGCTCTGCGGAACTCATAGGATTAAGACGCGCCTGAATGAAATTCATGGCAACATACATACCAATGATACTGCCGCAAGGATTGAAGCATTGCGCCATATTGAGACGGCGGGTAGCAGTCTCTTCGCTTCCCATCGTGAGAATATAGGGATTACAGGAAGTCTCAAGGAATGAGAGTCCACAGGTCATGATGAAATAGGCTATAAGGAAACAACCGTAAACACCTACCATCTTGGCGGGGAAGAACAGCAAGGCTCCCGTGGCATAAAGCCCAAGCCCCATCAGTACACCCGACTTATAGCTGAACTTGCGGATGAACATAGCGGCAGGAAAGGCCATGCAGAAATAGCCTCCATAGAAAGCCACCTGCACAAGCGCTCCCTCAGTAACGCTCATACGGAAGATCTTGGAAAAGGCCTTCACCATGGGGTTAGTAATGTCGTTAGCAAAACCCCATAAAGCGAAACACAAGGTTACCAGTATGAACGGAATGAGATAATGGGAAGGAACAACCTTATTGTCGGTTGGAGAATTGTTACTCACTTTTACTCAGTTTTTATTTGTAAATAGGTCCGAAATTCTCACAGGCACGATAGTCGGCACCTTCCTTGTCCATTCCGAAAGCATTCCAGCAAGCAGGACGGAAAATATCCTCATCCTTAATGTTGTGCATGCAAACTGGGATTCGGAGCATAGAACAGAGCGTAATGACATCAGCTCCAATATGGCCATAAGCTATAGCACCATGGTTGGCACCCCAGTTATTCATCACAGAATAAACGTCCTTGAAAGCGTCCTTTGTAGGATCGAGACGCGGAGCAAACCAAGTGGTAGGCCATGTGGGATCGGTGCGTTTGTCGAGAATATCGTTCACATCAGGATCAAGACTTACCGTCCAACCCTCTGCTAACTGCAACACAGGACCAAGACCCTTTACAATGTTCACACGCATCATGGTCATTGGCATACCACCGCGGGTGAGGAAATGGCTTGAATATCCACCTCCGCGGAAATAGTCGCGGTCAGCAGGCATCCAAGAAGTGGCTTTCAGACAAGCCTCCACATCGGCCTCGTTCATCTCCCAAGGTGACTTCATGATGGGTTCACCATTAGCATCAGACATTGCGCCTGTAGCATCAAGTGTAGTAGCACCAGAATTAATGAGATGAATAAATCCACCAGCAGCACAGCCTTCAGGCTTCTTGCCCGTTACACGCTCCACAGCCTCAGGACTCCAATAAGTACGAATGTCGGAGAACATCACGCCCTTATTGGTTAGCAGATGGCCAAACAGCATGGAAATACCGTTAAGTGAATCATTCTCGGTTGCGAGCACATCTGCCTCACGAATGCCATTCCAATCGAAAGAAGTACACATCAAAGACTCGGGGAAGTCGAAATTAGGCTTGTAGTCAGTCCATTGGCGCTGACCCTGAACACCTCCGAGAATTGCATTGTGGCCTTTGGCCTCCTCGAAATAGCCCATCTCGGCGAGCTTGGGATTACCATGCATGAGATCGCGGATAATCATCATGCACTTCACAGTGAACTCCCAGTCCTCGTCCTTCTCCTGACGGTTCTTACCCTTGCCCTTTCCGTTGTAGGTAGTCATTGGCGTGCCGGGAAAGAGTTCGCGGTCTTCATTATAGTCGTGACCTTCCATGGGCTTGCAATACTTATCAACCCACTCCATAGCCTTTTTGAATTCATCTTTGTCATAGATTCCAAAATCAACACGACGTAGAATCTCCACAAGGTCAACATATTCGGTGCGCATGCCGAAATACTCCTGGAAGAAATCGGCATTCACAATACTTCCGGCAATACCCATACATGTATTACCCATGGAAAGATAAGATTGTCCGCGCATTGTGGCTACGGCCTGAGCAGCACGTGCCCAGCGGAGGATCTTGGTAGCAGCATCAGCAGGAATGGTGTTATCGGGAAGGTCCTGAACATCATGGCCATAAATACCAAAAGCAGGCAAACCCTTCTGGGCATGGGCGGCAAGCACAGCAGCAAGATAGACAGCACCGGGACGTTCTGTACCATTGAAGCCCCATACAGCCTTTGGATAGTAAGGATTCATGTCCATCGTCTCAGAACCGTAACACCAGCAACTGGTAACGGTGATAGACGAACCTACGCCCTCGCGCTCAAACTTCTCAGCACAAGCGGCACTCTCAGCCACACGACCGATAGTAGTGTCAGCAATCACACACTCCACAGGAGAACCGTCGCCGTTACGAAGATTGCTTTCAATAAGATTCTTAACTGCCTTGGCAAGACTCATAGTCTTCTCTTCCAAGCTTTCACGGATACCTCCCTGACGACCATCAATAGTCGGACGGATACCAATTTTAGGATAAGTCTTCATACTTGTTCTGTTGTTTATCGATTTTAGATTGTTTATCTTTAGATAAAAAACGTGAGAAAACAAAAATGTACCTAATCACTCAGGTACATTTTTTTATTTAAATGTTTTTGCTCAAACACTTTGATGATTGATACAGATGCCTTGTTTATACCATTCATAAAGACGGTGGACGCCCTCATCAATTTCAATCTTATGGTGCCATCCAAGACTATGAAGTTTCTTTACATCTGTAAGTTTCTTAAGTGTTCCGTCCGGTTTTGTTGAATCCCATCTAAGTTCACCCTTGAAACCGATTTCCTTCATAATCAGTTCAGCCACTTCACGAATACTGATTTCCTTGCCTGTTCCCACATTGATATGACAGTTTCGAATCTCAGTAATACCGTCAGCATTCTTCACACTAGTGTCGTAGGTGTCCTTGAAGTCAACATTGAGAAGAACGTGAACAGACGCATCTGCCATCTCTTCGCTCCACAAGAATTCACGCATTGGAGAGCCTGTGCCCCAGAGTGTTACGGCATTTGGTTCAATTCCATAATGAGCCAATACTCGAAGGATATCCGACTCCGCACTTTTACCGTTCACACGCAACAAGCCATCACCTTCCTTGAGGGTGACCGGACGCAAATCGATGTCCTTTCGTACTGCATCCCAATTGCTTTCGTTCAAGCATTTGGCTAGATGAATTTTGCGAATTATTGCCGGTAGCACGTGAGAATTTTCAAGATGGAAGTTGTCATTAGGTCCATAAAGATTAGTAGGCATGACAGCTATGTAATTCGTACCATACTGGATATTGAAACTTTCACACATTTTCAAACCCGCAATCTTAGCAATGGCATAAGGTTCATTGGTATATTCCAGAGGAGATGTAAGCAGACAATCCTCAGGCATCGGTTGTGGAGCCTCACGCGGATAAATGCAAGTAGAACCCAGGAAGAGCAGTTTCTTCACACCATGGCGCCAGCTCTCTCCGATAACGTTTTGCTGAATCTGAAGATTCTGGTAAATGAAATCAGCACGATAGTGAAGATTCGCCATGATACCCCCGACATGAGCAGCAGCAAGAACCACGGCATCTGGCTGTTCCTCATCAAAGAAGCGACGAACAGCCACAGAGTCTAATAAGTCGAGTTCCTTATGGGAACGACCCACAAGATTGGTATATCCCCTACTCTTCAGATTATTCCAAATAGCGGAACCCACAAGTCCATGGTGTCCCGCTACATATATTTTACTATCCTTCTGAAGCATAATCAGTCCTCAATCTTAGATTTCAGATACAATTTATGCACCTTTTTCATATCATGATCGACCATAATCTTCACGAGGTCTTCGAAACTGGTCTTACGAGGATTCCATCCCAGCTTTGCCTTGGCCTTCGAAGGATCTCCCAACAACTGTTCAACCTCGGCAGGACGGAAATACTTGGGATCAACTTCCACAAGTATCTTTCCAGTCTTCTTATCGATACCCTGCTCATCAAGACCATCTCCACGCCATTCAAGTTCAATGCCCACATGATGGAAAGCCAGTGTGCAGAACTCGCGAACCGTGTGATATTCACCCGTGGCAATCACGAAGTCATCTGGCTCCGGCTGCTGAAGGATAAGCCACATACACTCCACATAATCCTTCGCATAACCCCAGTCGCGAAGGGCATTAAGATTACCCAAATATAGTTTATCCTGCTGTTCCTGGGCAATACGGGCAGCAGCGAGTGTGATCTTACGAGTCACAAAGGTTTCACCTCGGCGCTCACTCTCATGATTAAAAAGAATACCGTTGCAACAGTACATTCCGTAAGACTCACGATAGTTTTTCATAATCCAAAAACCATAGAGTTTGGCAACAGAATATGGAGAACGGGGATAAAAAGGAGTGGTTTCACTCTGCGGAACCTCTTGCACCTTTCCAAAAAGCTCGGAGGTGCTTGCCTGATAGATGCGGCATTGATGTTCCAAACCACATATTCGCACAGCTTCCAAAAGACGGAGTACGCCCACAGCATCCGTATCTGCAGTATATTCGGGAACATCGAAAGACACCTTCACGTGGCTCTGAGCAGCCAAATTATAAATCTCAGAAGGTTTGGTTTCTCCGATGATTCGTATGAGTGAGGAAGAGTCGGTCATATCTGCCCAATGAAGATTTACCAAACGTGATTTCTTCATATCGCGCACCCACTCGTCAAGATAAAGATGTTCGATGCGACCTGTATTAAAAGAGGAAGAACGACGCAAGAGGCCGTGAACCTCGTATCCCTTTTCAATCAAAAACTCGGCAAGATAACTGCCATCCTGTCCGGTAATACCGGTTATCAATGCTACTTTCTTTTCCATAAAATATATGACCCTGTTCTCCTATTCTTCTCCAGAAAACTGCCGGATGCGCTGTTCTTCCGACAACTTACAAATAAGCAGACGACCACCTTCCTCGGCTACGATATAGCCATCGAGCCCCTGAACGACCACTCTCTTATGATCCAACGTGTGGATAATAGAATTACGAGTGTCATAGAGATTCACATTCTGGCCTATCACACTATTGCCATAAAGATCCTTTTTCGTTTGCATCAACAGGGAACCCCAAGTGCCCAAATCACTCCAACCAAAGTCAGCAGGACATACAAATATCTCCTCAGCTTTCTCCATGATGGCATAGTCAACAGAAATACTTTCGCACTCTGGGAAGCGCTTGTCAATTTCCTCCTGTTCTTTGTCTGTACCATAGAAGGGCAGCATGCTCTCAAACACGCGGTTGATAGCCGGCTGATAGATACGAAAAGCATTCACGATAGTGCTGACACTCCAGATAAAGATGCCCGCATTCCAAAAAAAGCTCTTGCTCCGGATATAAGTCAAAGCCTTCTCCTGACTGGGTTTCTCCTTAAAAGAATCCACACGGAAAATTTCCTTGTTGCGGGGACTGCTAGTGGATAGATCCGCCTGAATATAGCCATAGCCCGTCTCAGGACGAGTCGGTTTCATGCCTAAAGTGACGATGGCATCATTCTCACCGGTAAACTTCATGCACATCTTGATAACACGACGGAATTCCTCGGTGTTCATCACAATATGGTCGCTGGGAGTCACCACGACATTGGCCTTCGGATCTTTTTTCTTGATACGCCAGCTTACATATGCTATGCAAGGAGCCGTATTGCGACGACATGGTTCGCAAAGAATGTTCTCCACGGGAACTTCTGGCAACTGTTCTTGAACTATGCTTGCATAATTCTTATTGGTCACAACCCAAACATTATGGGGATCACAAACATCTTGGAAACGGTCGAGTGTCAGCTGCAGAAGCGAACGCCCAACTCCCAACACGTCGATAAACTGCTTAGGTTTCTCGGCGGTGCTCATCGGCCAGAAGCGACTACCCACTCCTCCAGCCATGATTACTAAATGATTATTGTTGTAAGCCATCTGTTAACGATGCGTGTAAATGATATATTTGGCAAAATTAAACATTATTTACGACTTATCCAAAAGAAAAGGGCAAAAAAATCCCCCTCTGTGAATAGAGGGGGAAATTTCTAACTCTTCTTCCCTAATCAGGGAAAGAATGAGGGAAAAGGCAATTGCTTACTTGGCAAACCAGGCAGCGATGGTCTCGTAGAGCTCCTGCTTGCCAGAGGTCAGCTTGGGCTCGTTCACCTTCTTACCATACTCGTAAGCGTCCTCGAGGGTCATTTTGCCCTCTTCGAACTCCTTACCCTTACCGGCGTCGAACGAAGCGTAGCGCTCCTTCACCATGTTGCAGAGGGTGCCGTCCTCGATGATGGCAGCAGCGTTCTCGAGAGCGCGTGCCATAGCGTCCATACCGCTGATGTGAGCGATAAATACATCCTCAGGATCAGTTGAGTTACGGCGCATCTTAGCGTCGAAGTTGGTTCCGCCATTGCCAAGACCACCGTTGCGGATGATCTGCAGCATAGCCTGAGTCAGTTCGTAGTTGTCGATGGGGAACTGGTCGGTATCCCAACCGTTCTGTGCATCACCACGGTTGGCATCAATACTGCCAAGCATACCGTTATCAACAGCGCAGCAAAGCTCGTGCTCGAAGGTGTGGCCAGCCAGAGTAGCGTGGTTCACCTCGATGTTCACCTTGAAGTCCTTGTCCAGGCCGTGAGCCTTCAGGAAGCCGATAACGGTCTCGGTGTCAACGTCGTACTGGTGCTTGGTGGGCTCCATAGGCTTCGGCTCGATGAGGAACGTGCCCTTGAATCCCTTAGCGCGTGCATAGTCGCGTGCCATGGTCAGCATGCGGGCCATATGCTCCTTCTCGCGCTTCTGGTCGGTGTTGAGCAGGCTCATGTAGCCCTCACGTCCACCCCAGAATACATAGTTCTGACCGCCGAGCTTGATGGTAGCGTCGATGGCGTTCTTGATCTGAACGATAGCACGGGCCACAACATCGAAATCAGGGTTGGTAGAAGCACCATTCATGTAACGCTTGTTACCGAATACATTAGCGGTACCCCAGAGCAGCTTAATCTGAGGATTCTCAGCCAACTTCTGCTGAGCATAGTCGGTGATGGCCTTCATGTTAGCCTCATACTCCTCAACGTTTGCACCCTCTTCAACGAGGTCAATATCGTGGAAGCAGAAGAACTCGATGCCGAGTTTGTTCATGATTTCAAAACCAGCATCCATCTTATCCTTAGCGCGCTGAACGGCATTGTCAGCCTTATCCCACTCATAGCAGCGGGTCTGGCCTCCAAATGGGTCTGCACTTGCCTGTCCCAGTGTGTGCCACCAAGCCATAGCGAAGCGAAGCCACTCCTTCATGGTTTTACCCATAATCACCTTGTCAGCATCATAGTAGTGGAATGCTAATGGGTTTCTACTGTCCTTTCCCTCGAAAGGAATCTTTCCAATTTGTGGAAAATACTCTTTTGCCATAATAATGGATTTAAAAAATTAGGTTTATATAATTCTTAATTGATAATTCTTAATTGCCAAAGCAATAATTCTTAACTCTTAATTCTTGATAATCTGTTCCAGATTGGCCTTCCATTCTGCATAAGCATTCAGATAGGCATCACGATTCTTTTCATCAGGCTCAATAACAGCCAACTTCTTTAACGTGGCAAATGCCTCATTGTTGTCCTTATAGATACCACAACCCATTCCAGCACCCTTTGCTGCACCTACGCTTCCATCGGTCTCATAGAGTTCGATAGTGGCACCGCTGACGCTGGCAAGTGTATTGCGGAATATATCTGACAAGAACATATTAGCCTTTCCAGCATGAATCTTACGGATGTCCATACCCATCTCCTGCATCACTTCCATACCATAACAGAACGAAAAGACGATACCTTCCTGAGCAGCGCGCATGATGTGAGCCTTGGAATGTTTGTTGAAATTAATACCATTGATGGAACAGCCTATCTCGCGATTCTCCAAAACACGCTCTGCACCATTGCCGAATGGAATGATACTTACGCCCTCTGAACCGATGGGAATACCAGCCATCATATCGTTCATCTCACTATAGGAAATGCCCTCAGGAGCTACGTTGCGGCGCACCCATGCATTCAGAATACCCGTTCCGTTAATGCACAAGAGCACACCCAGACGATCCAAATCTTTCGTGTAATTCACATGAGCAAAAGTGTTCACACGGCTCTTGGGATCATAGTTGGCTTCACCCAGTACTCCATAAACAACGCCAGAAGTTCCTGCAGTAGAGGCAATCTCACCAGGATTGAACACGTTAAGAGAAAGTGCATTATTGGGCTGGTCTCCTCCACGATAAGAAATAGGTGTTCCTTCCTTCAATCCCAGTTCCTCTGCAGCTGCCTTGCAAACCGTGCTCTGAATAGAGAAAGTTGGAACGATATCGGCAACTACATCTTCAGGGAATCCGAAATAGTCGAGCAAGAACTTCGCGGGACGCTTCTCTTTGAAGTCCCACATCATACCCTCAGAAAGACCGCTGATTGTCGTGTTAGCTACACCACTCAGGCGCAAGGCAATGTAGTCACCTGGAAGCATAATCTTATCTATCTTGTCGAAAAGTTCCGGTTCATTCTCCTTTACCCATGCCAATTTGGCTGCTGTGAAATTACCGGGAGAATTGAGCAAATGTCCCAAGCACTGCTCGGCACCAAGCTCATTAAATGCTTTCTCACCGTATGGAACGGCACGTGAGTCACACCAGATAATACTGGGGCGGAGCACCTGCTGATTCTTGTCCACACATACCAATCCGTGCATCTGATAAGAGATACCAATAGCCTTAATGTCATCGGCCGTAGCACCAGCATCTGCCATGATTTTCTTCAGCGAAAGCTTGGCATTTTCCCACCACATCTGTGGTTCTTGCTCTGCCCATCCAGCCTTAACAGCCATTATGGGTGCCTCTTTCTCAGGATAAAAAGCTGTAGCGGCGCAAACTCCAGTATCTGCGTCAACAAGCGATGCCTTTACAGACGAACTGCCGACATCGAATCCTAATAAATATCTATTTGCCATTTCTTATAATTATAATAATGTTTGCTTATTACTATTTTAGAATACGCACCATAACAGTTTTCCCCTTGTTAAATTTTCAAAATATGATTTTCACTCATCCAATGTTTCCAATATGACATCTGACTGACTGACGTTTTTGAATATACGGCTACCCATACGACCATAGCTACACAAAAACGGCCCAACAGAGAAATCCATCGGGCCGCTTATTATTAAAAACAACTTGATTTAAGCGTAGCAGAAAATCCAGTCATAGAACAATGAGCAGATACCGAAGAGCATAATGCCAACGGTACAGATGCCGAGAGCCAGCTTGGTGCTCGTTGTACTCTTGAATGTAGGCAGCGGATTCTCTTCAGCCTTAATATACATAGCTTTCACAATGAGCAGGTAGTAGTAGAGTGACACTACCGTGTTGATCAATGCAATAAAGACTACGAAATAGGCAGCAAAGGAGCCTTCCTGAGCAGCGGCCATGAAGACAAAGAATTTCGAGAACATACCTGCAAATGGAGGAATACCTGCCAATGAGAACAAAGCCAACGTCATCAGGAATGCGAACTTGGGATTGTTCTGATAGAATCCGTTGTATGCATCCATATCAGTACGGCCTCCATTGGCTTCCTCGACAGCGCTGATAACGGTGAAGACAGCCATGTTGGCAACAACATAGATCAGCACATAATAAGTGAGTGCAGCCACACCATAGGCACTGTTACCTACCACTGCCAGCATGATGTAACCAGCCTGTGAGATAGAGCTGAAAGCCATAAATCGCTTCAACTCTGTCTGACGAATGGCAAAGAGGTTTGCCACAGTGATAGAGAGCACAATCACGATGTAGAGCCACATCTCCCAATGCTCAATCATTGCGGGGAAAACCTTCATCAGAATGGTACAGAGCGTAAAGGCTGCAGCACCTTTCGAGATAACACTCAGATAACCTGTGACGGTCGTGGGTGCTCCCTGATAAGTATCGGCTGTCCAGAAGTGGAAAGGCACCAACGAAATCTTGAAGCCCAAACCGCTGGCAAAGAATACCAATCCTACGATGGAAAGCGCTGACGGATAGACGCGAATGCTCTGAGTCAGATTAGCAGCGAAATCATCAAAATACAGCGTTCCTGTAGCAGCGTAAAGCATAGAGATACCGTAGAGCATAACTCCGCTGGAGAAGGTCGCTGTCAAGATGAACTTAGCAGCTGCTTCTGCTGAGTTGTGACGATACTTATCCAAACCTACCAGACATGCCATGGGCACACTGGCCATTTCCAATCCAAGGAAGAAAGTCAGGAAATGTCCGGAAGACATCATCATGAACATACCCAGCAGCGTACTTTCTACGAGCATGTAGAACTCACCTGCCTTGAAAGAGGTATCAGAACGGGAAAGCCACTGACGAGCCTGAATGCACACGATTAAAGTACCACATGCAAGAATGGTCTTCATCACGGTGACAGCTGCGGTAGTCACATACATTCCGCCAAATAGATTGACCTCACTATTGTTTCGGATAGAGAAGAAGCAGACAACTGCCAGAATGAGCATCATGACAGAAGTCAGTGTGTTAAACTTATCACCCTCCTGCTTTTTCTTCTTCAGATCATATCCAAGAATAAAATCCTGTACAAAGGTAATGATGAGCATGAGCACCAATACTGCCTCAGGAATCATATTTAAGAATTGTCCGTAGTTCATATCTTAATTTTACTATTTTACTATTTGACAATTTGATTTTTACATTCCTGCCATCAGGATATTCGACAGAATACTTCCAACGCCACTATCAATGATATGACTGAAAATCAGCGGGAAGCAACCAAGACCTGCCACACAAGCAATAAGTCCGATGACTGCAACGCGCTCATCCCAGGTGGCATCAGTCAATGTCACAGTGTCACAATGGGGATAATCAACCTTCTGGAAGAGAATCTTACCAACAACACGAAGGATATAGACAGCGGTGATAACAATAGAGGTACAAGCGATGATGGTGCAAGTGCGACGGAACACATCTGCATTCTCGAAAGAACCCACGAAAATAGTCATCTCTGCAATGAATCCGGAGAATCCGGGAAGACCTAAATTAGCCAAACCTGCAATGACATAGCCGCAAGCAAGGAAAGGCATAATCTTCATCAAACCACCGAGATAACGCACGTCACGAGTATGTGCACGACCATAGATCATACCGATGAGGGCAAAGAAGAGAGCCGTCATCAAGCCGTGAGATAGCATCTGCAGGATAGCACCCGTGCAAGAAGTCTGTGTCATCATCAGCAGAGCAAAAAGCACCAATCCGCAGTGAGACACCGACGAATAAGCATTGATATACTTCAGGTCGGTTTGTACACATGCAGAGAGAGCTCCATAAACCACAGAAATTGTTGTGAGAATCAGGAAGATCCAAGCAAGTTCCTGGGCAGCTTCCGGCAGCAGATACATGGCCACGCGGAAACAACCATAACCTCCAAGTTTCATCAGCACACCAGCATGGAGCATGGAAACGGCGGTAGGTGCCGAAGCATGACCATCGGGAGACCAAGTGTGGAAGGGGAACAAAGCACCCAGCACACCAAAACCGATGAAGATGAAGGGGAAGAAAATCTTCTGGATGTTCACGGGGATGTTGTGCTTGGCAGCAATCTCCGTTACAATCATCGTATCAGCACCGCTATAGAAGTAGATACCCAGAATACCGAGAATCAGCAGTGCAGAACCTCCCATCAGCATCAGCGTCAGTTTCATAGCCGCATATTCACGTCTGCCAGACCCCCAAACACCAATCAGAAGGTACATCGGAATCAGAGCCACCTCATAGAACATGAACATGGCGAACATATCGATGGAGATGAAGAAACCAAACACACCCGTGGAAAGAAGGGTGAACCAAAGGAAATATTCCTTGGTGAGCGGTTTGAGCTGCCAAGAGGCAAATGTACCTGTGAAGACAATGATACTCGAAAGGAGCAGCATCACCACAGAAATACCGTCCACACCCACGGCATATTTAATATTCAAAGGCTTGAACCAGTCAACAGAATAAGTGAGCAGCATTTCAGCATTGTTACCGCCAGCCCTCTGTTGCACGAAATAAATCGTAAGCCATATAGACAGGGCCAACAGACATGAAGCACCTGCCACCATCACACCACGCACCTCATTAAGATTGCGAGCCAGCCAAAGGCCAAGCAGCATCAGCGCGGGGATTAGTACATATAATGTTAGTATTGACATTGTTTCTTTTATTTTTAGCCGGATATAAGGATAGCCGGATAGATAATTTTACATTGCTAATAAAACTAACGACAGTGCAACGCTGCCCGTGAGGAACCACACAGCATACTGACGCACATCACCGCTCTGCCAGGGACGGAGGCTTTCGCCTGCCTCATTGGCTCCCCATGCCATAAAGTTGAAGGTGCCATCAACCACGTGACGGTCGAACCAGGCAATAGGATGCGAGAAGAGACGGAATACAATCTTATGCGTGAAATACATCCATACCTCATCCATATAGAAGCGCTTATAGGCAGCACGATGGAGACGGGGGAATTGTTTGTAGAGACGGTCGGCAATAGGCTGGCTCTCACCTTTATATATATAGGTAGCCAGACAAATGCTCAGGATAGCAATCACCGTTGAAGTGATGGCAATCTGCGTGTCGAAATGAATGGTATAGGGAGTACCAGCGGCACTTACGAACTCACCGAAGTTACCACCCCACCCTGCGAACCCGGCAATGGTGCTATAGATACCAACGCCCATCGTAATGCAGCAGAGTACGATCAGAGGGATGGTCATCGTGGCAGGAGCCTCGTGGGGCGTGTGATGCTCGTGGGCTTCCTTGTTCTCGGTTCCCCAGAAGATGCCGTAGTAGAGACGGAACATGTAGAAGGCGGTCATGGCGGCGATGCCAGTCATAATCCAACCTACCCAGGGGCTGTACTCAAAGCAGGCGGTGATAATCTCATCCTTGGAACAGAAGCCTGAGAAGAATGGAATACCAGCGATAGCCAGACAACTGATGAGGAATGTTACGTGTGTAATAGGCATATATTTGCGAAGTCCACCCATCAGATTCATCTCGTTCGAATGAACTGCATGAATAATACAACCAGCACAGAGGAAGAGACATGCCTTGAACATAGCATGGGTGAAAAGGTGGAACATACCAGCCATATAACCCAGCTGAGTGTGATTGTCAAGAACAGCCTCGTGTCCAGGAAGACTTACACCAAGAGCCACCATCATGAAGGCAATCTGTGAAATAGTAGAGAATGCCAGCACACGCTTGATGTCGCTTTGGGCACATGCCACAGCGGCTGCATAGAAAGCGGTAAATACACCCACCCAGACGATAATGCTCATAGAGCCTGGAGCATATTGAATCCACAAGGGGAACATGCGAGCAATCTGGAAAACACCAGCCACCACCATCGTAGCAGCATGAATCAATGCAGATACAGGCGTTGGACCTTCCATGGCATCAGGCAACCAGATGTGCAACGGGAACATGGCACTCTTACCAGCACCGCCAATGAACATCAGCACCAAAGCTGTAGGAATGATAAAACCTCCGGCAGCAATGGCCTTGGCCATGTTTGCCTGGATGAACGGCTCTGTACCATCGGCCATCACAACGTCGGTTCCCACGAACGAGAAGCTGAACGACTGCACATAGTAGCCGAAGATGAGGATACCGATAAGGAAGAACATATCGGCAAAACGCGTCACGATGAATGCCTTCTTAGAAGCTGCCACAGCGGCATGTGTGGGATAGTAGAAGCCGATGAGCAGATAAGAGCTCACACCTACCAACTCCCAGAACAGATACATCTGGAAGATATTGGTAGCCAGTACCAAACCTAACATAGACATTGAGAAGAGGCTCAGGAAAGCATAGTAACGCTGGAAGCCCTTCTCGCCGTGCATATAGCCGAACGAATAGATATGTACCATCAGGGAAACTGTCGAAATGACGATGAGCATCATCACCGAAATGGGATCCAATAGAATACCCAAATCAAAGTGGAGACGTCCCAAAGGCAACCATGTAAAATTATAAGGTACAATCGTAGCGAAAGTACCATCAGCCAGACGATCGGCGGTAAAATAGGTGAAGGCTGTCATATAGCTCACCAGCGTCACCACACCCAATGAACAGGTGCCGATGAGTCCTGCCGTCTTATGCGACATTTTCATACCCGCAAGTCCCAGAATGAGGAACGAAATCAGCGGCATGAGCAGGATCAGGATTGAATATGTATAGTCCATAATTCTTAATTCTTAAATCTTAATACTTAATTCATTAGGATTACCATTTCATATTTTCAATCGAGTTCACCTGGTCACTGTGATAGTTGCGGTAAACATTGATGATGATAGCCACGGCAACAGCTGTCTCAGCGGCACTTACACCGATGGAGAACAGCGAGAAGAAGAATCCCTCGAGTGCTTCGGGATAAACGATGCGGTTGATAGCCGCAAAGTTCAGATCCACGGCATTCAGGATCAGTTCCACAGAGATGAGCATGGCAATCAGATTCCTACGGCTGATAAAACCGAAGACTCCGATAAAGAACAAAAGTGCGGAAAGCACAAAGAAATAACTTACTGGTACCATACTATTACTCCTTTCTTGAAATCATAATGCCGCCGATGATACAAGCCAGCAGGAAAATGGAAATGAACTCAAAAGGCAATACATAACCGAACTTGTCGGCGCCTACCAGAGCATTTCCGATTTCCTTCATGCTTACTTCCTTGTCGCCAGTCAGCATAAAGTTGTTATAAAAATGATTCTTCACAAAGACTACAGCTGTGGTGAGAAGTCCGATGAGTGCTACGAGTGCGCCGAAGGCCACACGTGAACCCTTCATCCGTTCTACCATTCCCTGAAGTGTCTGCTTGCTTACCAACTGAATGGCGAAGATGTAGATCATCGTCACGCCACCAGCATAGACGGCAATCTGAGCAGCACCGAGGTATGTGTAGTCAAGCAGGAAATAAAGTCCTGCAATACCAAAGAGAACGAACAGCAGGAAAGTGGCCGCTCTCATGATTCGCTTTGTAGTGACGCAAAGCACGGCTGATGCCAGTATCACCACAGCGAGAATAAAAAACATAACTGTATTTGCCATATTCCTGATTATTTCGTTTTGGTGTTAAACTTGCCGACTTGCCATTCAGCACCACCCTCAATGAGGTTAGGCAGAGAACCACCTTGGTAAACCTCCTTGTCAAGATGGAGCACCAATTGGTTGCGGTCAAAGACAGCATTCTCGAAATCGTTGGTAAACTCAATGGCATCGAAGTTGCAGGCATTGGTGCAGAGCTGGCAGAACATGCAGTCTCCCAAATCGTAACGATAATCATCGAGCACCCTCTTCTTGCGTCCTGTTTCAGGATCTTCGGCCATGTGTGAGACAATCTTAATCGTGCCATTAGGGCATGATTTCTCACAAAGCGTGCAAGCCGTACACTTGTAACTGCCGTCCTCGTTGCGCTTAAATACCAAGCGCCCACGGTGACGACTTGCCACATGGAGTGTGGTCTTGCGGTTCTCGGGGTACTGCTCTGTTGACTTATTGGTCCAGTAGTCCTTGCCATACTCCTTGATGGTGGTCTTCATGCCTACGGCCAAAGTCTTCACGGCGTGCCCGAGTTCGCTGAAATATGATTTTTTATCTTCCATTTTATTTAATGTTTAGCCGGGTAACCGGATAACCGGATAACCGGAATAATTTTTACCAATGAAGGCCTAAAGCCACCACTACGGTCATCAGCACGAGGTTGAGCAGGGCCAATGGCATGAGATACTTCCATTCTAATTTCAGAATCTGATCAATACGAAGACGTGGGAATGTCCACTTAATCCACATCATCAGCCAAACGATGAAGAAGGCCTTGCCCATGAACCATACGATACCAGGGATGTACTGCATCACGGTGTCGAAACCGGCGACGCCAATCTGGACGGGAGCCCATCCGCCGAGGAACACCATAGCGGCAATGCCGGCAATGATGAACATGTTCAGGAACTCGGCCAAATAGAAATATCCGAAGCCCATACCTGAATATTCCGTATGGTGACCAGCGGTCAACTCACTCTCAGCCTCAGCCATATCGAACGGGCCACGGTTGGCCTCAGCATTACCAGCGATGATAAACACCACGAAGGCAATGATGGCGGGAATATGGCCGCGGACAATGAGCCATCCCCAAGGACCAGCCTGACTCTCAACGATACCGCTCACCTGCATCGTTCCCGTCAGAATAACGGCGGTAATCAGGCAGAGGCAAAGCGACATCTCATAGGAAATCATCTGAACAGCTGCACGCATGGCCGAAACCACAGAATACTTATTATTGGAAGCCCAACCAGCGAGGAAGATACCCACAACACCAATCGAAGAGATGGCGGTCAGCAGGAAGAGTCCCACGTTGAAGTCGAGAATCTCGGCTCCGCGGTTCCACGGCAGGAAGCAGAAAGCACCCACCGAACCGATAATCACCAGGAAAGGCGCAACGGCATAGAGGAATTTATCGGCTTTGTCAACAAAGAAGATCTCTTTGATGAGCATCTTCAGCACATCGGCCACCACCTGAAGCAATCCCCAAGGACCTACACGAACCGGACCTATACGGCATTGGAAGTAAGCACAAACCTTACGCTCCATAAAAATAAGCACCATAGCAATGAGTGCGTAGGCTACCAATATGAGGAGACCTACCAGCACACACTCAATCAGAATGGTCCAGAAGCTGTTGAGCCCACAGGTGACTCTCAGCAATTCATCGAACCATTTTGTTACGATAGAAAAATCAAATATATGTTCCATACCTTTATCTGTCAATGTCAGGAATTACGATATCGATGGCAGCACCCGTAGTAACGAGGTCGGCAATCTTCTGGCCACGAAGCATGGGATCGAGGGCACCTACGAGTGAAAGACCCATTGGGCGCATCTTCATGCGATAGGGGCTCTTGTCGCCCTTCGAATCGAGATATACACCGAACTCTCCGGCAGCACCCTCCACCGAGTAGTACCACTGTCCCTCGGGAACCTTGATGATAGGCTTCTGCTTCACGTAGAAATCACCCTCAGGAATGTTATCAATGAGTTGTTCGATGATGTTCAGGCTCTGGTACATCTCGTTGATATGAACCATATAACGACCCATAGAGTCACAAGTATCGGTAGTAATCTGCTCCCATTCCACTTTATCATAAAGGTCGTATGGGTGATTCTTACGAACATCGTTCTTCCAACCTGAAGCACGTCCGGCAGGACCCGTCACACCATAACTGATGCAGTCTTCAAGATTCATAGGACCTACGTTCTCCATACGGTTGTGAGTGATGATGTTATCACCAAACACATCAAGATACTCCTGAATGGTCGGACGCAAATACTTAACAAGATCCTTACAGTTCTTCACGAAGTTAGGATCAATGTCGTCCTGCAGTCCACCTATTCTATAATAGTTCTGGATGAGGCGTCCGCCAGTTGTTTCTTCCATCACGTTGAGCACATGCTCACGGTCGCGCATTCCATAGAGGAAAGCCGTAAGGGCACCCAAGTCCTGAGCACAGCAGGAGGTGAACAGCAAGTGGCTATCCAGACGCTGCAACTCGTCCATGATGGTACGGATGTAATGGATACGGTCGCTAAGTTCAATGCCCATGCCCTCCTCAATAACGCCAACAAGCGCATGACGCTGCTGCATGGCACACAGATAGTTAAGACGATCGGTTAAAGCTAAAGTCTGAGGATAAGTCATCGACTCCCACATCTTTTCAATACCACGATGGATATAGCCCAGATGAGGATAGACACGCTTCACGATCTCACCATTGAGCACCGTCTGTAAACGGAGCACACCGTGAGTTGAAGGGTGCTGAGGACCGATATTAACCACATAGTCGTTAGGACCGAACAGACGGTTCTGTTTTGACTGCAATTTGCCTCTGTCATCGATGAAATACTCCAGCCCATAGTCGGGCTCTACATCATCTTCCAATGTATATTTGCCAGAAGCCTTGAAATCCTTGCGAAGTGGCCATCCTTCGAAATCATTACGAAGGAACAGACGACGCATATCCTTATGACCCAGGAATACAATTCCCAAGAAGTCATAAACTTCGCGCTCCAACAGGTCAGCAACCTTCCAGATGTTAGAAACGGTAGGAATGTAATAAAGCTTCTGTCCATCGGTATCGCCAGTGCCGTTCATGGCATTGCCGTCACCGCAAACCTGACTGCGGGCAATCATCTTCACAGAACAACGCTCATGGCTATCGGTATTCTCCAGAATATAGACGCAGCCCAAGCCTTCTTCTCCGAAGTCCTCACCCACGATGGTGACAAGATAGTCGAAGTGCTTCTTCTCCTTGAGGTTTGCCATTTCAGCGGCAAACTTGTCGAAATCGAATACTAAATGTTCTAATTTCATTTTGCGGCCTCCTTTCCTTCTTGATTAGGAACACTTGGTTCACTAGGAATACTCGTTTGACTAGCCTTGATTTCCGCTGCAACCTCCTCGGGCACATCGGTCACGATGATAGGCTTCTTTCCGCCACGACCGTAGATCAGTTCCTCGTTGGAAACGCCCAGCTTAGCTTCGTCCTTGGTCTGCTTGTGGTTGGAGCCACCGAAGAATTTCTCGATCTTCACCTTGCGCTGCAACTGCATCATACCATAGAGAATTGCCTCGGGACGCGGAGGACAGCCAGGGATGAACACATCCACAGGAACAATCTCCTCAATGCCCTGAACCACATGATAACTCGACTTGAAGGGACCGCCACTGATAGCGCAGCCACCTACGGCAACCACATACTTCGGCTCTGCCATTTCGTCGTAGAGACGTTTCAAAGCTGGAGCCATCTTGTGGGTAATCGTACCAGCACACATGATGAGATCTGCCTGTCGGGGAGAGTTACGCGTCACCTCGAAACCGAAGCGGGAGAAGTCATAGCGTGCACATCCGCAAGCCATGAACTCAATACCGCAACATGATGTTGCAAAGGTGAGCGACCACAAAGAATTAGAACGTCCCCAGTTGATCATCTGGTCAAGGGAACCCATAACCACATTGACACCGCCCTCATGGAGCTCGTCAACAATCTTCTCCAACGATTCGTTGTCCTTGAACTCCTCGTAGGGTAAAGCCTTGATTCTCGGTTTTCTTATTTCCATTCCAACGCTCCTTTCCGCCAGGCATATGCCAAGCCAAATACAAGTACCAAGAGAAAGAAACCAATGCTAAAAAGAGCCATCGTTCCAAACTCCTTAACCACCACTGCCCATGGATAGAGGAAAAGCGTTTCCACATCAAACATGAGGAAGAGGATTGCAAATAAGTAGTATCCTATCGAAACAGGCAGCCATGAAGAACCACGTGTGGGAATACCACACTCAAAGGGTTCTCCTTTCAGCTTGTTGTAGGAGCGGGGGCCAATCAGCTTAGCTATCACGTAAGCCCCGACTACCAAGACTACAGCCGTCAGGATGACGGTAATTAACAAAGTAAAATACATATATATGTGTAATTGTAATGATTTGTCACTTATCCCAAGCTATTATTGCTAAAACCGGTGCAAAGATAGTAAATAAATCGCAAATGATTGCAAGTTTCCTGAATTTATTCTCCTTCTTTCACCAAAAATCATTATATTTGCAGACAGAAGTAAATACCTTTAAAATAGCAAAATGAAACTGAAGTCTTTCAAAACACTATTGTTCGTTTTTGCATTAGTCTCCACAACGAACATTTCGGCTACAAACCTGCAGCCCGTAACTGACATTCTGAAAAAATCACCCACGACGAATGTGGATGGTATCAACTACAAACTTGACTTCAAGAAAAAGGAGGCCAAGGTGATTGCCGGCAAGAATCTTTATTCCGGAGAAATCGTAATTCCCGACAAATTTACACAAGACAGCATAACCTACTATGTAGAAGAAATAGACGACAACGCTTTCAAGGGATCCACTTCACTCACAAGAATCACTATTCCAAATAGCGTTACAAAGATAGGATCTAGCGCCTTTGAGGACTGTACCAGTCTTGAGGAAATCACCATTCCAGAAACCGTCAGAGAAATTAAGAGCGGAACCTTCTCAGGATGCAGCAGCCTGAAAACCGTCAATCTCCATAACGATATCACCAGCATTGGTCAGGGTGCCTTTAAGAAATGCACCTCTCTGGAGGAAATCACCATTCCTGAAGACATCACTTCCCTACCTTACAATTTGTTCTTAGGCTGTTCAAGTCTGAGAATCATCAACCTGCCCTCGGGACTGGAGAAAATCGGTTATTCCTGTTTCCAGGACTGCTCTTCACTCGAAGAGATTGAGATTCCCAATAGTGTGAAAGCCATTGGATGGGTGGCCTTTAAGAACTGCACTTCACTCAAGAGTTTCTCCTTCACCACAAGCATGGACAATATTGCTAACAGCATTTTCGAAGGATGCTCCAGCCTGAAGGAGGTAAACATCACGAACTCTATCAAGGGTATCGACCATGATGCTTTCAAAGGATGTGCCAGTCTTGACAGTATCTATATTCCAAACAGCGTACGCTCAATGGCAAGCAGCGTTTTTGAGGATTGCCACAACCTCGCTATTGTAAATATACCTAATGGAATCAAGAGCATTTCTTCAAAGATCTTCAAGAATTGCACGGCATTGGCTAAAATAGATATTCCTTATTCTGTAAAGGAAATCGAATCAGACGCCTTCAATGGATGCAGTTCCCTGGGTATCATTGATTTGCCAAGTAGTGTGGAGGAAATCGGAGGTGGTGCTTTTGACGACTGCCATTCACTCAATACCGTTATCGTACGTTCCGGCAAACCCGTGAAAATCAAGAAGAGTTCTTTCAGTAAGTCCATGCAGAAGGAAGGCGTTTTCTATGTTCCCATCGCTACCGTTTACCGCAGCGACCCCAAGAGTGCGTGGAGCAAGGTCTATAACATCAAAAACCTTAACGACCGCACACGATAGCCATCTAAGTCATTAATAATCAACGTGTTGTATAAATGCCGTGGAAGCCTTGCTTCTACGGCATTCTTACATCGTCAAAATGGCATTCTTACAACGCTTCTACGCCATTCTTACAAAGTCTCCTCAGCATAGAAGAAATTTCTGTATAAAATAGAGGCAAAACTGCTTATTTCATGACAGCAATTAACTACCTCAAAAATCACGTTCCATCAACTCCAGACACATTCGGGAATTGTGATAAGGACATTTCCAGAAACCCGCCTTATCATCCTTCCGATTGATATTCCTTTCAGGATCTCGGCTCCAATACCACTCTCCTCCTTCACAATCTATGAGATTTTCCTTAATGTATTGCCAACCCTTCAACGCCTTTTCAAGGGCTGATTCATCTCCGAAATACTGATAAATATTTATCCATCCCACGACATTTTCAGCCTGCACCCACCAATGGCGGTCGGTATCGAGATAACCCGTATCGAGATTAGCTTCATGAACCATAGAGCCATCGGCATTCAAGCCCTTTTCAGAAGCCTTGGCAACTAACTGGACAATGGGTTCCACCTTTTTCAGAACTTTCGCATCTCCCAAGACAAGTGCTGCTTCGTGTAACAGCCATGAACATTCGATATCATGCCCATAGCTCTCCAAGGCCCCTGCCTCACGCGTCCAATCCATGTCGAAGAAAAGATCGAGATGATGGGTCGTGGGATTGAGAATCTTATCGGTAAAGATATCAATCAAGTTGCGGAGAGAAGCTTCCAGTCTGACGATAAAATCGTCAGGAACTGTTACGCCAATGGGGAGAACAGAGCCGATAGCGGGCACATAGTCGCAACTATCTGCTGCCTTGAGTTCCTTGAGACAACGGTAGAGATTAGTATAAGGTTCGATAATGTGCAAATGCGTATTCTGCGACTTTGGGAAATTGGCATCAAGTTCTGAGAGCCGCATATCCTCAATCTTCCCCCATTCACGTGTGCAAGCCTCAATATAGCCGTTGTACTCTGAATCAAATGAATGTTCCTCAATACACTCATAAAGCTGGATAGCATAATCCAAAGCCTCACGGTCACCAGTAGCACGGACATATTCAGATAGTCCGTAGATTGTGAAGCCAATGGCATAGAATTGCTTTTTCGTGTCTTTCGGCTGTCCCTTGTAATCAAGACTCCAGTAGGTTCCACCGTATTCGGTATCGATGAAATGGTCAATGATATAATCCTTGGCACGAGTAGCGGCTTCCAGATATTCAGTTTTCTTCAAAACACGATAGGCTGCAGAAAACGACCAAAGAATGCGGGCATTGAGAATACCTCCTTTATCGGCAGTTTTGATAAGTTCACCTTCACCGGTCATCTGCCCGTAAAAACCGCCATTCTCTTCATCCACCATGTGGTGAAGCCAGAAGTCCAGGATATTGTTTTCCAATACATCCCGGACTTCAGCTTTAAGTGTCTTTACTTTTGTGTTCATTATTTCTTGATAGGATATTTATAGAGCAGCCACAACATGATGACAATAATGATAGCTGGGAAGATAGAGAACAAAGCCCATGTCATCTCACGCACAGCTTCCATGTTGGTGATGTTTATAACCGTCTGACCTGTAACTTCATCAGTTCCTGAATAGAAACCGGCAAGGCCCAAAAGTAAGGCTACCAAAGAGCCGGATATGGCAGTACCGAACTTCTGTGCCATGGTTCCTGATGAGAAAATCAAACCCGTAGAAGAGGTGCCGTTTTTCTCGGTAGCATAATCAGCCACGTCTGCATACATTGACCACAAGAGTGGAGAATAAAGACCTACGCCAACAGAAGTTAAAACCACAATAGCAATCAGTAGCCAAATATAAGCGGGATTCATCGGAACGAAGAAGAAAGCAATGGAGAATACCATACAGATGAGACCTGCAACCATAAAGGCTTTTTTCTTACTGCCCATCCACTGCGTAAACTTCGGAGAAAGGCCTCCGAAAATCATGCAAGTAACTTCACCGAATGTCATAAAGACTGTGTAGTTGATAATCAATCCGCTGACAGTCACGTCACCATGCAGACAGTATTCCATCAGGTAACCTGCCACAGCATAACGGAATCCGTTGAAGAAGTTGGTGCAGATACCAATCAGCGTCAGATAAATCCATGGCTTGTTCTTAAACAAATCGGCAAAGGGCTTGAAAGAGAACTTCTCAGCGCGAACGGGCTTCAGGCGTTCCTTCGTAAGCAGTCCGCATGCCAAAGTCATGATTGTAGCCACAGCTCCCAGACAGGCACCAAGAACAGCATACTGATGCTGAGGCGTTCCGCCTACAAGTTTCTGCAAGTAAGGGAACGACAGCAACGTGATGAATCCCATGGCATAAGCTCCCACCATACGGAAAGAAGAGAATTGGTTTTTCTCATTATCATCTTCGGTCATTACTCCGAGAAGTGAACCGTAAGGCACGTTTACAGCCGTATAGCAAGCCATCATGAGCAAGTAAAGGGTATAAGCATAGATACGTTTCCCGACAGGACCGAAATCAGGCGTATAGAGAAGCAAGGCGAAAATCACGCCAAGAGGAACAGCTCCGAAAATCAGCCATGGACGATAGGTACCCCATTTTGACTGCGTGCGATCAGCCAAAGAGCCCATCAAAGGGTCGGTAACTACGTCGAACATACGGGCAATCAGCATCAGCGTTGCCGTGTCTGCAACGGTTAATCCAAAAACATTGGTGAAGAACAGAGGGAATGCTATCGACATCACCTTCCAAGTTATACCACCCGCAGCTGCATCACCCAGCGCATAACCGATTTTTTCTTTTAAACTTGCCATAGATTAATGATTTTTAGCGAGTACAAAGTTACACATTATTTTTTACATTCCATGTTTTTTCTCACCAATTTTTTGATGGTTTCTACTGAAGACGCTGTAAAGAGTCCGTCCTCAGGCGTATTCATGCAGTAATCCACCAGACGGTCAATTGTAGAAGTAGCCACATGCATGCGAGTATCAGCAGAAGCATAATAGATAAACACCTTACCATCTTCGTCGGCAATCCAACCATTGGCAAAGGCCACATTCATCACATCACCCACATACTCAGTACCCTCAGGAACAAGGAAGTATCCTCCCGGCTTAGCTATCACTTTCGTGGGATCTTCCAATGACGTCATGTACATATATAATACATAACGAAGACCATCGGCCGTGGCACGTACGCCATGGGCCAAATGTAGCCAGCCTTTCGGGGTTTTAAGGGGATGTGGCCCCTCGCCATTCTTCACCTCCGTGATGGTGTGATAGTGGCGGGCATTGATAATCATCTCTTCCTTAATCTCTGCATGAGTGATATCATCCACCAAGGCCCATCCTATTCCTCCACCACTTCCTGTATCTATGAAACCATCTTGCGGACGAGTGTAAAAGGCATATTTCCCATCAACGAATTCCGGATGAAGCACCACATTACGCTGCTGACTACGCGTCTTCAAATCTGGAAGGCGCTCCCATGTTTTCAGGTCTTTAGTGCGAGCAATAGCAGCCGTTGCCGTTGCAGCGCTTAGGTTTCCAGGCAGACTGTCATCATGACGCTCTGCACAGAAAACTCCGTAAATCCATCCGTCCTCATGTGCTGTTATACGCATATCATAGATATTCGTAGCGGGAATCTCGTCTTCAGGCATTGTGATGGGCTCATCCCAAAAACGGAAGTTATCCACACCATTGGGACTTTCTGCGACGGCAAAGAAACTCTTCCTGTCAGCTCCTTCAACACGAACTACCAACACATATTTTCCATTAAATTTGATAGCACCAGAATTAAGTGTGGCATTCATCATAATGCGTTGCATCAGATAGGGATTGTCTTTCTCGTTGAAGTCATAGCGCCATTCCAGCGGT
>CACZVX010000020.1:0-31893 GCA_902784755.1 uncultured Prevotellaceae bacterium
CTCTTTTCATAACGATAAACCGTACCAAACTCAGCAATACGAAGGGGCAGATCCTTATAGGAACGGGGCTTGTTGGCGAAAATCTCACAGTGGTGAGGACAGTTCATCGGCTTCAGCATGTACTCTTCATCCTCTTCGGGAGTATGGATAGGCTGGAACGAATCCTTACCATAGTGGGCATAGTGGCCAGAGGTCACATAGAGGTTCTTTGAGCCGATATGCGGAGTAATAACTTCCTGATAGCCATAGTTTTTCTGGATTTTGCGTAACATATCCTGCAGGCGCAGACGGAGGTCTGTTCCCTTGGGGAGCCAGATAGGCAGGCCCTTACCTACACGATCGGAGAACATGAAAAGTTCCATCTCCTTACCAATCTTGCGGTGATCGCGCTTCTTGGCTTCTTCAAGCATCACGAGATACTCGTCGAGCATCTTCTGCTTGGGGAAGGTGATACCATAGATACGCGTCATCTGCTCGCGCTTGGCATCGCCGCGCCAGAAAGCACCGGCAACACTTGTTATCTTGATGGCCTTGATGATACCTGTCGACATCAGGTGAGGACCGCGGCAAAGGTCGGTAAAGGCACCCTGTGTATAGGTGGAAATCGTACCGTCCTCCAAGTCCTGATCAATATGCTCGCACTTGTACTCCTGACCGTCGGCCTTGAATTCCTTCAGGGCATCAGCCTTGGAGACATCGCGGCGCACAACGGCCTCGTCCTTCTTGGCCAGTTCCTTCATCTTGGCCTCGATTTTCGGGAAGTCGTTCTCTGAGATAGCCGTACCTTCGGGCGGCATCACGTCATAGAAGAAACCGTTCTCGACGGCAGGTCCGAAACCGAACTGGATGCCGGGATAGAGTTCCTGAAGAGCCTCGGCCAAAAGGTGGGCGGAGGTGTGCCAGAAGGTGTGCTTACCTTCCTCGTCCTCAAACTTGTAGAGGGCGATGGTAGCGTCTTCGTTAATGGGTCGGTTCAACTCTGTTGTCTCACCATTCACGCCGCAACTCACAACGTTGCGTGCCAGAGCCGGTGAAATGCTCTCGGCAATCTGAAAACCAGTGACGCCCTGCTCATATTCGCGTACAGAGCCATCTGGAAATGTGATTTTAATCATATCTACAATATATGTTTTTTGTTAATCGGATGCAAAGGTAGTAAGAAAATAAGAGAATGAGAAAATGAGAAAATGAGAATTCTATTCTTTTACGTTTTTTAACCCTTTAAGGAAGCTAACGCTTTGTCTTCTGCTGCTTCTTTAGAAGACTATAGGCATTGTAAAGGCCAAGTTCTCCAGCTTTACTAAAGTCTTTGTTAGCATCAGCTGTATGACCGGAAGAAAGACGACAAAGACCACGATTGTAATAAGCTTCTGCTAAATTGGGATCCAATTGGATCGCTTTAGTAAAATCATCAATAGCATGACTATAATCATCATGCAATGCATAAAAAGTACCACGGTCATAATACAGATAAGCATTATGGGGACTACGTTTCAAAGCCTCATTGAAATCATCCATGGCGCGAGCGTTCTTTAGTTGAATATCCACACCTTGAGAAGCAGAGAATTCATTCATCATCGTCTGACAAACAGCCCGCTGCCAATATCCCAATGACGAGATGCTATCCAACTGGATAAAGACTGTAAGATCGTTGATCGCAGCTTCCTGATTCTGTGTAACAGTATAGGCAATCGCACGTTCTAATAGAAGGCCTTTACTCTTACGTAGATCTTTAATGTCTTGAATCAAGTTGGTGAGTGTATCAATAAGGGCGAAATGTGCTTTTGTTACAGATTCATCAAGCGACTTGGTAGAACCAGTGACATAAACACGATGCAGAGGTCTAAGTTTCTGGTTGAATCGTTCCACCTCCTGATCAAAAGTCATAACCTCCTTCATTCCATTCGTATGGCGTTGATAGGAAAGACAGAATAGTGACAAAAAATCATTTTCAACACGACGATTCTGAACACGGCCACGATAAGCTGAGGCATAATCATGTTTCATCTCCTGCTCGTCTTCCTCAACCAACTGGTTATATTTATCCATATCAATGTCTGAAAGCTTGCGAACATCCTTTCGATGCTGATTGCTCCAACGTGGCTGATACCCAAGATGTTTGTCCTGCTGAGCCTTGAAGATACGGAATTCATCCATCTCTGCTTTAGCAGTCATACCGAGACGGCGGTAACAGGATGCACGATACTGAAGACCAGTCCAGAAATTTGGAAATTGGTCGATTACCATCGTATAGTCACGGATAGCACCTCGGAGATTACCCGTTCGGTCGAGAAGCAGGGCACGGTTGAAAATAGCCATGATATTAGTAGGCTCATTCTGGATGATGAAGTCAAAATCATCAATAGCCCGATTGTCATCGCCAACCTGAACACGAAGTTGTCCTCGATTGTAGTGAGCCAGGAAATTATTTGGCTCCAATTCAAGAGCTTTGTCATAGTCCGACATAGCTCCACGTAAATTATTGATATTATACCGGGAAAGGGCACGGTTGATATAATAGCCTGCTACAGAAGGTTTCAAGTGAATAGCCTTGGATATCTGATCATCAGCATCTCTCCATTTCTTACGGCTCATTGAAATCATACCCCGTACCATCCATGCCTCACCATCATATTCATCCAATTCAAGAGCTTTATCCAACTGTTTGGCTGCACGAATAGTATCTTTCTGACGAAGAGAAACCTCTGCCTTTAATTGCCATGCCTTTGCATAATTCTTCCAACGATTAGTCATCGAGTCAAGATCAGCATTTGCCTGGTCGTAATCCTTGTCCTCTATACGACATAGAACCCGATTGTACCATAACCCTTGACTGGTCGGATCATACTGGATAGAACAGTCATAATCGGCAATAGCCTCTTTATATTTCTTCTGACGAATTCGACAAAGACCACGAAGTTCATATTGTCCGGAAATATACGGATTCAGCCTAATTGCTTCAGAGCAGTCATTTTCTGCCCCCATCCAGTCATCAAGATAGAACTTGGCCACTCCCCTAAAAAACCAAGGTTCATAAAGATAAGGCTTAGCCGTAATAACCTGATTAAAGTACTGAATAGACAGCACGTAATCCTCGTAATAGAGGGCAGCACGTCCGGCTGTCAGCACACGGTCAATGTTGTATTGGGCAAATGAGAGGAGAGGACAGAAAAAAAAGAGAAGACCCACTCCCCTACTCCTCCCTGTATGAAGGGGAGCAATTTGTCTTATCATAAGGTCCTTTATCCTCATATCCTCAATACGAATCTATACTCATCATGTACCCCCCCGCCCTAAATAGGGAGGGAAGGGGGACGGATCTTATTATCGTCTGACAGGTTTCGTACGATAACTGCAATGGTATTTGCCGAGAGTCATCGCCTTCAATTTATTTTTTATCAATTGTCGGCGTAAAGGAGTAATGCGATCGATAAACATCTTAGCATCAAGATGATCAAACTCATGTTGCATCACACGAGCCAAATAACCGTCTATCCATTCATCATGTTTCGTTCCATCGGGTTCCATCCACGTAACATGAACACGAGTAGGACGTTGAACTTTCTCATGTATACCTGGCAATGAGAGACAACCTTCCTCCAGATTATCTTTGGGAGACTCCTCGTCATATTCAACAATATGGGGATTAATAAACACTTTCTTAAAGCCTTTGTATTCAGGAAAGTCCTCAGATATCAAGTCAAGGTCAATAACAACCAATCGGATGTTTTTGCCTATCTGTGGTGCTGCTAATCCTATACCCTCACTAGAAGCAAGCGTCTCCCACATATTCTCTATCAGCTGAGTAAGTTCGGGATAGTCGAGGGTGATATCCTGACTAACCTTTCTCAAGCATGGCTGACCATATATATATATAGGTAATATCACTTTGATAGAATTTGAAATATATTTTGAAATGTAAAATAAGGAATGATATTGTTGAAACTATCTCTTGCTCTCCAAATAACTCTGGAGAATGATAGTTGCTGAAATTTCATCGACAAGAGCCTTATTCTGGCGAGACTTCTTTTTCAGTCCACCATCCAGCATTGCCCTATGAGCCAAGACGGAGGTAAAGCGCTCATCCACATATTCAATAGGGATTTGCGGCTGCACCTTTCGCCAACGGTTAACGAACTGTTCCACACGGGCCATATTCTCACTAGGCTCACCGTTGGGCTGCATTGGTTTTCCTATAACAATACGCTCTACCGGTTCACGAGTAACATAGTTTACCAAATAGTCGTATAGAGTAGATGTAGAAACAGTCGCCAACCCTCCAGCTATAATCTGCAGAGGGTCGGTGACTGCTAATCCTGTACGTCGTTTACCGTAATCTATTGAAAGTATTCGCGCCACCTTGGCTTACTGCTGGTTATAAAGCAACCAAGCATCGGGATACTTGCCAGCCTTGAAACCATTACGGCTACGAACAGCACTTGCCTTGTCATCAAAAGTACTAGCAACCACACGATACATATTGCGAGCGCTATTGAAAACAATCTGAGCATCATAGCCGGCGTCTCTCAAGGTCTGCTGCAAGCCCTCAGCATTAGCCTTTACAGAGAAAGAGCCAACGACTACACTGAAATTGCGGAGGCCAGAGCCATTGATAAGCTGAACATTCTCCTGACGAACCACTGCATTGTCAACATTGTCTACAACAGTTGTCTCAGTAGAAGGACGAGTTACCACGGGGGCCACAACAGTTGTCTCGGTTCCAGCAGACTGCTCAAATGCCGTATTAGACTCCTGAGCCTTAGCCTTCTCGTATGCCTTGCGATAGGCACTCTCTGAAGATTTGCAACTTGTGAATGCGAATGCGACAGCCAAACCTGCGCATAATACCATATACTTCTTCATTTTTACAATATAATTTGATTAATTATTTTATAAAATTTGTGCGAAGTTACATAAATTCGAGCGAAAACGTGCCAATTTGGTGCATAAAGTTTGTTAAATGGATAAAATACATAGTTTTTAACGGAAGAAATGTTTGAGATTAAGGAAAAAATGCGTATCTTTGCTCATCAAGAATCATATTAACTATAAAAAAATTGATTATGAAAACATTAGGTTACATTGGCGCTTTCCTCGGCGGAGCTATCGCCGGCGCTGCTCTGGGCATCCTTATGGCTCCAGAGAAAGGACAGGACACTCGTGAGAAGATTACTGATGCTATTGACGACTTCTGCAAGAAGCATAACATCAACCTCTCCAAAAAAGAAATTGGAGATTTGGCTGACGACATCAAGGAGGCTGCTGCAGAGATCGCAGAATAATATCGCTCAAAATACATACAAATCAGATTAAAGGTTAAAGAATAAACAACTTTGTTTTCTAACGACCAAAACATAGAGACTATAGGTCAGCTCGTAGAGTTGATTCGTCATTACATTGGGTTGCAAAATGAATATCTGCGACTTGATGTCATTGAGAAGGTGGTGAGGCTCATCACGGCATTGGTTATTGCCGCCGTGGTGTCCCTCATCGTCATCATTATCCTTATTTATCTTTCCTTTGCTGCAGCATATGCCATGGCACCTAGCCTGGGTTATCCAGTAGCATTTTGCATAGTGGCTTGTTTCTATATCATTGTCTTGCTCTTTTTCTTTGCTTTCCGCAAATCTTGGATTGAGAAGCCTTTGGTCAGATTCCTCGCCAGTCTGCTTATGGAATAATACAGAGGGATTAGAGTTCATTGAGTATGACAGAGAATACGACTAACGGCCCTTCCTACACAACCTTGCAATCCATAGGAGATCGCAAGGCTCAATTATTAAAGGAAATCAGAAAGGACAGTGACCAGATTTCCAAGTTACGTAGAGATCTTTTCGCCAAGCCAACAGTGCCTGCGAAAAAAAGTGGTTTTATGCCCAGTAATTTAGTGAATAAAGGAGCTTCTGTGCTTGATGGTTTGCTGCTGGTTTGGAAGCTATATAGGAAATTTCACCGTAAATAACTGAAAGGCTTAAATTTCTAAAGTCATATCGAAAAAGAAGGAATTAAGGTACAAGGTTATTTGGGGAAAATAAAAAAGGAGTACCGCTGTACTCCAACCTTGTTAACCTTAAATCTAATACTATGAAAAACACGGTGCAAAATTACGAATTATTTCCCTTAACGCAAACAATTCACAAATAATCCCCACCTTATTTAATTATATTTAACCAAATATCAAATGTTCAGGAGATTATCGTTAGAGTTATCTATCGATGACTACCACTTGACCATCATAAGCTAACTGTACATCAGGAGGAAGTTTTGCATTAACTTCAGCATGAAGCCCTATATCATGGCATGAGTGTATGAGCCAAGTTTGTTCAGCCCCTACTCGATGAGCAAATGCGACGGCATCATCTACATTTTGATGCGAATGATGGTCGGGTTTGAAGCGAAGAGCATTTACCACTAACATCTTCACCCCCCTAAGTAGTTCAATTTCACTCTCTTCCATATACTTCATATCGGTGATATAAGCCAAGGACCCAATTCGATAGCCAAGGATGGGTAGTTTTCCATGCCACACCTGAATGGGCAATATCTCCAGTTCTTCATTAACTAGTAACACTTGGTGCGGCTGAATAGTGTGAAGAACAATAGCAGGTGCTCCAGGATAACGATTCTCTGCAAAACAATAAGGTACTGTCTGCATCAATCCCCTACTGGTTATTTCATCGGCATAGACATTCACTTCACCGAATTGGCAGAAAGGTCTCAAATCATCAATACCTCCAACGTGATCGTAATGAATATGGGTAAGCAGCACTGCATCAATCTTGTGGAAAGGCAGATTCAGCATTTGCTGACGGAAATCAGGCCCCGTATCAATTAAAATCCGAGTGTTTTCTGTTTCTATCAGGGCCGAACACCGGAGGCGCTTATCGTGAGGGTCTTTGCTCTGACAAGTGCGGCACGTGCATCCTATAGCTGGCACACCCACCGAGGTTCCCGTTCCCAGAAAAGACAGTTTCATGCTAAATAATATTCACCTCAGGATGAATCTCTATCCCAAAACGGTTATATACATCCATCCTTATCTGTTCACAAAGATGCACGATTTCCTCTCCTGTAGCATCTCCTTTGTTTACCAATACCAATGCCTGACGATGATGAACACCTGCCCTGCCCAGAGTTTTCCCCTTCCAGCCACATTGTTCAATCATCCAGCCTGCAGGTATTTTTTCGTGATCCTCATCAATGGTGTAATGTGGCATATTCGGATAATCTGCTGAAAGCCGCTCATATTTCTTACGACTAACAACAGGATTCATGAAAAAACTGCCTGCATTCCCTTCCATCTTAGGATCAGGAAGCTTTGCATTGCGAATATCAATGATGGTCTGGCGAAGTTCGGCTGCAGTCGGATTACTTATACCTTTGTCTTCTAATTCCATGCGGATGTTACCATAGTCAAGATGGGGGTTAAAGGTCAATGAAAGACGATAGGTAACATGGGTAATAAAGAAATGATCACGCCAATCTTGCTTAAAACGGCTCTGTCGATAGCTATAACGACATTCTTCATTTGTAAATAGATGCAAATTGCCCGTTGCTATCTCAACGGCCTCCACTCGTACAATCAGATCCTTGGCTTCCACACCATAAGCACCAATATTTTGCACGGCTGACGCACCTACATCGCCTGGAATCAAGCTTAAGTTCTCAGCACCATACCAACCACGACTCACACAAAGATCCACGATATCATCCCACCTCTCACCGCTTCCACAACGCAGCAAGACATGCCCATCACCTGTCTCATGGGCTTCAGCACCCATAATAGCTGAATGGATAACGGTACCAGAAAAGTCTTTAGTCAACAGGAGGTTACTGCCACCACCTAAAAGCATCAGCGGTGCATCTTCGCCTCGAAGAGTAGGCAATACATCTTGTGCCTCATTTACAGACGAGAACTCCAAAAAACGCCGGCACTTAGCTTCAATGCCGAACGTGTTATGTCCTTTCAGACTATAATCTTTAATATCTTTCAAATCCTTGTATGTATTATTCCACCAGTTTCACTAGTTTCCAGACTCCATCTACGATTTTAAAAGTCATTTCGAGTTCCTGTCCATTGGCAATACCACGTAGAAGAAATACTTTTTGAGTATTTTCGGTATATTTCTGACCATAAATAATGTTATAAATAAGGCCACTTGGAAGGTCTGTAGGTCCAATATCTGGCCATTGCTCAGGTAGCAAATCACCCGTAATTGTCTCAAAATCGTCATCAGGATCTGGTCCTGTAAAAGCGATAGGATCATTCAAACTTTTTATCTGGAAAGCCGAATCTGTAGCAAATCGTTCATAGAAATCCAAGAAAGAGGCATTACTGTTCTCCACCATCGCACTATTATCAATCGAGGTCAGCATCCATTCACCATTCTTCCTGTCAAAGTTAAATCTTTTCACAATCTGCTGATCCAAATGAATTTGCTCAACCACAACATGGCTGACGCTGGTGTCTTTTGAAAGATTCAGTTGTTTCTTGTTGTCAAGAATCAATGTATAAAACCCTTGAGGCATAAAGAATCTTTCCATTTTCCATTGAGCTTTGGTCACCTTGCTGATCTTTCCATCATTGATGACGCTCAAAGGAAATTGAATGCGCTTCATCTGCAATTTCCGATTACCCGCAAAATTAAAGATAAAATCATCAAACAATTCATCAGCTGCCTTGGGAACAGGTGCTTCGCTTATCAACTCTTCGAGAGAATCAACCTCTAAAGTATCAGCATCAATGCTGTCAGTGACCGTTGTGTCAGCTGTCACCGCCTTATTCTTATCAGTGCATCCTGTGGTCCACCACATCATCGAAGCACAAGCTATCAATATGATTATTGCACTCTTTCTCATTGGTAATTCGTTTTTCTCTCAAATAACGCTGCAAAATTACAAAATTATTCTTAATAAGAATGATATATTCTAAATTATTTCGTACCTTTGCACGCAAATTTTAATTTAGCATCATGTTATTAGAAAAAATAGAAGAACTTCTGAAAGAAGTGAGCGAACTCTCTGCAAGCAATGCAGATGAGATTGAGCAGCTCCGACTGAAGTACCTGAGCAAGAAAGGAGAAATCAATGCACTGATGGCTGATTTCCGCAATGTTGCAGCTGACCAGAAAAAAGAAGTTGGTATCAAAATTAATGAACTCAAGCAGAAGGCTTTTGATAAAATCAACAGTCTGCGTGAGCAGATAGCCTCAGCAGAGACAGAAAGTAATGATATTGATTTGACACGTTCGGCCTACCCTATCGAATTAGGAACACGTCATCCGCTGAATATCGTGAGAAACGAAATTATCGATATTTTCTCACGAATGGGTTTTGTGCTTGCTGATGGACCAGAGGTAGAGGATGATCTCCACGTGTTTACCAAGATGAACTTTGCTGCTGATCATCCTGCACGTGACATGCAAGACACGTTTTTTGTAGAACAGACAGATCCCAACGATGTAACAAAAAACATCTTGCTACGTAGCCATACTTCATCTGTTCAGGCTCGTGTGATGGAGCAGATGCATGATGAAAACGGAAAGTTGACAGCTCCCATCCGTGTGATTTGTCCAGGACGCGTTTATCGCAACGAGGCCATTACTGCCCGTGCTCATTGTTTCTTCCATCAGATCGAAGGTCTTTATATTGATAAGAACGTGAGCTTCACCGACTTGAAACAGGTGTTGCTTACCTTTGCCCGTGAACTTTTCGGTCCCGACACGAAGATTCGTCTGCGTCCAAGCTATTTCCCATTTACAGAACCTTCTGCAGAGATGGATATTTCTTGTCATATATGTGGCGGCGTAGGTTGCGGTTTCTGCAAACATACCGGATGGGTAGAGATTCTCGGTTGCGGTATGGTAGATCCCAACGTTCTTGAACTCTGCGGTATCGACAGTAAGGAATATTCTGGATACGCTTTCGGTCTTGGTGTAGAACGCATCACAAATCTGAAATATCAAGTAAGCGACCTTCGTCTTTTCTCAGAGAACGACACCCGTTTCCTCCGTGAATTTGAGGCTGCCAACTAAACGAAATTCAAATACTATTTATACAATGAATCATGCGGGGCATATTACTGCTCCGCATGTTTTTTAGAATGACAATCTGAGAATGTAGAGTATTGCAAAAGTATGCTTGAATCAGAGGCTTTGTCTAAATGCCGTAGAAGCAATGCTTAAATGCCATTGAGACAATGCTTAAATGCCATAGAGACAACGCTTAAATGCCATTGAAACAAATCGGAAGAAAAAACAAACGAGTTTGTTTTGTTCTTCTCTCGTTTTTCCGTAACTTTGCAGTATGCAGCGGAAAATCATTCACATCGACATGGACAGTTTCTTCGCCAGCGTAGAACAAAGAGACCATCCCGAACTTAGAGGAAAGCCCATTGCCGTGGGTGGTGACTCTGAGCGAGGCGTGGTGGCTACCGCTTCATATGAAGCACGAAAGTTTGGAATTCATTCTGCCATGTCAATGTCTCGTGCAAAAACACTTTGCAAAGACCTGATCGTAGTAAAGGGCAACCACCATAAATATAAGGAAGTCTCTCTGCAGATGCGAGAAATCTTCCACGAATATACGGATCTTATTGAGCCACTCTCACTTGATGAAGCATTTTTGGATGTGACTGTAAATAAGCCTGGTATTGAATTGGCTGTAGACATCGCACAGGAAATCAAACAGAAAATCCAAGAACGTCTCCAACTGACGGCATCAGCTGGTGTGTCATATAATAAATTATTGGCTAAAATTGCTTCCGACTGGCGAAAACCCAATGGACTTACTACGATTCATCCTGACCGTGCACAAGACTTTATCGATCAATTACGTGTTGAGAAAATATGGGGGGTTGGTCCTAAAACGGCCGATACCATGCATAAAATGGGCATCTTTACAGGTGCAGACTTACGTAAAGTTTCACAAGATAGGCTGACACAAGTTTTTGGAAAGACCGGAATTCTCTTTTATCAATTTGCCCGTGGCATCGATGAGCGCCCTGTCATCGTAGATTATGAAAGGAAGTCTGTAGGCTGTGAGCGTACATTCGAAAAGGATATTCGTACAAAAACAGCTCTCACGATTGAGCTTTATCACGCTGTTCTTGAGTTAGAGGAACGATTAAACAGATCTAAATTCAAAGGAACTACGCTGACATTAAAATTGAAATACGAAAATTTCGAGCAACACACCCATAGCATCACTTCCGACAAAATTCTCCTCACAAAGAAAGACATACTCCCTTTGGCTAAGAAGTTATTGAAAGATGCCCCTTTAGAGAACCACTATGTAAGGCTATTAGGTCTTTCCGTCTCCAATCCCGTCCATCATGAGTCACAACAGAAATGGATAGAATTGGAGTTGGAGTTTGAACCTTGGGAATAAATATATTTAGCCACCAATAAATACAAAAACTACTTATCTTTAAACATCGGAGCGAAGCGCACCAATGTGTTCCCTCCTTCTTTTCCCAAAAGGAAACGGTCTAAATAAGCCTCCACTTCCGGATATTGACTTTGAGGAAGCATACAATGCGGATGACCTCCTATAATAGAATAGCCTACACGGTCGGCAATACCAAACTTTTCCCATACTGGAATAGCTGCATTCATTGACCCATAGGCTGATTCATCAGCCAACCACTTGTAATCAGTATTACCCAACACCAAAAGGGCCCGCGGACAAATCATCGCACAAAGTTCATGACGATCGTGGGGAAGCAGATAGACGCTGTCACCCTGAAAACGTGTACGCATGCTCTCCAAAAACCAGTGATAATCTGTACGATCTAAACTTTCTACGCTGTCAAGACGATGAGAAAGCCGCCAAGCAGCGGCACCGCCACCACCAGGTTCCTGGGCAATGGTCAAGGCAACACGCTCATCAAATGCTCCGCAGAAGAGGGCCATCTTTCCAGCATAGGAGCAACCTGTCACACCAATGTGATTCATATCAATACGACTTACGGATTCACCTACCTGCTGCAAGCCATCGAGTAACCGACTAAAACCCCAAGCCCACTCACTATAGGCTCCATTTTCTTTCAGTTCAGGATATAGGCGGTCAAACTCATATTCACCACGGTCGTGTTTCTTCCGCCATTGCGAATAATCGTTCACTTGGTTTTCATGAAAAACCATCGTGGCAATTCCTCTTTTTTCAAATAAATCTTTTGGCAAAGATATGCCACTTGAGCCTATCATTAGCGGATAAGGGGCGGATCCTGTTTTAGGATAATGAATCGTGGAAGAGAGATGAAGAGTCTGTCCATTCACAGTTACATCCACCTTAAGAGTATCTCCTATCATAAATGCTTTCACCTGCTTCTTCTCAACCGTTGGCTTGAGGCCGATTTCATAAGCTTGAATACTTGCACTGATTTCATTTCTCCGCTTCTCCCACTGCTTGAAATTCTTCACTAATCCCTTTCCATTACTCCATGCTAAAGGATTGCGTAAAGACTGCTGGGGTATCAGCTGATCATAAGGTTTAACGTTTTGAGCATAACGCCCGCTATTTTCCTGATTATAAACTAAAGGAATCTGACGCTGAGCACTTGCACCTAGGCAAGTTCCCATCAACAAGACAACAAAAAAGGTCTTCGACATTTTAAGGATATTTTTGTATAACATATTATATATAAATGAGTGAGTTAATTACTTCTGAAAATAGCTGTTATTCTCTTTTAGAATTCAATAATCTGAATATCTTTCCCTTCAGCATAGTTCAATAGCAGATCCTTGACAAACTGGGCATTTTCCATCACAGTCTCACGATTACCATCATAGCCATTGATAATCACAAGAACATGTGTAGTGGAACCATCTATTTTGGTACGCTCATGGTCACTGGTAGGAGTTCCGACTCCACCCTTAAGATCGCGATACACAGGCATACCCTCAATATTGAGTACACCACGACCAATCCCTTCATAAGGTTCGTCTTTCTTTCCTACACCAAGCGTCAAAGTGTCACCTTCAAATTTGTCGGCATCAAAGCCTCCAATACTATAACCAAACTTCATACTAGCCAGGTTAATCAGATCAACAAGTGTATCTATCTGATATAAGTCCTTACCTTGCACTACTCTTCGGATAAGAGCCTCAGATGAAGGACGATAGCGGGAAGGGTCTTTACCACAGGCACGATAAACCCGTCTGGTTGCTTCTACACCTGGCAACAGCTTTATTGACGTCGTATCAAATCGTTGTTTGTATTCTTCACATAATGCATTAATTTCACGCCACAACCCTTCACTGTAATTGCTATTTATTACATGAGCCTCAACAGCCGCCCCGGCAAAATCAGGACAAACCGTCTCTATTTCATTTGATACAATAATGTCCATTGATTTCAAGTGTCAAAAGTAATCTTAACTTTAAATTCTTACACTCATTTTATCATCTCAAGAAACTCATCCTCATTGACGATGGGAATACCAAGTTTCTCTGCTTTCTGGAGTTTAGAAGGTCCCATATTATCACCTGCAAGGATAAATGAAGTCTTACCAGAGATACTGCCTACATTCTTTCCGCCATGCTGCTCTATGAGTGTCTTGTATTCGTCTCGGCTATGATGAGAGAAGACGCCACTTATCACTATGCTCTTACCTGCAAGTTTATCACTCGTACCCTGCAACTGTTCTTCAGAAAGACTCATCTGTAAACCATATTGGCGAAGACGTTCAACCATTTTCAGATTCTCCTCATTATGGAAATAGCTAAGAATACTTTTGGCCATCACTTCACCTATTCCGTCTATTTCCAAAAGATCATCTAAAGTCGCATTTATCAGGGAATCAATAGTTTTAAAATGACGAGCCAACAACTTGCCTGACGTCTCTCCTACAAAACGGATACCGAGGGCAAAGACAACACGTTCAAAAGGAACTTGTTTGGAAGCGTCAATGCCTTTAATAACATTTTCTGCGGACAAGCGACGGTTCTTGTTTCCTCCTGTAATTTGGATGACAGTCAAGTCGTAGAGATCTGCCACATTATGGATAAGTCCTCGACTCCAGTATTCATCCACTGTTTCAGGACCTAACGACATAATGTTCATGGCCCGTCGGGAGATAAAATGCTCAATGCGTCCTTTAATTTGTGGAGGACAACCTGTATCATTAGGACAATAGTGAACGGCTTCGCCCTCGTAACGCACCAGCGGCGTTCCGCATTCGGGACAGCGCGTGATGAACTGCACCGGCTGTGCGATGATGGGTCGCTGGTCAATATCCACACCGACAATCTTCGGAATAATCTCACCTCCTTTTTCCACATACACATAATCCCCGATGTGAAGGTCAAGACTTTTGATAAAATCCTCATTGTTCAATGTGGCTCGTTTCACAGTAGTACCAGCTAACTGCACTGGTTCCATATTAGCTACTGGCGTTACAGCACCTGTACGCCCTACTTGAAAAGTCACCTCATTCAGTCGTGTACATGCCCTTTCTGCCTTAAACTTATAGGCAATAGCCCAACGAGGTGACTTTGCCGTAAATCCAAGATGACGTTGCTGACGCAAAGAATTCACTTTCAGCACGATGCCATCGGTTGCGACGGGTAAGTTCTTGCGTTCCTTGTCCAATTGATAAAGTCATATATTTCTTGCAAAGTCTTGACTTTTTTCATCCCTTCAGAGATTTTAAATCCCCACGACTTTGCTGCCATCAGATTCTCATAATGCCCATCGCCGGGAATGTCATCTCCTAATATATAATAAAGGTATGCATCCAATCCGCGTTCGGCTACCACCTCCGACTTCTGAGATTTAAGCGTACCGCTTGCTGCATTGCGAGGATTCGCAAAAAGTGGTTCTTCGGCAGCCTCACGTTCAGCGTTTAGACGCTCAAATGATTTCCAAGGCATCAGAATCTCACCACGAATCTCAAACTCGTGAGGATATCCACTCCCCTCCCCTTTACCAGTTCTCTCTTCTAATACTAGTGGAATACTCCGAATGGTTTTCACGTTTCCTGTCACGTCATCACCTTGCACGCCATCACCACGAGTAACAGCTTGCGTAAGCTGTCCATCAACATAGGTCAAAGAGATGCTCAAACCATCGTATTTCATTTCACAACATACCTCAAAAGGTTCACCGCCAAGTCCTTTCTGTACACTCTCATACCAAGATGCAACATCCTGCTCGCTATAGGTATTTGAAAGAGATAACATAGGATACTTGTGTGCCACCTGACGAAACTCCTGATTCAGATCACTTCCTACCCGTTGTGTGGGACTATTGGGATCAGCTATTTCCGGATGACGGGCCTCCAAATCCTGTAGCTCATGCATCAGAAAATCAAACTCCTGATCGGAAATAATTGGCTGATTCTCAACATAATAACGATGATTATGTTCGTGAAGCTCGCGACGGAGTTGTAAGATGCGTTCGGTTTCGTTCATGACTTTATTAGGTTGTGGCTACAAAGTTAGTGCAAATGAGTGGAAAAACAAAATTTATTTTGATTTTTCCCGAATGCAGCCTAACTTCATGCCTCGAAGAGACATAAAATTACAAAAGTTTTTGGTAAATTTGTAGCCGAAAGCGAAAAAAATGAAAATTTCAAACGACAAGCAATATCTGCTGCAACTCATTGCTCAAGGGGAGCATCAGCAGCAAGATTTCAAGTACAAGGTAATGGATGCAGAGAAACTGGCTCGCTCCGTTTCAGCTTTTGCCAACACTGATGGCGGAAGGTTACTCATAGGAGTACGTGACGACGGACATATATCGGGCATCCGTTCGGAAGAGGAAATCTATATGATGCATTCAGCTGCCTACAAGTATTGTCATCCACAACCCTCCATTCATTTCGACACGCTGCACGCAGAAGGTCGTAACGTAGTTATTGCCACCGTTCCTCCTTCACCATTAAAACCCGTTTTTGCATTGACATCCGAAGGTAAGCGCCGCGCTTTTATACGTATCAAAGACGAGAATATTCTAGCATCACCTGTACACCTTGACATTTGGCGACAAGAGTCGTCACGACAAGGTGCGTTGATGCACTATACTGATGATGAAACATTATTGTTGTCCGTACTCAAAAACCATCCGTTGCAGACACTCAATCAAGTGGTTAAATATGCTCGTTTACCACGCTATAAGGTGATTCGCATGTTAGCACGCTTCATTCGTTTTGGCATAGCTGCATGGAAATATGAAGAAGAGCGTTTCGTTTTCTCACTTTTGTAACTTAAAAAAACGAAATTCTTTGTTTTTTTAATGGCTGTATTCTAAAAAATGAGTATATTTGCAGAAATGATTCAAAGACTAACGTCAGTCGAACGAATAACCATTAACTATATCACATAATGGAAACGATTAGTAATTTCGGAATGCTTCGTGAGCGGTTACTTGGAAAAGATCCGGTACAAGTAGTAGCGGTAGAAGCTAACGACGAACACTCCCAATGGGCTATCCATCGTGCCGAAGAAGAAGGATGGGCCAAAGTCACTAACATACAGAGCGATAGTGTAGAAGAATCTGCTCAAAGAGCTGTTCGGATGGTACGTGAAGGAAAGGCACAAGCCATTATGAAAGGCATCGTGAACACAGATGTCGTGTTGCGTGCCGTTCTTAATAAGGAAGAAGGACTGTTGCCTAAAGGTAATGTGATAACTCACATCGCTGCCATGAAAATTCCATGCTACCACAAGTTGCTCTTCGTAACTGATGTTGCTGTCATCCCCTATCCTACACTTGAACAGCGTAAAGCCATGATAAACTATGCCATAACACTTTGTAAGGTTTATGGCATTGAACAGCCAAAGGTAGCACTTCTCCATTGCACCGAAAAAGTATCTCCCAAATTCCCCATTACCGAAGATTATGTTACTATTATTGAGGAGTGCCGTAATGGTCTTTTCGGGAATACTATTATCGACGGTCCTATTGACCTGAAATGTGCAATAGATAAAGAAGCTGCACTCATCAAGAAACTAGATTCACCTGTTGCTGGAGACAGCGACGTGCTTGTTATGCCTGACATTCAAGCTGGCAATGTGTTCTACAAGACAATTACCACCGTCACTGATGCCGAATTGGCCGTTGGCCTCCAAGGTGCAGCCTGTCCTATCAGCATCACTTCACGCAGCGATAGCGCCCTCACCAAATTCAACTCTTTGGCCATGGCTTGTAGTCAAGTGAGACTATAAGTAATTGTCGCAACTTATTAATTTTCAATTACTCTTTAAACTTATTTTATGAAAATATTGGCTATTAACCCAGGAATGATTTCCACGAAGGTAGGAGTCTTTATTGATGAAGACATAGTAATGCATGCCTGCATTAATCATCCATTCGAAGAACTCTGCCGTTATCCTTTCATCATGGACGAATTTGACTACCGTAAAGAGTCTATCGTTAAAGAACTCCAGGAACAAGGCTTCCCACTTGACGAAACATATGATGTCATTGTAGGACGGGGCGGACTGGTGAAACCCATAGAGAGCGGTGTCTATGAGCTCAACGAGAAAGTCATTGAGGACACCCGTCATCCTCGACTTCATCATGCCTGCAATTTAGGATCACTCATTGCCTTAAGTTTCGCCCGCGAACTGGAAGGTCTCCGGAAATCAAAAGGAATGGAACCTTGCCGTGCTTTTACCGTTGACCCTGGTGTAGTGGACGAGCTAGACCCTGTAGCCCGTATCACAGGTATTCCAGAAATGCCCCATCAGACCATTTGGCACGCACTGAATCAGCGTGAAATAGCCAAACGCTACTGTGATGAACACCATGTTAAATATGAAGAACAAGATCTGATTGTATGCCATCTCGGCAGTGGCATATCCTTTGCCATGCACCACCACGGACGTGCTATTGAATGTAGTGACGCTTTGAGCGGTGACGGTCCTTTCACGCCTTCACGTGCTGGAATGCTATCCCCCGTAGATGTGGTCAAGATGTGTTTCAGCGGAAAATATAATGAGAAGGAAATGCTCCGGAAGATTAACGGGCATAGTGGTCTCACAGCTCATCTTGGTACTAATGATGTACGTGAAGTGGAAAACCGCATCAAGAATGGTGACGAACATGCCAAACTCATTCTTGATGCCATGATTTATCAGATTGCCCGCCGTCTGGCATCTCTTGCACCAGCTACTAATGGCCACGTGGACGCAATTATTCTTACTGGCGCTATTGCCCATAGCCAATATGTTTGCGATAGCCTCAAGGCCAGGTTAGAATTCTTAGCCCCAATCTTCATCTATCCAGGTGAAGATGAACTGACAGCATTGGCACATAATGCATACCGTGCTATGATGGGACAGCAGGAAATCAAGACTTATTGAACCTTGCTTCAGGTTTTCAAGTTTTAAGCGAAACTTAACGCTTGTCCTGAATACCAAAACGTTGCCACTCTTCCTGTAGATAATTACCCTTGATAACTTTCTTCAGACTAGCGAATTGGTCTTTGGCCTTCGTTAGTGCAGCATTCATATGTATAACCTTATTAGATAAATCTGCACGTACAGCATCACATTCGTTGTTAGCTGCGGAGAGAGTTTTCAGTGTCACTTCAAAATCGTCAAGGGCACTGGCCGTGATACCTTTATTTGAAACTTCGACTACGTTCTTGCGTAGTCCATCGAGCAACATCTGGCTCTTATCAATCTGTGTTTGAATGGTTTTTGGCATAACTTTTCTTTTAGTTTAATCATCGCAAAATTACAAAAAAAAAGTTCTTTTCGATACACTACGTTAAGCGACTTTTAGTGTTTTTTAATCGCAAAATGCCCTTCATTTAACAATTATTCTATCATGTTTTACCTATTCGCAATAGACTTTTTCAGCGAAAATATGTCGGGAGAAAAAGAAAAAGAAACAAAAATGGTAAGATGGAAACATATAGAAAAATCTGTGAAACGTAGTAAAATAGGTTTTCCTTGGTTATTTCGTAATTTTGCAATCATAAAACCACAATTATTATTAACCAAGTGTAAAAATGAAGAAATTCAACCTATTGCTCTTCGGACTGCTCTGCAGTCTGTCTGTTTCGGCACAGAATCCCTACCTCCCTCTTTGGGAACATGTGCCCGATGGTGAACCCCGCGTTTTTGAAGATCCCGACAATCCCGGGAAGTTTCGTGCCTACATCATCGGTTCCCACGATGTGGCCTTCACGCAGTATTGCGGACCCGACATCCGTATGTGGTCGGCTCCTGTGGAGGATTTGAGTCAGTGGCGTGATGAAGGGCCCATCTTCACCTATTACGTCAACGGTCAGTGGGATACAATGTTTGCCCCAGACTTGGTGGAAGTGAAAGACCGTGTGACGGGTAAGAAGACATATTGGCTCTACCCCCATTCCCGCGGATGGCAACGTGTGGCAATGGTCTGCCGAGGCGACCGCCCCAATGGTCCCTTCACCCCTGTGAACCTCACCGCCGACGGCACGAAGTGTGTGCCAGGCTCCATCATCGATTTCGACCCCTCCGTATTCGTGGAGAACATCACCGACAAGAAAGATAAAGACTACGACAAGGGTTTCCGCGCCTATGTCTTCTACGGATTCCAGCATTCCACGGCTGTTGAACTCGACCAAAACACCATGTTCTCCAAGCGCGAAGGCACAGAGCCCATCGATCCCTTCATCCCTGCCAGCAGCGCCGACGGCCGTCTGCTCGACAAGGTAGGCAGCGAATACAAGGCACTCTATGAAGGACAGAACCCGCTGGACTTCAATTTCTTCGAGGCCAGTAGTATCCGTCAGGTGGGCAACAAGTATGTGATGGTATTTTCGGGCTACAGCGGCAAGGAATACGGCATAGGCAACACCAACAGCGCCCTTCGCTATGCTTTTGGTGACTCTCCGTTAGGCCCTTGGCGCTCGGGTGGCGTCCTGGTGGATTCACGCGGTGTGGTGACCAATGAGGACGGCTCGTGGCACCCGTCAAGATTGAATGGGACAAAAAGCCCGTGGCTCAGGGCGGCAAGGTGCGCATCGTTGGCTACGACCCGTTTGCCAAGAACAACGAATGGACGGCCAAGTCCAGCAACGGCAACGAATATACGGGTGCCGAAGTAACCAGTGAAGGCTTCCAGATTTTCGGTCTCAATCCCTACCAGTACTATTCTGCCGGTATTGCCTGCTATCTGACGGGCAACGACTGGATGCAGGACACTTGGGACAACTGGGACAACCACATGGATCTCGCAGGTATCACCAACCGCGGCATCATCGGCTTCAAATATTTCGGTTTTGGCGGAGTGGCTAAGGACACCAAGGGCGTGAAGGCTTTCCGTGGCACACAGAAAGGTGACGGCACTATGCTCAACCTCTGGCTCACCCCTGGTGGCAAAGGAGCCTTCCGCATTCATGTGATGCTTGACGGTCCCTACGCCAACACCATCCATAACGGTAAGGAGATTGCCGTCATCGACGTGCCTGCCGATGCACAGCGCACAGTACAGAAATTCGAGGTACCCGTTCCCGCCGTAGAAGGACTCAAGGGCAAGCATGCCATCTATCTCGTGGCAGAAGGGCCTGAGATACCGGCACCTCAACAGCCACAATGGGGACGCCGTCCACAGCAGCCTCAGCGTCCGCAGGGACTCTTCGACCTTCAGGGTATCGGTTTCTCCCGCCAGGGTCTCATGTGTGAGCGTCCCATTGCTCCCACCATTACTATCACCGTTGATGGCCAGCAGGTGAACCTGCCGCAACTTCCCGTACGTTCCACAGGCGCCAACGGCTACACGGAGGAGAACCGCTATCAGACCTTTGCCCGTATGACCGATTCTTCAGTCATCAAGGCTACCGCCACTTCTCCCGAAGTCAGTTTCAAAATCGGTAAGATTGCCGATGGTCGTGCCACCGTCACCTGCACTTATCGTGGTCAGAAAAAGATATATCTGATCAATTGATATTCAACTCTCTATACAATAAAAATCCCCTCCAGATATTAGTCTAGAGGGGATTATTATTAATGTTAACTAATCACTCATGAACATAAAGATTCCAACCCAGATAGGTATCAATGGCTTCCTGCAGGATTCCAGCTAAATCGCCACGACAGAGAGCCACATGATGCTCGAAGCCATTCTTGCAGACATACTTCATCAACTTCTGGAGTTCGGGCACTTCCGTTACTACGATACAGCCGTCCATTCCATATGGATCATTGGTCATAGTTCCCTCACCGAGATAGGCCTTGATACATCCCTTCGGGTCGTCGGTGGAGATGCGGAAATAAGTGAACGGGCCTTCGCTGACCTTGGCATAGACGGCGCCGAATGTCTTGACCTTTCCGAGGGTGCGTCCCAATACGCCGAGAGGTCCGAGTTTGAGGTCGTCGTTGCCAACGAACTTCTTGGGGAAGTTGCCGCAATGGGTGCAGACGCACTTGTTGCGGTCTTCGGCAAAGTTGTTGTTCCAGTCAGCCAATGCGGCTGGCTCCTTACTTGCTAATGTGAGCGCGAGCATGGAGACGGCACCGGCGATATCGGTCTCGCAGGCAGCAGGGATGTTCTTGTCGGAGAGCATACTCATCGTAATACAGGGAGCACAGCCGTAGTTCAGTTCCAGCGAATCCCAGCACTGCAGGGCAACGGCGTCCACCTGATTGGCTTCCACCCATTGCTCCACTGCCACGCCGAACTTAGCCTGTTTCATCACTTTGTCGCGGTAGGCTTCGGGAATCTTGGCATAGCCGTCCACACGCTCCATATGTGCCTTCAGCGCAGGATCATCGTCCTGAATCTTCTCGGCGGCAAAGATTATTTCCGAGAGATCGGCGGGCACAACCGTGATACCACTGGCCTGGAGCAACTTCTCAGAGGCGCGGCAGGTGTTGAAGCCGAGAGGACGCGTTCCAATCTGTCCGATGCGCGCATGCTTCAGACCGTTCACCACACGGCAGACGGCCGCAAACTTGTTGATGTCCTTTACCAGCAGCGGGTCGTAAATGCTGTAGGTGTGGAGGGTGGTGTCGGTGAAGGGAATGCCATATTGATAGAGGTTGTTGCAGACAGAAATCTTTCCACAGAAAGCATCACGGCGCTCGTCGAGTGTCACTTTATCATTCTGGTCGTCACAAGCTTGTACCAAAACAGGAACGCGAAGGTCGGCCACCGAGATAGCGTTAATTATGCCAATTTCAAAACCGAAGTTGGGCAACGACACGATGATACCGTCAATCTCATCACGGTGCTGACGGAAGAGTTCGGCGCACTTCAATCCATCCTCGCGCGTCTCGATTGAACTAGAGCCTGTGGGGGTTGCATCCTCGGGAAGGATGACATAGTCGTAGCCCTCGTCTTCGAGCGTCTTGAGTAACTGCTTGCGCACATCGCGAGCAAGTTCAGAATTGAAATAGGCACGGGTGCCGATGATGACACCGAAGCATTGTTTCTTGTTCTTCTTCATAATATTCTTGGTTTTTAATAATTGATTCGGGGTTGCTAGGGTATCCTAGGATTTCCTAGGAGTTCCTAAATTTCTAGGCTAAAAGCTGCTTCACGGCCTTTTGCCATCCGGCAATCCACTGGTCCATCTGGGCTTCATTGTCTTGAGGCTGACGCGTCCAGCGGCTTCGCCTTAAGGTTGCCACTTCGTCGAAATCCTTCCAAAGACCGCGGCCCAATCCGTTCATAATCACAGCACCCATAGCCGAAGCCTCCTCCACGTCAGAGCAGTTGATGGGCACCCGCAGACAGTCAGCCTGGAACTGCATGAGGAAGTTGTTCTTCGTAGGACCTCCATCGACGCGGAGTTCCTTCAGCGTGATACCTGCCTGATGAACCATGGCCTGAACAAGGTCGTTCACCTGATAGGCAATACTTTCCAAGGCAGCACGGAGGAAATGGTTACGGGTGGTGGCAAGCGACATTCCGAAAACGGCAGCCTTCACCTGGTCATTCCACCACGGAGCACCAAGACCTGCAAAGGCTGGCACAAAATAGACTCCTCCATTGTCTGGGACATTTAAGGCAGCAGGCTCCACATCAGCAGGAGACTGAATCATCTGCAACTGCTCTTCAAGCCATTTCAGAGTAGCACCCGTACAATGGATGTTTCCTTCGAAAGCATAGAACGTTTTGCCTTTGGCGGCAAAGCCGATGGAGGTGACAAGTCCGGAAGGCGCCTTGGCAAACTGCTCGCCGATGTTCACCATCACTGAAGAGCCCGTACCATAAGTAGTTTTGCCGAGTCCTTCCTCAAAGCACATCTGTCCGGTGAGTGCACCATGGCTGTCACCAAGCACCCCAACGATAGAAATGGACGTTTTGAAAAGACCTTCTACTGTGGTTTCACCATAGACAGCATCACATGGACGGATTTCGGGCATCATCGAACGCGGAATGGTGAATAGCTGGAGCAAGTCGTCGTCCCACTGGAGTGTATGGATATTCATTAGCAAAGTACGGGAAGCATTGGTAAGGTCGGTGGCATGCACTTTCCCACCCGTGAGTTTCCATACAAGCCATGAGTCAATGGTTCCCATCAGGAGTTCTCCCCTATCAGCAGCCTCTCGGGCTCCGGTAACATTATCCAAAAGCCACTTAGCACCACTGGCTGCAAAATAAGGATCGATGAGCAGTCCGCTCTTCTCCTGCACCATCTCACTGAAACCTTTGGCTTTCAATTCGTTGCAGAACTCGGCACCACGCATACACTGCCAAACAACAGCGTGATGAATGGGTTTGCCTGTCAGACGGTTCCACACCACCACTGTCTCACGCTGGTTGGTAATAGCTAAACTATAGTCTATACGATCGGGTTCCAATGGCAGTTGCCCTATGGCTTTCACCACATTATCATATATCTCTTCGGCATCGTGCTCCACCCATCCTGCCTGTGGATAGTATTGCTGATGGGGTACGTTGGCACGGTACACCAAATGGCACTCTTCGTTCCAGAGCATCGCCTTGGTAGCAGAGGTACTTTGGTCTATTGCAATAATCATTTTACAAATTCTTTTGCAGCTTTAACGACTCCTTCAGCGTCCAATCCATAATAGTGGAAGATTTCCTTAGAGTTACCGTGGATGACATTTTCATCGGGAATACCGAGGATTTTCACGGGAACGGGATTCTCGGAGATGATTTCCGTAACCATAGCACCAAGACCACCAAACTTGGAATGCTCCTCGACGGTGATGATACGGCCAGTCTCGGCGGCCGCCTTACGAACGGCCTCTTCGTCGCAGGGTTTCAGCCACGACATATCCAAGACGCGCGTGCTGATGCCTTCGGCAGCCAGTTGCTTGCCAGCCTCCAAAGCGTGATAAACAGTCTCGCCCGCAGCAATAATCGTGAGGTCCTTACCATCCTGCAATTGATAAGCCTTACCAGGCTCGAAGGTGAAATTATCATCGGTATAGACATCATTCACAGCACCACGACCCACGCGTACATAAACGGGATGGGGATAATCGACGAGCATCTTCACCAAACGACGCGTCTGACGGGCATCGGCCGGAAGCACCACCTGCATGCCCGGGAAGGTGCGCAATACGGCAATGTCGTGCAGGCTGTGGTGAGTAGCACCAAGCGCGCCATAGGCCACACCGCCCGAAACGCCGAGTATGGTGACGGGATTTTCAGAATAAGCCAGGTCAACTTTTACCTGCTCCAGGGAGCGGGCCACATAGAAACAGGCAGGACCGCAGCAGAACACTTTCTTTCCGCTATGGGCCAGTCCGGCAGAAATACCTACGGCATCCTGTTCGGCAATTCCGCACTCCACAAACTGCTTGGGCAGTTCCTTGGCATAGTCGCCAAGCGTTACCGAACCACGTGCGTCGGTGGTAACGGCAATGATATCTTTGTCTTGCTTTGCCAATTCCAGCAAAGTCTCTGTAAATGCTTTTCTACAAGCTTCCATAATCTTTTATTTATAATGACGGTTTGACGGTATGACGGCATAACGTCATAACAATTAAAACTCACCCTAGCGCCTTGATACGCTCGTCAATCTCTTTCATTGCCTGCTCATATTGCTCCTGGGTGGGAACGCCATGATGCCACTTGGCAACGTTCTCCATATAACTCACACCCTTACCCTTGGTGGTACGCGAAACGACGAGATGGGGTTTCCCATTGCTATAGTCGATGGCATGGAACGTGTCGAGAATGCTCTGCATATCGTCGCCGTTCATTTCCATGACTTCCCAACCAAAAGCTGTCCACCGGTCACGAACGCTATCAAGTGCCATCACATCTTCCGTATTTCCTGAGATTTGCAGATAGTTTCGGTCGATTACTGCCACCAGATTATCCAGATGATACATATTGCCAGCCATAGCAGCCTCATAGATAGAACCTTCGCCCTGTTCACCGTCCCCCATCACCACAAAGGTTTTGTAGGACTTACCGTCCATCTTGGCAGCAATAGCCATTCCCACTCCAATAGGCAGGCCATGACCAAGAGCACCAGTGTTCACCTCAATACCCGCACCTCAATACCCGGCACTTCAATTGTGGGATGGCCGGAAAGCACAGAACCAAACTGTCCAAGTGTGTCAAGAACTCCCGGTTTGATAAAGCCTTTAGCCTCCAGTACCGTGTAGAGTGCTTCCACACAATGACCTTTTGAAAGTACAAAACGGTCGCGGTCAGCCATTTTGGGCTCCAAAGGATTCACGTTCATAATGTCGAAATAGAGTGCTGTCATCAGATTCATCACAGAGAGGTCGCCTCCTGTGTGGCCAGCACCAGCCTTGTAGATAATTTCCATCAACCTACGACGGTTGAGTTCAGATTGCTTAATCAGTTCTTTCGTTTCCATTTATTTAAAGTTTCGTTTGTTTTATGAATGACGCACAAACCCAATTTTTGTTACCATTAAAACTATGTTTTATTTTTTCCCGAACCCTTATCGAGAATGACAGCTGCAAGTATGACGCAACCCTTGATAACCTGCTGCCAGAACGGTGAAACGCCCAACAAGACCAAACCATTGTTTAATACACCAATAATCAGCGCACCAACAATCGTTCCCCATATGGAACCCCTACCGCCACTGAGTGAGGTTCCACCGATGACTACTGCAGCAATTGAATCCAATTCATAGCTTACACCCGCATTCGGCTGCGCAGAATCCAGACGGGCTGTTACCAGAAGTCCTGCCAGTCCCGCCAGCAATCCTGCCAAAGTATATACAAGAAGCACAACTTTGTTTACCTTGATACCTGAAATCAAACTGGCTTTCTCATTACCACCTATGGCATAAATGTAACGGCCAAAGCGGGTATGCTTCATCAAAAAAGCAAAAAACAGGATGACGACAACGGAAATCCATACAGGCATAGGAATACCTAAAAACCATCCGGTACCAAGGAATTCGAATCCTTTGCCAAGACCTGTGATAGGGAAGCCACCCGTATAGAGCATTGTAAGACCACGGGCAATGGTAAGCATACCGAGCGTAGCAACAAACGGAGGTACTTTAAAACGCGTCACCATCAATCCGTTAACAGCTCCCAAAGCTGCGCCAATGAGGAGTGCTGCCAATATACCGCCCCAGAAGGTTATCCCCACAAAAAGATCTGCGGATGCCAGTGAAAAGCCATCGCGGGTAAGGCCGGCAGCCACTGCACCCGAAAGTGCAAGAATAGAACCCACGGAAAGATCGATGCCTCCAGTAAGGATTACCATGGTCATACCCACAGATATGCAGAGGTTGACTGATACCTGTCGAAGCACATTAAACATATTATCACTAGTGGCAAAGTTCTCTGAAAGGAACATCATAGCCACAATCATCAGCAATAAAGCCAATAGTGGCTTCGTTGCTGGTTTAGCCGCAAAAGTCTGTAGGTTCTGTTTCATATATACGAAATTGTATTATCTGTTTGAGGTAATGCGGATTTCAAGATAGCTTGTTCGGAAAAGTCCTTTCTCAAAAACTCCTGTCTCAAATGCCCCTGACATAGTGTGATGATACGGTCCGACACTGCCATGATTTCGGGCAGTTCCGAAGATACCATAATGACAGCACGCCCTTCGGTAGCCAGTTCGCTAATGAGCCGGTAGATGTCGTTTTTTGCCATAATATCAATACCGCGGGTAGGCTCATCAAGTAATATGATATCTGGATCTGTAAGAAGCCATTTAGCCAGCACTACTTTCTGCTGATTACCGCCACTGAGTTGTCTTGTAAGCTGCTGATCTGAATGCGACTTAATGCTGAGGCGCTGGCGATAATCGTCGGCAGCTGCTTTCTCCTTTTTCGGGGAGAGCAATCCATGAGTGAGAAACTGCCACAGGGAGGCCAGCGACGTGTTTTCGCGAATGTTCATATCCAGCACAAGTCCGTCGCGCTTACGGTCTTCTGGAATCAAGGTCATTTTGGCAGCAACAGCATCTGATGTGCTGCCAATAGTCACTCGCTGACCATTAATAAAGCAGCCGCCGTCAGCAGCATATTCCACCTCATGCGCATGGAGCCCAAAAATGGATTCCAAGAGTTCCGTCCGTCCGGCTCCCATCAATCCATAAATGCCCAACACCTCTCCATGCTTCACCTGAAGACTGATATCATGTAGCACGTCATGTCCCTTTCGGCTGTTGTCATGAAGACTTAGCCCCCTGACCTCTAAAGCCACAAATGGATCTGCATACACCGTTGAGTTTTTCACAAAAAAATCTCCTTTATCACGACCGACCATCATAGCGACGATATGGTCAGTATCCAAACCTTTCACCGGCAGTTCGTCAATGTATTTTCCATCACGCATGATAGTGACATAGTCTGCCAATTGGCGGAGTTCGTCCATCTTGTGCGTGATATAGAGGATGGCGACACCCTGACTTCGGAATTCTTGAATAAGTTGGAAAAGCACTTCTGTCTCCGATTCTGAAAGAGACGACGTGGGTTCATCCATAATCAACACACGGGCACTCACCGAAACAGCCTTGGCTATCTCCACCATCTGCTGTTGTCCTACACGCAAGTCATTGACCAATGTATGGGTATCAGCCTCAAAATGCAGACGGTCGAGCAGTTGCCGTGCTTCACGGTGCATCTGCTTATAGTCAATCAATCCCAAAGCTGTTTCCGGTTCCCGTCCTAAAAAGATGTTTTCTGCAATATCCAGAAAAGGAACCAGATGAAGTTCCTGGTGAATCATCGCTATACCATGACCGCGTGCATCCTCAGTACCCGTCAGATGCAATTCCTTTCCATCCATCAACAATACGCCCTCATAGTCGGTATAGACACCCGACAGAATATTCATCAGGGTTGACTTGCCAGCTCCATTCTCACCCATAATGGCATTCACCCTTCCGGCATAAGCCCTCAGTTCTACTTGATCAAGTGCCTTTACGCCAGGGAATTCTTTGGTAATCTGCCGAGCTTCTAATAAAATGGTTTCGTGATTCTCCATAATTATTTAATATCAAGCGTATAAGGTATCAACTGAGGCACAGAACTAAAAGGCTGATTCTCATTTTTATCCGAGAAATAGTCATTTTCTACCTCAATAGCAGCACAAAAGACAGCAGTCTTTCCAACGGCAGCCTTTCGTCCAGCCGGTTTCAGCACGTTCTCCATAACCTGCTTATTTAGAGCGGCCGAAACGGCATTGAAGTCGGTCATTGTTTTAAAGTCATCTATATTAAAACAGGCAGAGGCATCACGGGCTAGATTGCCAAAGAGATATTTCATGGGAATCTCCCATTTCTGCCCAGCCGCTTCAACTATAAGTGCCTCGTCATCTTTAAAAGATACCTTCCCCTCGCCTTTCACAACAAAAAAGTTGTTAGAACCTACTCCAAGTACACGGCCGTGAGTTTCAGCCAACTGCTTGCGATTCTCAGAAAGTTGTTTATAAAAGTCCTCAATATCGATGGCGTCGGTTTTCAGTTGTACAAGGTTATTCCACTGTTCTTTCACACAGGCATCGGCATCAAAAAGTCCGGCCTGTTCGCGCTTCAGTTTCTCACTGAGAGGTTCGGTATAAAACGAAAACCAAAGAGCAATCACAGCTGCGACAATCGCAATGACAATCTTGATAATTCTATTTCTTTTCATACATCGACATTCTAATCTAATATTCCAAAGTTTCCGTAATGTTCCACATTACCACCCGTAACGAGGTCAACAGCCACCGGCAGTTTATGGGGTTGTTGCTTATCACCTTTCAACCATTTATCAGCCAATGAGGCTGCCGTAGCGGCAATCGTCTTGGGGAACTGCATACCCGTAGCCTCTATCTTACCTTCACGGATAGCTTCTACAGCGTCATTGGCACCGTCGAAACCAAACACTTTAATCTCACCAGCTTTCCCTGCTCCAAGTATAGCCTGATAGGCACCCATAGCCATCGCATCGTTGCCACAGAAAACGGCCTGAATGTCATGGTGTGCCTGCATCATCGACTCCATCACCTCCATAGCTTTGTTCTGATCGAACTCACCTGTCTGCTGTGCGAGCATGTGGAAATTACCAAAGCAGTCAACCACAGAATGGAAACCGCGGGAACGAGCCCAGGTATTGTTATCACCTACAATGCCTAAAATTTCCACATAGTTTATCTGATTACTATGCGATTGGTCTGAAAGCTTTTCCACAAAATACTGGCCTAATGCGATACAGCCCGAATAGTTGTCTGATAATATCTGTGTTACGCATGCTTCCGGATCATTCAATTCACGATCCATACAAAAGACTGCAATACCAGACCGCATCGCTGACTTGGCATTCACTGTAGAACCTTCGGCATCAGTAGGATTGAAAAGCACGGCATCATAACCCGAAGAAATAATATTGTCGAAATGTTCGGCCTCCTTCGAGGGATTGTTTTGTGAGTCAAATATAACTACCTCATAACCAAGTTCCTCTGCCTTAGCCTTAGCTGTTTGTCCAAGCACCACAAACCATGAATTGTTCATGGTGGAAATAACAACAGCCATCTTTCCCCTTTGTGAGTCCTTTCTATTTCCGCAGGAAGTTAGCGCAGAAAACAACATACTAAAGGCTGCCGCCAAAAATGCAATGTAGACGATACTGAGATAAGATAATTTGTAGTTTGTAGTCATGATTCTTTTGATTTCTTTTGCAAAATAACTAAAATAATGGCGCTTTTCAAAACAAATAGAAGGAAAACACAAAAAGAATAAATCAAAATTAACTATCCAATAATTCAATTAAGATTCATTTCGAAATAATTATCGGAAACAAAAACAAATCAATAACATTTCTTTTTTATTTCGGAAAAATTATTTACTTTTGTCCACAACAACTAATTAAACAATAATCTGTCAATCATATGAAATCATTCAAAAACTATATTTTATGCATGGCTGTGATGATAGCTACCAGTGTTTTTGCCCAAGAACCTTTCTGGCTTGGAGCAGACATTAGCGGAACAACAGCATTGGAAGCTCATGGAGGCCAACTCTTTAATGCACAAGGTGAAAAGCGGGAGAATACCCAACTGATGAAAGATTACGGACTCAATGCCGTCCGCTTAAGAGTGTGGGTAAATCCTAAAGACGGATTCTGCAATAAGGAAGACGTTCTGGTGCTGGCGAAGCGGGCAAAGGCCCACGACATGGCTATTATGATTGACTTCCATTACAGCGATTGGTGGGCAGATCCTGCCAAACAGAATATCCCCGAGGCATGGAAAGAGTTGGACTATAAACAGATGAAAAAGGCGCTGGCAAAACACACTCGAGAGACTTTGCAACTATTGAAAGACAATGACATCGATGTGAAATGGGTGCAGGTAGGCAACGAGACGACCCACGGTTTCCTTTGGGATATGGGCCGTGCGGAAAAGAACATGAAACAATATGCAGGTCTGTCAGATGCTGGCTATGCAGCTGTGAAAAAGGTTTATCCCAAAGCCATTTGTATCGTGCATCTCGATGGTGGCTGCGACATCAAGCGTTATCATTTTATCTTTAACGGACTGAAACAGTATAAATCACGCTACGATATGATCGGTTTGAGCGTCTATCCCTACTGGGACATTGAAGCGGGACTGACAAAATCGGATCAGGAAACCCTTGATAAAGCCATTGCCAATATCTGTCAACTTTACCGGGAATACGGAAAAGAATTGATGATTGTGGAAACTGGCTATAATGCAGATGAACCCGAAAAAGGAAAGAAATTCCTCTCCGACTTAATAGAGGCTTCCGTGAACCAGACGGAAGGGCATTGTAAAGGCGTTTTCTATTGGGCACCTGAATTGGAAGGACATTATAAATTAGGTGCATTCCGTAACCATCGTCCAACCGTAATTATGGACGCCTATAAGGAAGCTTCCCTGAAACTGTCTGACGCAAAATAGCCTCACAACCTCATAACCCGTCAACTTGCTAAAGTTGAATGTGCCCCTATACTGCCGCTCAGGAATCCAAAAGCCAAGAGAAATAGTTGTTTAAGCATAGTCGTAAAAATATTCTACAAATGTAGAGATAAATTCTGAAACGGCAAAAGAAAAAGAACATTCTTTTCGCTTAATCAGATTTTTATTGTAATTTTGTAGCCAATATGAGAATTGATATTATCACCGTGTTGCCTGAGATGATTGAGGGCTTCATCCACGAAAGCATCCTGGCAAGGGCACAAAAGAAAGGACTGGCAGAGATTCATCTGCATAACCTTCGCGACTACACACTCGACAAATGGCGCCGTGTGGACGACTATCCTTATGGTGGCTTCGCAGGAATGGTGATGCAGATAGAACCCATCGACCGCTGCATCTCGGCATTAAAGGCCGAGCGCGACTACGATGAGGTGATCTTCACGTCTCCTGATGGGGAGCCTTTCAACCAGCATGTGGCCAACGACCTCTCATTGAAAGAGAACATTATTATATTATGTGGCCACTATAAGGGTGTGGATCAGCGAGTGAGAGACCATCTGATAACGCGAGAAATATCCGTGGGCGACTATGTGCTGACCGGCGGCGAACT